>JAOTVR010000096.1 GCA_029863305.1 Gammaproteobacteria bacterium | reverse complement strand
GTGAATCGCGTGCTCGCGAGCAACGCATTCGGCTGCCGGTACGCCCCAGTTCGCAGCAGCGGCGGCGATGAGCATCTCCCGTGCGCTCGCGCCCGCGCCGCGCAGCAAGTCAAAGTGTCGGCGAATACTCGTGGACCCATCCGTGTTCTGGTCCCCGTATTTTTCATCGCCGAGTGCCTGAATGAGCTCTATGCGGTCCCAATCCGCCTCCAGTTCGTCCGCGATGATCTGTGGCAGACACGTTCGAATGCCCTGACCCATCTCGGACCGGTGGCAGTAGATCTCAACGATACCGTCATCACGAATATTGACGTAGACGTTCGCTGCGACGCTCGACGCGCCCCCGGAATCGTCTGCATCAGGCTGGCAGGCCGATGTGAGTGTCAGCGCCAGTACGAGACCACCACCGACCTGGCCGGTGCGTTGCAGGAACTCACGTCTGCTCAGGTGCTCGATATTTTTCATGACCGGTCCTCCGCTGCGCGGTGGATCGCGGCACGAATACGCGTGTAGGTCCCGCAGCGGCAGATATTGCCGCTCATCGCGCTGTCAATGTCGGCATCGCTGGGATTCGGGTTGCGCTGCAGCAGTGCCGCAGCGCTCATGATTTGGCCGGACTGGCAATAGCCGCATTGCGGTACGTTGAGCTCGCGCCAGGCTACCTGTACCGGGTGATCGCCATTCCCGGACAGTCCTTCAATGGTTGTCACCGCCTTGCCGGCGGCGGCCGACACCGGAATCACACACGAGCGCACCACCTGGTCATCGACAAAAACGTTGCAGGAGCCGCAAAGTGCTTTGCCGCACCCGAACTTGGTTCCGGTCAGACCGACTATGTCGCGGATTGCCCAAAGCAACGGCATGCCCGGATCCACATCCAGCGACACTACTTCACCATTAATCGTTAGATCGACCGACATCACATTTCCCCGCTTTTCCAGCAAATCCCGCTGCTAATCCTAGCACCCTTGTCCCCCATCGCCGCATAATCAGGCGATGCGCCAATTGCTGCTCATCATGCCGATTGCCCTGCCAGTGCTCTTCTGGGCTGTCTACCATTACAACAAAGACAGGCGTCTGCCGGAGCCGCTCGGGCATCTGGCGTTGACGTTCGCCCTGGGAATGCTCGCCAGCGGGATTTCCATGGCCTTGTATACCGGCCTGGGGGTCATCGGATTACGCTTTGACGCAGGCCACCTGGCTGACACAAATACCCTGGGCCTCCTCGCTTATACGCTCCTTGCCATCGGCCCTATCGAAGAGATCGCGAAACTGCTGCCATTCCTGTTGATCGTTGTACGGCTCAAGGAATTCGATGAGCCGCTCGATGGCATTATTTACGCGTCGTTTTTGGCCCTGGGCTACGCGACCGTGGAAAACTGGCAGTACCTGGAATACCTCAGCACCACGGAAGCATACGCACGCGGCTTCGCCAGTCCGGTCGTGCATATTCTGTTTGCCTCAATCTGGGGGCACTGGATTGCGGGCGCGCGTCTGGGCGGACGCAGTATCCTGCCCGCCGCGGCCGCAGGCCTGGGCATCGCCTCTGGCTTGCACGGGCTCTATGATTTTTTTGTTATTCCAAACCCGCTCAGTTCACTGCCAATAGCGGCCAGCCTGATCGTCGCAATCTGGGTATGGCGCCTGAGGCTGATGCGCAGCCTGGACGACGACGCCGCTCAGGAGCGATGACGGTTATAGGGATCGTTCGACCGCGGGTCCGCGACAGGTTCCTCGAGAGTCAGTTCCGACAACGCATCGGGCTTATCCATGAGCTCATTGCAGCGCTTTTGAATTTCAGCGAGTTTCAGCGACACACTCGACTCTGATAGCGGTGTTTCCATGTCTTTCGTATCCATACCGGCTGTGCCTGATCCGATGTCGCCGTAATGCGACAGTTGCTTTTGTCGCAGTATAGAGACAGGTGAGACCCGATTTTGTGAACCAGGTCACATTAAATCCTCACTGAAACCTGTTTTTGCCAATGTTATGTGAACTTCACAGGGTGGAGAGCATTCCCCAACAAAAAGGCTGCCCCAAGAGGCAGCCTTTCTTGTGCCGGCGTTTGACCAACGCCAGGCCCCTCAGGGCTTCAGTTTGTCTACAACCCCCAACACGATAACGGTTGCCGCTGCTGCCAGGAAGAGGTCATTGACGCCTCCAAGAGCGGTCGAGATATAACCGCCGACACCCCAGATTTCGTTAAGGCCGCTGTGCGCGAGACTCAAGGCAATCGCTGCAACCAGGAATCGGTTGCGGTCTTCGGCGCTGATGAACCATGCGCCCGCGATACCCAGCAAAGCCACGATGCCCGCACTTTCCGGAATGTCGACGAAAGCCGCGACGATCGCGAACAACACGCCTACAAGTTTGACGATCTTATCTACACCCATGATTTATCCCCTTGTGCTTGTTCTTATTGGTGATCTTGCACGCTGCCTGTTTTGCTTTTTTTTTGCAGCCCCGCTGATGCGGACGTGGATAGTCTAGCAGGTATTCTATTATCTTATTTTATTTTTATAAACAATACTTTAGGCGCTTTTCCCAGAAACAATATGAACAATGATCGGCCGTTTTTGCGAAGCGTCCACGCGCAGGATCAATAGCGAACCAGCGCCGATCCCCAGGTAAACCCGGCGCCAAATGCCTCGAAAAGCAGCAGCTGGCCACGCTCAATTCGCCCGTCACGAATGGCCGTGTTCAGGGCCAGGGGTATCGATGCGCTCGATGTGTTCGCGTGCTCATCGACGGTTACCACCACGTGGTCCATCGAGAGATCGAGCTTCTTGGCAGCGGCAGAAATGATGCGCAGGTTCGCCTGATGCGGGACCAGCCAGTCGACGTCGTGCTTGTCGATGCCATTGTTGGCCAGCGTTTCTTGCGCGATCGAACCGAGTGTCGCTACGGCACGGCGGAACACCGCGTTGCCATCCATCCGGATGAACGCGCCCTCGACTAACAGTCCCTCCAGGCTGGTGCCAATGCCTTCGGGTACGTGTAGCAGGTCCTCGTACCGCCCATCCGAGTGAATATGCGTGGAGACAATCCCCGGCTCGTCGCTGGCCTGCAAGATGACAGCGCCGGCGCCGTCGCCGAATAACACCGCAGTAGCACGATCGTCCCAATTGGTCAGTCTCGAGAGTATCTCGCTGCCGATCACGAGTGCGGTTTTCGCCGCGCCGGTTTGTATTTGCCGATTCGCAAGATCCAGGGCGTATATGAATCCCGAACAGGCAGCCTGTATGTCGAAGGCGGGGCAACCGCGGATGCCGAGTCGGCGCTGAATGATGCAGGCGGTGCTCGGGAATATCTTGTCGGGCGTGACCGTACCGACGATGATCAGATCAATTTCCTCAGGCTCTATTTCCGCCATTTCCATTGCCTGGTGGGCCGCGGCAAGCGCCATATCGGAGCATCGTTCCCCATCGGCAGCTATGTGCCGCCGGCGGATGCCCGTGCGTTCGCGTATCCACTCGTCCGACGTATCCATCGTCTTCTCGAGGTCCTTGTTGGTCACGACCCTTTCAGGCAGATAACTGCCGGTGCCGGTGATGCGGGAATAGCTCATGGCTGGAATTCGCTCTTGGTGTTATCGCTGCAGGAAAGCGGCTATTTCACGCAACGTGGGATAGTCGAATACGTCGCTGATGTCGAGTTTGCCGGGATAGCGTTCGTCAACGGCGAGCACGATTTCTGTCAGAGTCAGAGAGCTTACACCGACTTCGAACAAATTGTCGTCGGGCCTTATCGTGCGCTCCTTCGAATACTCGTGGCAAATCCGCTCCAGCTCAGCCACGAGCGGATCGTCATCGGTTGCTTCAAATGAGTCGGACGGGGCCATTTTCGCAAGAACGTCGTCGAACTCGCCGTCCAGATAGGCGTTCAACAGGGCTGCACGCTGTACCTTTCCGCTGGTTGTCTTCGGTATTCGCTGCACGGGAATAACGTGGTCGACTTCGAGACCGGTCTGCTCGCCGATCTTCACCCGCAGCTTTTCGGCCAATATCCTGAATGTATCCAGATCACGTCGAAATAACGCGAAAACAAGCAGCTCCTCGGTCCTGCTCGCCTGTGACTTCGTGCCGCCCACAACGACCTTGCCCAGATCCAGGCCCTCGACTTCGGCAGCAAGCTCCTCGATATCGTGTGGGTAATAGTTTTGACCGTTCACTATGATGATGTCTTTCGAGCGCCCCGTGATAACGAGTTCGCCATCGACGAAGACGCCGCAATCACCGGTCCGCAGCCAGCCATCCTCGGTAAAAAGTCCCGCGGTCGCCGCTTCATCGCCGTAGATTCTTTCGGTCACGCTGTCGCCCTGCAGCTGAATGTTGCCTACCCTGCCGTCGTCGAGGACCTTGTCCGCATCATCGCTTATGCGGATCCGGACGTCCCGAAGTGCCCGGCCTACCTTGACGAAACTGACCGCGTCGTCATCACCAAGCGCGGCAGGCTCATACGGCTCACCGATTCGCAGGGAATGGCGATGCACGATGATTCTCGAGATCTCCTCGCCAATGCGGGGCATGGATACCCCAACGGTTGCTTCCGCGAGGCCGTACACGGCAAACATGGTGGTTCTCTGCAGCCCATACGGCGCAAGTGCATCGAGGAATTCTTCACACAGGGAGTAGGAAATCGGCTCCGCGCCGTTCAATACCAGTTTGACGCTGGAAAGGTCCAGATCCGGCAGTCCCTTGCGTTCAAACAACTTCAGGAAGTGCTTGTAGCCGAAATTCGGCGAACACAATTGCGTTGCCCTGAGCTCCGCCGCCTTGATCATCCACAGTAGCGGCCGGCGAACGAACGCGTTGGTGTCCATCACGGCGTGATTCATGCCGGCCGCCAGGACACTGAGATGGTATCCGATCAGCCCCATGTCGTGAGTCAGTGGCATCCAGCTCAGACTCGTATCGTCCTCCGTCCAGTTTGCGCCCTCAATGATCGCGCGAATATTCGTACACAGATTTCGATGAGTCAGGCACACGCCCTTGGGATCACTCGTCGAGCCCGACGAGTACTGGATAAATGCAATGTCGTCAGGCGTCGCGGAAAACAGCCTGCTGCTGGCACCAGGACCTGCATCGCCGATCAAAGCGCTGCTGGACTGCAGGATTGCGGTAATGTCCGCCAGATCATGCTCCTCGGCAAATTCGAGCAGGCGTTCGAGCAAGTCCGGTTCGGTAAGCAGTGTGGCTCGGTGCAGCTGCGTCAGAATGCGAAAGAGCTTGTGCCGGTGCTCGTCGCTGATGCCGACGGCGACTGGAACAGGCACGATTCCGCCAAGGATCGCCGCCCAGAATGCCACGACGAAATTCTCGTTCGATCTGCTGAAAATGACCAGCTCGTCGCCGGGCTGCATCCCGCGCGCCTGCAGCGCAGCCAGCAGCGCGTTCGCCCGGTCCCAAAGGTCGGCGAAAGTTACGATGGTCTCGTCGTGTTCGCCGTCGATAAATCGAATGTGGCGATCTCGGCCGCGTGCTGCAGCGAGCAGATCGATTAGCGTGTCGTAGAGTTGCATGGCGTATTGGCTTGAAAAGCAGGCGCAATATTACATTGACCGACGCTGAACGGATACTGCAAACTCAGCTCGCTAGAGCGCCGGCAGACACCATGAGCGATAACAAGCCTGTAGATTATCAATCCATTGATTCACGCCGCAGTTCGCGCTCGGATCGACGCATGACGCGAGGGCGGCGCCTGTACTATTTCCTCGGAATGCCGCTGCTTCGGGCCATCACCAGGCTGCTGTCGATGAGCTATCGATATGAAGCGATTCTGGGCGAGCAGAATATTGAGCCGTTTCTGAATGGCAAAGCCGTCTGCGCGCCGGCGTACTGGCATCAGCATCACGTCCTGTGCTCGGAACTCGTTCGTCAGTGGATAAAGCGTGGATTCAAGGCGTGCTTCCTGATCTCCGGCTCGGTCGACGGTGAAGTCCCTGAGCGCATCGCGCGTGCCTATGGCGCCGAGGTCATTCGGGGGTCCGCGAATCAAAGCGGAGCTCTTGCGTTGCGCGACCAGCACGCAATGATGAAGAGGGGTTACTCCATCGTAACAACGGCGGACGGCCCACGTGGCCCCAAGTATGAGATCAAGACCGGCGTTATCGTCATGGCCCGTGTCGGCGGCGTGCCGATCGTGCCGGTGGCATGCGCCGCCGAAAAAGCCTGGTATCTCGATCGCTGGGACGATTTCATGATCCCAAAGCCGTTCAGCCGTGTCGTTCTGGGCATTGGAGAGCCCTACGAAATCTCTCGTGAGACCCGCCTCGACGACATCGAGCCCCACAGGCTGAACGTTCAGCAAGCAGTCATGTCCCTGATGCGAGAATGCGAGGACAGGCTGAAAGCTCACTGAGGACAATTTTGGGCCAGAATCACAATATCCTGGTGCTGCTCGTCGCGGCATTGATATCGACAACGGCAGTCGCGGAGCCGTCGTTAACGCCGCACTCGGCCGTCTACAACGTCAAGATCAGCGTGCTCGGCGGCGAACTCAATACCGAACTCCGGGCAACGGAAACTGGCTACATCGCGACGCACAGGGTCAAGCCCACCGGCATGTCGCGCATGATTTCACGCGGTTCCATCGCCGAAACATCCGAATTTCGAGCGGCTGACGGTGGTATCCGACCAACACTGTATTCGTCGCGAGACACCATTTCACGCGACAAGACTAACGCGACGATTCAGTTCGACTGGGATGCCAACGAGGCTCGCGGGACAGTCAATGGCGAGGCGATCGTGTCACTGATGGACACCCTCGCCCACGATCGAGTCTCGATTCAGTATGAGTTGATGTACGACTTGCTTAACGGCGAACCGAGTGCAGAATACACGATGTTCGAGATCGACCGGCTTCGTAGCGTGCATGTGCGCAACATCGGTCGCAAGACCGTCAAGGTACCAGCAGGCAAATTCGAAGCGGTCGGAATCCAGCATCAGGCTGAAGGATCGAAACGCATAACCACCCTGTGGTGCGTCGAAGAACTCGGCTATCTGCCGGTCATCATCGAGCAACACCGCCTTGAAAAGCTGAAATTTCAGGCTGCGCTCAAGAAGTACCGCCCGGAAACGACACCTTAAGCGTCATCGCGAGGATCAGGCCCGGTCGAATACCTGCCGCACATCAAGGGAGGTCTGGCCATCCGCGACGATCAGAATCGTCCGAACCAGGCTGCGTCCATCGTCCTGCAGCCGATACGACTCGATTAATTTCGCACCATCCGCGTCGAGCGTTTCGATGACGTAGGTATTCTCTTCCCATCCGGATACCCGGTCTGCTTCCACTGGCCCGACACTGATTTGCCGTTTCTCACCGAAGCGGTACTCCTCGACGACCGAGCGGTCGAAACTGATGAACAGTCCCGATTCAGTTTGTGTCACCTTCAGTGCCTTGCCTGTTTCGAGAAATACATGCACCAGGGTACCGTCGGATGCGCGCCGCCGGGACATATTCGTGCCACCCTCACGCGGCACAACTATGCCCGCGTCACCCCCGGCAGCCGCTCTTTCCGCCTCCCTGATACGCGCGTTTGATTCCTGACTGTCTTCACGCAGCCGCCACTGACCGGACAGATCGATTCCAGCCGGTATCGTGGCCCCCTTGGCGATGAGTTCTTCCTTGCTCGCACATGCAACGACGAGTGACGTTGCGGCGAGCGCTGCGAACAGAGCCGGTTTCACTCAAACACTCTCCAGGAACGCCTCACAGGTTTCGCGCGCCGCATCCTCCGCCGGCACGCGACCGCAAACGTCGAGGACCGACTTGCGAATCTCCAGTAGCGCCGCCTGATTACCGCTGTCGTCAGCCCAGGCGAGCAGGTGCTTCTCGAGAGAGCCCAGCTGCGCCTTGGGCCGTTGATGAAATGCATCGGATTGCTGCAGCTCCGCCAGCAAGCCGATAGTCGTTGCGTGAATACGTTCGACGTCCGCGGGCGCCATTTCCAGCAATCCGGTCAAATAATAGTAGCCCCACTGAAACCGGGTCGCGGGGCCCCGCGTCGAATCGTATCCCTTTTGCAGCCACTCGATCGCCGCCTCCTCGTTGCCCGCACGTTGCTCAATGTCCGCAATGCCCGGCATGAAATAATAGGGTTGCCCGGACCGTTCGAGTTCCGCCAGTAACAGCGGTTTTGCCACGTCGTCCATGCCGGCCTCGTCAAGTACGTTGGCAAGCGCATTGATAATCGGCTGCCTTTCGTAAACGCTCGGTGTCGACTCGTCTGCCCAGACTGTCATGTCACGAATTTCCTGCTGCAGCGCAGCCGACAACTCCGCCTCGGGATCGTCAATTCGTTCCAGACCGATCTTTCCGGCCAGCGTGTAGATGCGCTCTCGCTTGTAGACGGACTCGTCACCCGCTAATTCATTGAGCACAGCGTGGTGCCGCGCAATGAGATCGTCACGCTCGGGGGCATCGCCCGGCATCACTGCGGCGATGATTTCGTCACCTGAAAACAAGACGGTGAAGATGTTGGCTCTGACGAGTTCGGAGTCCGCCAGCAGCGCCTCGAATTGTTGCCGCGTCTCTGCGCGTTGCTCGTCAGACAACGGCACTGGGTTGCCCTCGTCGTCTTCCGCCTTCAGGGCCTTGCCGAGCCAGGAAAAGAACAGGATCGATCTTTCGATCCGCATATCGGAGGGACATGCATCGCGCATGCGCAAGAACGCCTGCCCTTCGTCGTAGTCGGCAAGAATCGTCGTATCCTGCCCCCATGAATTGTAGGCCAGCAGCGTGCAGTCGGCCGGCGTCAGGTCCGTGTCGCCTGCCATAACCGAGGTCACCAGTTCACTTGCGGATGATGAGTTGCTCAGCGTCAGGTCCAGAATATTGGCGTAGGCCTGCATGTCGATGCCGCCGGGAATGCGCGTTAATTCCACGCCATCGGCGTCGAACACGATCATCGTCGGATAACCGCGAACGCCGAACTTCTCCCCGTAGGCCTGCGCATGCTCTTTGTCACCATCCAGATAGACAGGAACAAATAACTGCGACCGTTCGATGAACTCCGGGCTCTTGAAGACCGTCGCGCTGATCGCATGACACGGTGGACACCAGACCGCGCCCCAGTAAAGGAAGATGGGTTTGCCCGCTTCTTTCGCCGCAGCAAACGCCTCGTCAACCGTGCCATCAAACCAGTCGATTCCATCGACCGGATCCAGCTCAGGCGCAGGTTGCTGCTGCACAACCGGAGCCGGCGTGGGCGTTTCAGTCTGCTCTGCGCCGCAGGACATCAACATAAATGCGGCCAGCAGCATTGATACGGACTTATGCATGACTCATACCCCTGTTCAGTGAACCAGAAACATACACAAATCGACTGCCATGCGACAGCAAACAGGCGCCGTTCCCTGCTGTGCATGCGCAAATCGATTTGGCTTGTTGAGCATTACCGGTCGGGTAATGGAATGAAATCGGTCTCGCCCGGAACTGCGTCAAAGCGACCGTCGCGCCAATCACGCTTTGCCTGCTCGAGCCGCTCGCGCGTACTGCTCACAAAGTTCCACCAGATGATTCGATCGCCCTCGAGCGTGTCGCCGCCGCAAATCATGACATGCGCGCCGCCCTGCGCCTCAATGCGGGCACTGACCCCATTGGCAAGTACAGCGAGCACGCCGGCAGTTACGGATTGCCCGCCAACCTCGATACTCCCGTCTACAACATACACAGCCAGTTCTTCGGCCGTTGGCAGCTGCAGGCTCGATCCCGCCTGCAGCTTTGCTTCGACGTAGAGCGTCTCGCTCGCAGTTCTTACCGGCGAGTTTTTTCCGTAGGCTGTGCCGATGACAACGCGAATTTCAACGCCGTCGCGGCTAACAGACGGTATGCTATCAGCGGCGTAGTGTTCAAATCGCGGCTCGGTCTCTTCGTGTTCCAGCGGCAGCGCAACCCAGGTCTGCAGTCCGTGCAGCTGCTGGCCGCTTGCCAGTAACTCCTCCGACACTTTCTCGGAATGGACAATGCCCTTGCCGGCCGTCATCCAGTTTATTTCGCCGGGGCGAATTGCCTGTACGTATCCGAGGCTGTCGCGATGCAGGATTTCGCCCGCGAACAAGTAGGTGATGGTTGCGAGGCCGATGTGCGGGTGTGCGCGAACGTTGACACCGGTGCCCGGCGGAAATTCGGCCGGTCCCATGTGATCGAAGAAAATGAACGGACCAACACGCTGACGCCGCTTGTGCGGCAGCGCGCGTCGCACAGTGAATTCACCAAGATCCCTGGTTTCAGGTTCGATTAACAGCTCGATTAGTGTCGGCGCAGCCACGTTGCTCTCCATTTGTTAGACCGCGGCATCGATACCGCGTGTAAATGCATTCTTGCGCGACACCCGGATCGTATCCAGGCCAAGCCAGGTTTTCAGCGCGTGCAATTCGTCCGCCAGATACCGGCAGCAGTCGCGGCTATCGATGCCATTTTCCTCGTGGGCGTTTAGCAGCAGCAACTGCCCGGACTGTCGGTCTGCCTTCAAATCGACTCGCGCTACGATTTTGTCGCCGACCCGAAACGGCAGCACATAGTACCCCCACTTGCGGTTGGCGGCAGGTACATAGATTTCGATTCGGTAGTGAAAACCGAACAATCGTTCCGCGCGTGGACGAAACCAGACGACCGGATCGAACGGCGACAATAACGACGCCCCTTTGATCGTCCTGGGCAGGCGCGCTTGCGATGACAGGTACGCCTTCTCCTGCCACCCTTCTACCTCGACTTCAGACAGTGCTCCGTCGTCCACCAGATCCCGGAGTAGCGGCGCCGCATCTCGGGGCGTCATTCGGTAGTAGTCGGCAATGTCCTGCAGTGTCGCCACGCCCAACGCGGCAGCCGCCCTGCCGAGCAGTTGCCGCTTCGCGTCCAGCGGCGGCACGGATTGATCGAGATGTCGCTGCGGCAAGACACGCTCAGGCAGGTCAAAGACGCGCTGAAAACTGGGCAGCCGAGCTCGCACGACCAGCGATCCTCGCGCAAAGTGATATTCGAGAGCCCAGCGCGGAATCGACCGGTGCCAGTCTCCCGGCTTACGTTTCGGACCCGGAGCGGGCGGCAGGTCACCTGCAGTGATTGCACCGTCACGCTGCACCTGTTGCAGCACGTTGTCGAGATAGGTGTCCCGGCCACGCATTTTTCGCAGCGGATTGTTCTTGTGCATGCGGTACGACTCGCGGCGATAGGCGAGCAGCGGCCAACTGCTTGCAGGCACAATGGATGCCTCGTGCGCCCACTGCTCCGTGTACTCGCCATCGCCGTAAACGAATCGCTCGAATCTTTCCCGGCTGTATGCACCCAGACGCGACCACAGCACCAGAAAGTGTGCGGGAATCAGGACATTGACATAGTCGAGCTGCAACAGCTGCAGCGATCCCATGACACGACGGAAGTGCCTCGAATCCGTGCGGCCCTGCGGCCGTTCCGTATCGAATCCCTGCGCTGCCAGCCCGATTCGTCGCGCTTCAGCTATCGATAGTCGGAGTCGTCGCATCAAAGGCCCCTGGGTTCGGTCAGCCTGGATAGAGGCCCTTCGATACCTGCCCGGCCCTGACGGACAGGCGCCGGTCGATCGAACTGGTGTAGGTCCTCGATCGCACGTCGTCGAGCAGATGCCACTCCCCTGTGCATTCCGACGTTGTCAGCGTCAGGCAGAGCCATCCGCGCCGGTCCGTCTCCATGTAGCGCAGGTTCGGGTTCAATTGCAGCGTGGCATCGCGCACGGCGCCGGGGTGACGTTCCGGCAGATAGTCGGCGAATCCGGGCGAGGTTACCGATGTGGTCATGAATTCGACGGCAGCCGCTTCAGCGTCCCCCTGCAGATGCAGATCTGCGGCGATCGAGGTGTGCAGATCGCCGCTGATGACGACCGCATTGCTTGCCAGATCCTTGAGGTCGGCCAGCAAGCTCTCACGTGCGGCCGCATATCCGTCCCATGTATCCAGCAATAACGGTGGGTTGTTCTTACTCATTGCAATATTTTCCTCGAGAATCTCGCGCGACACGATCGACTCGCCGTCCGGATTCAGCAGCGGCTCCAGATCCGGTGCGCGTACCGGAGACACCAGTACCTGCTGCCCGACAAGCTGCCAGACCGTGCCCTCTGAGCGTGCCAGGGCCTCCTGCAGCCAGCGTTCCTGTCGCCTGCCCAGCAGCCGCCGGCCGGGATCGGCCAACAAGCGATAGATCTCATCGTTTGGCATGTCCGGCGAGATCTGCGGCTGCTTGTCGCGGCCATGGACGCGGGTGTCGAGCATGATCAGCGACAGCAGGTCTCCGTAACGAAACTGCCGGAAGATCTCGGTGCGCTTGCCGCGTGCCTTTCCTCGTATCGGCATCCATTCGAAGTAGGCCTGGATCGCCGCATTGCGGCGCCTGGCCCAACGGCCCTCGCCCCGATCGTGGTTTTCCCCACCGCCGCGCCAGCAATCGTTCGCGATCTCGTGGTCGTCCCAGACAGCGATGAGAGGGTGCTGCGCATGCAATGCCTGCAGATCCGGGTCGGTTTTGTACTGCGCATGTCTCAGACGATAGTCGGCCAGCGATATGGTCTCGGTCGATGGCTCGGGCATCCTGCCCAGTTCCTCGGCATATTCCGTTGCGTACTCGCCGATACCGTACTCGTACAGGTAGTCGCCCAGATGGATCACGGCATCGAGATCACGGCGCTCGGCGATCTCCCGATACACGTGAAAATAGCCCGTCGGGTAGCTGGCGCAGGACACCACCGCGAACCGGGCCGACGAAATTTCGCCGACAGGCAGGGTTCGGCTGCAACCAACGGGTGACGGCACGCCATCGACGACAAACCGGTAGCAAAAAGGCGTACCTGACGGCAGGCCACGTACATCGACTTTGACCGTGTAGTCACGACGCGCGTCGGTCTCGAACCGCCCGGACTGCAACACCGTCTGCATCCCGGCGTCGGCCGCCACCTGCCAGTCGACATCGACCGACTCACCGTTGGCACCGCTGATTCGCGTCCAGATGATGAAGCCGTCCGCAAGCGGATCGCCGCTGGCAATGCCGTGCCTGAATGCGTACGGGCTGGCCGCGATACCAGGACGCCAGCGCGTTGCGAGGGCGGCAAACGGAAGCCCGTTGACGAGCAGTTGCACAAAACGGCGGCGCAGCATGGTAACTCCGGTCGAGGGCTTAATCGCGGCGCATAGTCTACCCGGCAACGATGGCGTCGGCTTCAATTTCGACGAGCATCTTCGGATCGATCAAACGCGCCACCTCGACCATCGACGTTGCCGGCATCACATCGCCAAACGCTTCCCGATGCGCGCGGGCGACCTCCGCCCATTGTTCGATATCTGTCACGTACATGCGGGTGCGCACGACGTCCGTCAGACTGGCGCCGGCCTCGTCCAGCGCCCGTCGGATGACCTCGATACACTGCTTCGCCTGCGAATAGGCGTCGCCTGAACCGCTGACCGCCGTCGATCCGGATACGGCAATGAAGCGCCCCATGCGCACCGCTCGCGAATAGCCAACAACGGACTCCCAGGGCGCGCCCGATGGGATATTGGTTCTCGTGGAATCGTCTGCCATCGTAATCTCTATTTAATGTCTTACATTACATTTTGATCATAACCATCTATCATTAAAGGTTTTATTAGTGATTTTCTCGTGAGCGCCAAAGCGGCCAGAGACAGCGCCACGTAGCCCATCGTCCCTGTCCAGTACAGCCAGGCAGCCAGCGCCAAATCCTGGTTGGCGAGCCAACCGACCATACCGGCCGGAACGACGAGCAAGAGCCTGAGCATCTCCAGGCGAAATGCCTGCGGCCTGTTCTCGTTGAATAGTCCAAGTACATAAAGCTGTACCCACAGCGCCAGGCAGGGCATCGCCACACCGCGAACACCGACAAGCGGGAACCACTCGGCGATCAACAGCGTGAGAATCAGGGCGACAACAAACTGCGCAAGCACATAGCTGCGCACGGCCGGCGGCACCGGTGGATCGAATTTCCGGAATGTCGCTGGGTCGGCGTTGCGCTTCGGGTAGGCCGCGGCGACATCCGCCGGTCGCCAACCTGTGCGTCGGAACCAGACGCCGAGCTTGTCCCGCCAGCGCTGGGTCCTGACCGAGTCGAACCACAAATAATCGTAGACCTGCAGGTTCGCCCAGAATGGATTCCAATTCTGCAGCGGCTTGCGCACGCCGAACACCACGGGATCATCCTCGCGCTCGTCAGCGAAAGTTCCGAACAGCCGATCCCAGAGTATCAGGATGCCGCCATAGTTCTTGTCGATATAGCGCTCGTTCTGGGCGTGGTGCACCCGATGATTCGACGGTGTAACCAGTATGTAATCGAGCCAGCCCATCCGGCGCACTACCTGGGTGTGCACCCAGAACTGATAAATCAGGCTGACGGCGTTGACGGTTATCACTACCTCGAGCGGGAAGCCGATCAGAAACAGCGGCAGGTAGAATATCCAGCTGAACAAGAAGCCGGTGCTGGTTTGACGCAGCGCAGTTGAGAGGT
>JAOTVR010000095.1 GCA_029863305.1 Gammaproteobacteria bacterium | reverse complement strand
CTTCGATCTGAATGTCGGCAGGCAAGTCAAGTTTGATCTTTTCCGGCCGCCCCGGCGTATCCATGCCGCCCCGCACCCAGAGGATCTCTGACGGCTTGACGCCGTAATCCTGTTCGAGGATTCCCCGCACCCAGACATTGGCGCTAAGCTGATATTCGGCAATGCCGATCTTGCGGCCCCTGAGATCCTCCGGTTTTTCGATGCCGCGGTCGGTGCGAACATAAATCGACGTATGGCGAAAGGCCCTGGACAGGAAGACGGGCACCGCGATGTAGTGCGGCTTGCCGCGCGCGACGCTGACACAGTAACTCGAAATCGAAAGTTCGGAGACATCGAAGTCTTCGTGGCGAAAGGCTCGAAAGAACATCTCTTCGGGCGACAAGAGCATGCAAACCGGATTCACGCCATCGATCTTCGCACGGCCATCGACTATGGGGCGCGTGCGATCGTAGTCGCCCATGGCGATGGATAAAGTCAGATTGCTCACATCGATGTTCCTCCTGGCAGTACGGCGGCCGCAGGCCCGACCTGATCTGTTGCTGCATACATCAGAAAGTGCCGCTCAGCGTCAGCAACAATCGCCTGCCGTTAGTCAGCCGGCGATGCTCGCGGGAAACCACAGGCGAGAGCTCGCGCGCACCGCCGTACAGCGTCCGGTCACGGGAATCGACAATGTCCAGCAGATTGACGCCGGTGAGGCGCACTTTCAGGCCCAACCACCGCGTCGTCTCGATAAATGCATCGACGTTGGCACCTTCGTCGTAGACATCGAGTTCGTTCACTTTATGCAAGGGGCGCTCGGCCCGGATCGCCAGGTTCCAGCCCCAGGATACCCTGGACGTATCAAGGTCCTGGCGGAAGTCGAGTTGCAGGCCGTAGCGGTTTTCATCCCGAAAGTCCACATCGCCCTTGTGCCCTCCCGCGGCGGACAACACCCGCATCCGGCCCGTAACGGGATCCTCCACCGTCGAGTCCTGCAGCCTGCCCCGGATGTCGAGCCGCGCGGCGCTTAGGCCCAACCAATTGAGCGGCACGGTCGCTTCAATCTCCAGCCCCCAGCGGCGCCCGTCTCCGATATTGCCAGGCACCTCGAAGGCGTCGTCCAGAGGCAGCAAGTCCTGAACGTCAGAGATCCAGTGATGAAAAACTTTCGCTCTAAGCACGCTCAGGTCGCCCCAGCGCCACTCACTGCTTACCTCCGCAATCCACGTGGACTCGGGTCGCAGGTCCGGATTACCCAGTGCGAGGTCGTTGTCCTCGAACCGGGTAGCGCTGACGAAATCCCTGAAATCGAGTTGCGCGACTTCCCGTGCGAGGCGCAGTCGGATGCGTTGCTCCGGTGAGGATGCATATGTCACCGCCGCCTGCGGTTTGACGAATGAAAATCGGCGTTTCTGATCGGCATCACCACTTTGCGAGATGGTCGACGATTCGGCGCCGATGCCGTAATCGAATTCGTACTTGCCGAGAGACCATGTGTCAATTACGAGGATATCACCGCGCAGCTCTTCAACGCGCGAATTCGCGCCGGGCACAGGCACCAGCTCCGGACCCGATCCCGTATCAACGACCTGCTCGAGCGCGCTGTTCAGGATGTTTCTCGCACCCTCGACATTCACCTGCAGCACATGATTGGTGAATTTTGACCAGACGAACTCCGTGCGTGCGATGGTCTCAGTCGTTTCGGCTTCGGTCTCGGCCAGCCTGAAAAGGTATTGGTCGCCCGCCGAATCGAAGCGACGTTGCGACGACGAGGGCTCCTGATGCAACTCATGGTGCAGCAGGATCGCGGTGCCGACCAGATCTTCGCTGAGGCGGCGCTCCGCGTTGATGCCAATCTCGATTTGCCGGTTGTAACGCTCGTCGACAAGGTGATCATTCGTCGGCAGGCCACCGGGCGCCTCCGGCACATTGATTGTCTGCAGAACCTCCTTACGCTCTTCGAGTCCGAGCGTTGCGTTGATTTGCAGCGACGTCCGGCCGATATCGATGGCCGCCGTAACGTAACTGTTCGCATTGAAACCCGATCCCTCGTGGTCCTCCAGGCGCTGTTCGACCCTCGCACCACTTGCGTCCAGTACGTCACGGGTTCCCGGATTGCCGAAAGAGGCGCGGCGGCCTTCGACCCCGACGTTGTACGTCATGCTGCGCCAGCGATCGGACACCGATATGCTGCCACTGGGCGCGAGCGGCGACATCTGAAAGTTCTTTCGCAGCGACAGCTCCCAGCGAGTAGCAGCCGCGGAGTTCTCCACGAGCAGGAGGTTGAGGACGACCGGTCTGCCGAGCAGGTCGATATCACGGACCTGGCCCCGAATCAGCTCGATGCGTTCGACCTGCGTAACCGGTATACGCTGCAAAATCTGTGAAGGCGTATCCTGCTTCGAGCTCGGGTAACGGTCATTGATCAGGACGTTGCCAACAGCGCCGCCGAAACCGCGCTGGTCATTGCCGTCATCGAGCTGAAATCCCGGGACCTGGCTCACCATGTCGAACGCAGTGTTCGGCTGATAGCGGTCGAAGAACACGGGTGGGTAGCTGACGACCCGGTCTTCGTTACCGGCCGGCTGCGACTCTTGTGCGGCAGTCCATGCGCCGGTCCCAAACAGACCCAGGAGCGCCAACGCTAGACGCGCACGGGGAGCCCTGACCGGCGATAGAGAGAAACTGAGCCAGCGAGGCATCGCCGCCGCCGATCGCACATTCAGAGAATGACACCGCAGTACATGCGCGGTCCACCCTTGCCGTGCCGATGCCCGGCGTGCGCATCGTAGCGGTCTGCGCCAGCGTGAATCATTAGCGCATGCCCTTTGACGTCCGCAGCGGTGAGCCGTGGCGCAAGCACCGTAATCCGTGCGGTGCGATCCGCTTCGACGACCAGATTCGGCAGATCGCCCAGATGGCCGTCCGCGTATGGACCCGCATGCACGCCGCTGCCCTCAGGATCGAAGTGATCGCCGGCCGCGGCGGCCGGCGTGCCATTTGCGTCGGCCCCGCAGTCCGGATTCTCATGGATATGCGCTGCGTGCGGTCCGGGTTCGAGGCCGTGCAGATCGGGTACAAGCAGAAGTCCGTACTCGCTATCCTCGAACCGCACGGTGCCGATCGTGCGCCCGATACCGCCGGCCGTTACCTCACGCAGCGTAGTCGATCGTTCGGGATCGGATGCCAATGAATCCGCAAACACGACACTGATCAACATTGCCAAGCCGGCAATCGTTTTTTTGCGAGAATGAATCGGCCCGGATTTCCGCATGTCTTGCGGCGCCCGGAAGCAAAAGAGCGCACCGACAAGGTGCGCTCCGATATGGCTGAGATCTCTGAACAAGCCTGGCTCTATTCGAAGTTGTAGCGGAATTTCAGACCGTAGGAGCGGTAGTTCGAACGCGACATCTGCACGCCCCCATCGGTTCCCTCATCTCCGGCAATGCCGTTATCCACGAGGTCAAATTGGGGATTGTATTCCTCCTTGGCCTCGAGAAGGTTTCGCCCGAACACGGCCACCTGCCACGCGCCGTCCTGGGGACCAAAGCCCAGGATCACGTTGAGATCCTCGTGCTTGTTCATCTTGACGATTTCACTAAAGCCGGTGATATCCGTAATGAAGCCGTCGGACATGTAGCCCTGCGCGTTGACGTTGAACACGAAGTCGTCCATCACCGGCACCTCATAATTGAGACCGAGAACAAATTTCCAGTCCGGCGTCTTTGGCGCCGGGAAGCCGCTGCGGTCGATCGTGCCTTCGAGATCGTCCGAGCCGACCATGTCCATCGACTCCTGCTCGCTGATGCACGGTCCGGTGTCGGCGGCTGCCAGTTCAACCTCTGTGCAGCCCGCGTTCGGGAATTTCGTAAATTCGCCATCCATCAGCGCGCCGGCGAAGTCGAGCGTCACACTGTCGCTCACTGCCGCCGTGAGGCCGAATTCGATGCCACGGACGCGCTGCTCACCGGCATTGACGTTGAGGAAGGGACTGTCAGCGATACCCGTAGCAACCGAAATCTGCAAGTCCTCGAATGTGGTCTCGAACACGGTTACGTCGTAGCGTGCGCGACTATCCCACAGCGAGCCTTTCGAGCCCAGTTCGATGGACGTGGCCGACTCGCCCTCGAAGCGGAAATTCTCGTAGGGCGTGGGGCAAATCTCCGGAAGCGGGCTCGTGCAAGCCTCGTTGATCGATGTCACGCCGGTGTCAAAACCGCCGGCCTTGAAAGATTCGGCATAGCGGAGAAACAGCGAGTGATTCTCGTTCGGCCGGAAGCGCAGCGTAACCTGCGGATTGAATACCTGGTCGTCGAAGTCCCCGCCCATACCCGGGCCGTAGGGTCCGTCGCCTTCCAGATCTGCAACAGCCGTCAGACCGACCGCGGAAGCACGGCCCCCAAGCCACGAAAGCGGCGTATCGCGTGATGCGCGCCACGGCAGGATCCATAGATTCGACGTATCCGCGCCGGGCAACAGGAATTCTGCCTCGGCCGGCGTTATCTGCAGCGCGTCCTCATGCAGTGCGCAAGTGGTGGGATCCGGATTGGCAGGGTTCAGCGGGTCGGCACCCTCCGGGTCGCAGGGCCGAACATCGAAAATCCACTGCCCGGCCAGCCCGCTGATAGCACCGACCTTATCGATGTCGGTGTAGCGCCCGCCGATGTCGATAGAAGCCCTGTCGTCCATGAAGTTGAACGTCACCGTGGCGAATACCGTGTTCCATTCCACATCCTCGCGGCCGCTATTGTAGCGAAAGCCCCGACGAATCGCAGGACGCGGGCTGTTGTTGATGAAATCGAGGTCGGTTTTCTGCCAGGTATAGCCTGCCATCCACTCGATCGTACCCGGCCCCGATGTGAATCGGAGCTCGCTGCTGTACTGAGAAAAATCCTCTCCCCGATTCTGGTAGTTCAGCAGGAACGGCGTGTTGCTGTTGTCACGCGAAGCGGCGCGGTCCATCTTGCTGAATCCCGTCTGCCAGTTCACCTGGATGCCATTGCCCAACTCGTAGGCGACGTTGACATAGCCGTTCGTCGAGTCGATGGTCTCGTTCGTATCATTGAGACCGTTACTAATCCCAACGCGTTTGACCCATTCGTCTACCGCTGCGCGTGCATCCAGTGCACCGAAATCGGAATTTTCCTCGCGGATATTGGCCGGCGGCGCCCAAAACGGTCCACCGTTGCTGATTCCGGTATCCCCGAGGTCCTTGGCACAATTCGTCGGCAGTGGTTTGTGCGCCTGCGACCAGCCTACGCCCTGTGGTGGCGGCGCCCACATGGATCGCTCATTACCTTGTCCGCCTGATGCCAGCCAGTCCAGGCCTTCCTGAATCGTGTTACCGTCCCGGTTCCGCCGATAGATCAGCGAGCCGTCCGTAAGGCACAGCACAGTCGCTTCCGGGTCCTTGTCGATTTCGGCGTACTCCGCCTTGAAGGTCACTTCAAGATTGTCGCGCGGTTTGAGCTCCAGAATGACCCGCGCGCCAAAATTCTCATAGCCACCCAGGTCGTCACCGGTGACAAAGTCTTCGATAAAGCCACCGGCGCTCTCGTATTTGCCCGCCAGGCGGATACCGACGGTATCACTCAACGGACCGCCTATTGCCGCATTGATGACCGAGGTCGAATTATTGCCGAACTCGCTATCAAAGTATCCTTCCCATTCGGGAGTCGGTCCGGCACTGATGATATTGAATGCGCCGGCCGTTGCGTTCATACCAAAAAACACGGGCTGCGGGCCCTTCAGGACTTCGACCCGGGCCGGGTCAAGGAATGCGAGTTTGACCTGGGCGGGTCGCCCGAAATGCATGCCGTCGACAAAGATCGGCACAGCCTGGTCGAGTGTCAGCGCGTTGCCGGACGTGCCGAAACCGCGAATCGAGCGATCCTGGCTCAGGAAGTCCGAATCGTCGATGTAGATCGACGGCGAAAAATTCGCCAGCTCATTGAGATCACGAAACCCCTGCTGTTGAATCTCCAATCCCGAGACGGTTTCGATAGATACAGGTACTTCCTGCAGCGACTGCTCGCGCCGTTGCGCGGTTACGGTGATTTCGTCGAGCGCCCGTCTGTCGCCATCAGACTGTGCCATCGCGGGACTGTATCCGGCGAACACGATAAACGTACCCAAAAGAATGGTCGATACGGATTTAGTGACTGCGGCCATGCGGTTCCCCCCCGTGAAGCATGCGTTGTGTGTTGTTATACACGTCGAGTCTGCCGCCCGACTGTTATTACCAACTTTGCGCATGATGGCAACGTAGACTCATCTGCAGTGGCGCATTTCGTGCGTTGCCGTAAGCGTTAAAAATACTCCAATTTTTTTTGCAAAACAAATCGCTCGGATCACCAATACTGCATTGAAGTTAAAAGAATTAATTACTCGCGAAACGATTGCTCGATTACGACCGCCTGTAGATTGATGACATTTGTAATCGATCAAAAAACGACACCGTTCAGACCTTTCGCGTTCGTTGCTTTGCGACGGAAAAATCCGGATACCAGGTCAGGTCGGCCCCGGGACCGAGAGTGCGCGTTCGCACGTCGAGCATGAACGGCCTGCCCTCTCTGAGTGTCTGCAAGCCGCGCTTGATGGCCGGACGCAGTTCGTCGGTATTGGCAACGATGGCGCCCGGAATGTCGTACGCTGCGGCGAGCTTCGTGAAATCGACGTCGGGATCACCAAGACGCGACATATAGTCGCGACCCGCCTTGGCCGCGCGTCCTGCGCGGTTCATCATCTGCCAGCGCGTTTCCTCATAACAACCGTTATTGGTGACGACGGTCATTACCGGAATGTCGTAACGCGACATGGTCCAGAGCGAGTCGGTCTGGCCGAAAAGGAATCCTCCATCGCCTTGCAGCGACACGACCTGACGGTTGGGCTGTGCCAGCTTGACACCCGCGGATGCGCCCACGCCCCAGCCGAGCGCGCGGCCTTCCGTGCGACCGATCTTGCTCATTTGACCATCGCCGAAAGGAAAGTAGCTGAGCACTTTTTGCTCGGTGCCAAGTTCCTCGACGACGATCGCATCTTTTTCCATTTGCTGCGTGAGTTCGTACATGAGCCTTGGCCAGGGGACCGGCGACCCCTTACTGTTGCGGCCCGCCTCCGCTCGAGCTTTGCGAACGGCACCGGTATGCGCCGCGCAACGGGATCTGCGTTCCTCTGTGCGCGATTTCAGCTGCGCTGCAGTCGCCATGCTGCGAATCGCCTCGACCAGCGCCGCTGCCGTCAGATCGAGCCTGCCCAGCAGCGCGCTGGCCAGCGGCGTATTGCGACCGATCGCCGTCGGCTCGGCACTGGCGTGTATGACAGGCAATCCGCTGACCAGAGACTTGTCGCGAACCGGAAAACGGGCGCCGAAATTGACGAAGCAATCAATCGGCTTGGGATACACGCTCAGATAGCTGCGCAGAGCCGGAAGCTCACCGAGGTATAGCGGATGAAAGTTTGGAAAATCAGCATGAAAACTGCGGTGTTGCATCACGGGAATCGCGAGCAGCTCGGCGAGCTCGACCAGCGCCGGTCGCGCATTCATCTGACTGACTTCGGGTCCGACGTACAGCAACGGTGAACTGGCTTCGAGCAGGTACTTCGCGGCGCGTTCGACTTCGCGCGCATCGGGTTGCAGGTCCATCGAGATGTGTAACGCTTCGCGAGAGTAGATCTCGCTCGTGACATTAGCCTGGTAAAGCACGTTACGCGGTATACGCACGTGCGTTGGGCCGCCAGGGAGCACGCCGGATATCTTGTAGGCCTTGCGGACCCATTCAGCAATGCGCTCTGGCTGCCGCGCCGTCCAGCGCCACTTCGTGTACGGCGCGACCGCGTTGAGCCAGTCGTCGACATCCTCGTGGCTGTCCGTACCTTCACGATCGGTTTCGGCATGGTCGCTGAACAGCACCAGAGGCGTTCGGTCCTTCATCGAGTTGTACATGTTCGAGCTCGAATGGGGCAAGCCAACACGACTGAACATGCCAAAGCCGGTTTTCCCCGACGCCTTCGCATAGCCGTCGGCGATTGACACGGTCTGGCCTTCCTGCGTCGCCTGAATCAGCTGCAGCTGTGGATGGTCGACGAGCGAATCGCAAATCGGTCCCACGCCGGATCCATTCGAAACGAACAGGTATTCGGCACCGGCCTCGATTAATTGCTTGACCAGTATATCCGCGCCGGTTCCCGTAACGGAGCGCGTGAAACCCTCGGGTAACGGCGTCCCCGGCACCAGCGGCTCGATCGCGGCAAGTGCGGAGCGCGCAGCCGATGGCGCAAAGCTTGCTGCCGCCATCCCGGCAAGAAAGCCGCGCCTCGAGAGACTTCCACTCATCAGATCATTGACTAGATTACGCATGATGTTCGTCCTGGAGTTTATTGTTTATCTGTCGCGAAGTTGTCCTGCAGGTATCGCGTCAGGTCCTCGATGTCTTCCTGGTGTACAGGCGCGCCTCTGGCGATCATGTCGTACACCATGAACTCCCAGTCGTCGGCAGAGAGCTCAGCGGAGATCATCTTCCCCATCGAGTGGCACTGCGTGCACGCAAGAATCAACGTGTCCCGACCCGGCGCGTCCGGGAAAGCCTCCTGGCCGCTGGCTGCAGGCGGCCAACTAAGAACCGTCGACAGAAATGTGACGACCACGGGGATCAGACTGGTTCGGATTTTCATGGTGGGACTCCTGATCAGTTGGCGGAGACCCGGAATTTTTCCGGGTATACGCTGATGCCGCTATTGCTGACGAGCGCCTGCAGCCGCTGCGGAAGCTGCTCCAGCGCGAGGTCACGCTCGATCTGTGCGTAGGCCTCGTTGAGCGTCGGCGCTCTGGGCATCCTGTGCTCGTACACGATGAGCACGTGATGCCCGAAACGGGATTCGACCGGACCAGCAAGTCGACCTTGCTCGGCCGCAAACGCGATTTTTTCGAATTCGGACCGCGCCGCCGAGTGGCTGCGTTCGAAGCAGCCGAGATCGCCGCCATTTTCGGCTGACGCCGCATCAGAACTGCGCAGCCGCGCAAGCTCGGCGAAATCGGCACCGCGCTCGAGTTCTGCGAGTACATCGTTGGCCGCGTCCACGGATTCCGACTGGATATGCCGGACGCAAACCTCCTCCGGCGTCGCCAACCGGTCTTTCACGTCGTGGTGCAGCGTAATGACGTCTCCGGGCGGAATCCTAATTTCTTTCAGCATCACTTCGGTCAAAAACTCGATCGTCTTCTCATCGCGCAGAACCTGTCTCAGCAGAACGGGCGCTGACTCGCCCAATTCAGTATCGGCGAGGAATGCGCCCTCGTCGCTCTCGCTCGCGAATACTTCGGCGAGCGATTTATCGACCTGTTCCCTGGAGACCTCGAGCTGCCGGTGTTCTGCTTCCTTCAGCATCACGAGCTCGGTCGCATATTTATCGAGATACTGCTCCCGCAATTGCGCGATCACGGACGGATCCTGATCGGCCAGAGATATTCCCTGCCGACGCGCCAGGAGCCGCACTGCGATCCGGAATCGGTCGTCAACCTCGGATCGCGTCACCTTCGTGTCACCGAGTTCGATGACGACCGATGAGCCGCCGCCGGCAAACGCCTGCAGCGGCAGTGCCGGCGTGCACAGCAAAGCACCGAAGGCGATCGCAAACCGAGCGTGCCTGATCATCCGCATCAGCGTCGTCAGCGAGAGTCCGCGCTCAGTCGGGTCTGGCGTACCTCGGGCGCGTAGTCGTCATCCTGATAGACAGTTTCGCCCGCAAGTACGGTCATGATTACTTTGTTGTTCTTGATCTCTGAATCCGGACCCGACAGGTAGTCGTTTTCGACAACGATGAAATCGGCGAACTTGCCGGGCTCGAGGCTGCCGACCTTCGACTCGGCATAAAGGAACTCGGCTGATTTGCGCGTGAACAGCTTGAGCGCAACGACGCGATCAACGGCCTCGTCGGGTCCATAAACGGTGCCTTCACCCGCGGCAGCAGGCACCTGTCCGTCGTCGCCGATCTCGCGATTGACGTAGATGTCCAGCAAGCCGATGTACGTGCGCGGATTCGGCAGTACGATTTCTGCCTCGCCGACGACGTTAACGCCCTGATCGATCAAAGTCCTGACGGGGCCAAGAAACGCATAGCCGGGTTCGCCGTAATGCTGTTCGATATTGGTCGGTTCGATCGCGAGGGCGCGCCGCAGGTTGATCGGCAAGTACAGGTTGTACTTGACCAGGTCGGCCACGACGTCGGGCAGAGCGCCGGTCAGCGTGCCATGCGCGAATCCGTTGCGCATGCCCAGCACGTAGTCCATGGTCAGCAATCCCGGGTTCCTGGACATCTGTTCCTCGAGTTTGTCGACGAATATCCTGAGGGCCTTGCTGCCGACACCGTGCACACCGGCGAATCGCCATCCGGAACGCAGACCTCGCATCAGCGCCTGCACCGTCGCTGAGTTGAAGTCAGGGCATATTTCGAGAATCTCCTTGACCTCGCGCTCGTTGACGCCCGGCTTGACCGGCAGGTCTTCGCCCTGGCAGCCCCGATTCGGCGCGTCCCAGTCGCCCTCGCTGGACATGCCGTGCATCCAGAGCCACGGATTCGAATCGATCGTCTGCCACAACGAGCCGATGGACTCGTAAAGTGCGGCGGCCGACACGGTCGCCATAGGCTGGCGTGCAAGATCGAAGCTGTAAGCAAAGCGAATGGGCAACCGTCCATCGCGCCGCAACATATAGTTGTAAGCGGTCACCTGTTCGTTCGTATTCAAACGCGACCCGAAGGTTGTCATTCCTGCGCGGTGGTAATAATCCTGTACGAGCTGGGTGAATCCGAAGCCGTACTGTTCCGGTGTCGGCTGCTCACGCAACAGCTGGTTCAGATGGGCGCGCAGCGGGCTCTGCAGAATAATGCCGCGGCCGCCCGGATCATCGACACCGCGGGCCTGATTGTTGACCGAAACGACGAAGTCCGGCCAGACGTCGAGGATTTTCTCCATCGCTTTTTCATTGAACAGCATGACCCGGTGGCTGGCCATCGCCGTCGATCCGATCGCAAGAACGCCTGCCGCGACGACGATGGTCGCAAATAATCTCGAGTAGACTGTTTTCATTGATCGAAACTCCTGTCCAGAGCAACAACTTCCCTGGCAATCGGCCGGCCGTTGGGCCCTGCCGTCACGTGGAACCAGATGTTCTTCTCCGGCGCATCCATGATTCCGGTTGCGCTCGATAATACGAGCGGGTAGTTAGGCACGATTTCGGAGATGTCGGACCGCGTGATTCGGACGTCGGACAGCTTCGGCGCGCTCATCAGCGTCGAGACCGAGGCAGGTGTCGCAAAGCCCAGCGCGGGTGCGTGCATCAATTCGATGTTGAGCCACTCGTCGGGCGTCGGCGTCGCATGATCCAGGAGCAGGTCCATCGCTCGAGCGACTCTGGCCATCGTGTCATCAGGCGTTGCCCCGACATCCATCTGCAGCACGTAACCCTCGGGCGTCATGCGCAGGTTGTACTGCTCGCGGGCGAAACGTTCCGATTCGGACATCGGGTGGACGTGGCTCTCGACGATGCCGGGCAAGACCGTCTTGCCCTTGAGGTCGACTATCTTGCTGTCGGGTCCGGCCATTGCCAGCATCTCGCTGTCTGTACCGAGCGCGATGATGACCTCGTCGCGCACGGCCATGGCTTCGGCGATAGTACCTGGGTCCGCATTCAGTTCGTGGTCGTCCAGCGTTACGATTTTGGCGTTGAGATACACCACATCCGCATACAATAGAATTTCCGGCGGCAGGTCTCCGACGGAGGCCTGTGCCCAGGCATTGCCGCCAAGAAGAAACGTGAGCAAAGCGGCAAGTCGTATTCCTGTTGTTGCGATGAGGCATCGATGTGTCATGAAACTCCTCCCGACTCTGATTAAACCCAGTTGACCTCAATTACATCGAAAAGGCGCAGATGAAGCAACGAAGTGCGCGCTGCGACGCTGTGCGGACTCGTAAACCGCTCAGAACATTGAATAACGCACAATCCGTTACGCAGGTAATGAATTGCCGTGCGCAATTACTCCGTCCCGGCCGACAGAATCGCGTACAAGTCCATCCGGTCGACCTGCGCCTCGAGGAGTTCGTAAAGTCGGGCGGCCATGCCGCCACCGTAAAATTCTTTAACGAAACTGTCGGAATTGTCGAGCGACGCAGCGCGGTCCAGTAATGCAATGCCCGCGTCCAGTGCCCGGCTCGCAGCGACTGTCCTCCCGGCCCTGGGCTCGGCTTTCAGATCCGAGGCAAGCTGCAGGTTGACGCCATCGATCGCGTAGTGCTCGAGAATCTCGTCGACCTCTTCCTTGACCGTGAGCAACGCATCACGCGCCGGTCGGAATGTTTCGAGCGGCCAGTCGCCGCTGTCCGCGCGGCCGCGAATGACCTCGGACACAAGGCTCTGCACTTTCAGCACTTCGACACGCGCATTATCATCAACGCCATCGATCGTAAAAGCGGTCCAGTTACCGCCACCGTGAGCAAGCAGCTCACCGTCCGGCAAGCTGCCCAGCATCGCAATCATGGCCAGCAAACTGAAAAAAAACGGGCGTCTTGTACGCATCTGTTTACTCCTCAAACCCATACCGCAGCAAAGTAACAATAATCAGCGCCCACACGGCGATTATTGCACCGAAATGTATTGTATTCGTCGTCGATCCATTCGCCTGTACGCCAATGAAGTTCATGATGCTCGTAACGGCGTCCGCACTCTCGGCCCGAACGAAGAGGCCCCGCGCCGGGTCGTCGCCCGCGATCGTTCTCATGAGCTCCGCGTCCGGGACGGAAAATATTTGCCCGTCGACTTCTTCGAATCCCATGAAGCTATCGTTCTCATCGTAGACGGGCAAGCCCTCGGGTGTTTCCTCGAGCCCCACGTGCAATGAAATCACCTGCACGCCGAGTTCGCGCAGATTCCCGAGCATCGCGACGTTGCCGGCTCGCGTCATGGTCTGCTCCCCGTCCGACACCAGGATCAGGAACTTCGCGCGCTCAGGATCGCGAAATGCATGGGGGAGACTCTCGAACAGCGGCACAACACCGGTCAGCGCGATGCCGACATCGGAACCTGCTTCGGTCAGCAGACCCGTGGTCAGTACATACTCTATGATCTCCCTGGCCAGTGACAGGTCGTCGTCCCAGGCAAGTAATGTCTCCGACTTCGACGTGAACGCCGTCACGCTGATCATCGTCGATCGCGCCGTCGCGCTCAGTTGCGTCAACAGCGGCAGCATCACGCGTTGCGCTCTCGCGAGGCGGGTGCCGATGTCGCTGTTGGTTGCGGGGTCCGGAATCGTTCCCATACTCAGTGACACGTCGGCGGCGATCGCGAGCAGGACGGGACCCTGCGGCCCCGTGAAGTCATCTGCACTGCGCTGCTGGACAACGAGCAGCACGAGCATCAGCAGTAGCATCGGGAACGTGATCGGTGAGAAAGACGGTTCTTTCCAGACACGAAGCCGAAGCCAGTAAGTCACGAGCAGGAGCCCGACCAGATACACTGCAGCGGTATACACGATCCCTGCCCCCCTAGAACACGCGTTTTTCCGCGGAGACCGCTGCGCCCTCACCCTCGGACGGCGTCTCGGGACGCCCCTCGGCCGATTGCGGTGCGGTCGCCGCCTGGCTCAGCGACAGCAGGTAGTCGAGCAAATGTCCGGCCAGCTGCATATCCGGATTGGCTGCCAGGCTGCGGCCCAGGTATTGAACGGCCTGCGTGAAATACTCTGCTTCGGGCGAGGCGAGAAACAGTTCTAACTGCAGCCGCCCCAATGTGTAATAGATCGTACCGAGCACTTCGGGGTCGTCACTCGACGCGCTGAGCCCTGCCAGAATTACACGCGCTGTCCCGATGTCGCCGGTTTGCGCGAGGTATAGCGCACGATTCAATGTTACCGCCTGCAGGTAACCCGAGCGCCTGGCGATCGATGCTGCGGTCGGCCAGAGATAGGCGGCCGGCCGTCTCAAGTCCGCGAGCAGGTCCTTGTACGAATCCGCATACATAGCCTGCAAGCGCTCGAGATTTGCCGCCAGCAGGCCGACTTGTCCTGCGTCCCCGCCGATCGTGGCGGTGAGATCGGGCAGCTCCCCGATCAGCGTGCCGATCGCCTCCTGCGGTGCCGCGCTGAAGTGATTCTGAAAATCGTCCCATGCATCGGCGAGTGTCCTCTCGCCGGGGTTGGCTTCCGGCACGGAATCGCGCAGCGTGTCAATCTGCGCAGCAATGCGCCTGTACAGCGTGCGCTGCGAATTCTCCACCATCAGATCGAATAGTTGCGCGTTCGCGCGCGTAACGCGCGGCACGAACTCGTTGAAGAACAGCAGCGACTGCGCCCCGGCGACCAGTGTGGCGAAGGCCAGCACCAATACCGCAAGCCTGCCGATTCCTGCCCGTTGCGCAGTAAGCACGTCAATCATCGTTCGCAGCCCCACTGGCAAACCTGACCTGTCGCAACGGCAGCCATAACGTCCCGATCAGCAGGATCCACAACAGAGTCAGCCACTTCGCCGTCACGAGTGCGTACTGCGACAGATCCACGCGCTCGTGGCGAGCCT
>JAOTVR010000094.1 GCA_029863305.1 Gammaproteobacteria bacterium | reverse complement strand
TCAACAATGTGCCGCGAAATACGTCGGTGCGACTGCGTGTACGCGCCGAACTCAAAGACGGCGGTTCGGCTGGCTGGGATGTCGATGTACGCGACAATTATATCGCCGGCGCGAGCGACCTCGATAATCCTGCGCCTCCCGCGCTTACGACGCGCGCGCTTTACGTTCTCGACGGTAGTAATTTCAATACCGGAATAATTGACGCCACCCGCAACCTGACCGCGACAACCGGGTGGGGCGGCAGTAGTTACACGGCACCTCGCTCGGCGGCGCCGTTCGCGATTCTCGATGCGATCTACACCGGTATGCAGTTCGTGCGCGGCGTCGATCCGAACGCGAGCTTCCCGGCGCTCGACGTATTCTGGAGCGTCAACAATACGGGTGCGACGAATAATTTCGATCTGACCGCGGGTCAAGTGTCGACAACGTCCTATTTCCCCGGCATCAGCATGATGTTCATCCTCGGCGACGTCGCCTATGATACCGACGAATTCGACGATACGGTCGTTCTCCATGAATGGGGCCATTACTTCGAAGACGTATTGTCGCGCTCGGAATCGCCGGGCGGCACGCATTCGTTCGGTGAAAGTCTCGATGCCAGTCTGGCCTTCAGCGAGGGTTGGGGCACGGCTTTTGCCAAGATGGCGCTTGGTGATTCGATGTATTGCGACACTCAGATTCCGGGCACCTCGGGCGGTTTTGGCTTCGATATCGAGACTGTCAGCGCCGGCGTGCAGGGTTGGTTCAACGAGCTATCGGTCATCACACTGCTTTACGATCTTTGGGATTCCGATAACGACGGCAGCGACAATGGTTCGATCGGATTCGGGCCGATCTACAACGTCATGACCGGGCCGCAGGCCAGTACGGAAGCCGTCACGACCCTGTTCTCGTTCGCCAGCGAATTGCGCTCGTCCCTCGGCGCGCAGGGTGTGGCGCTGCTGGACTCACAGCTTTCGCGCGAGAATGTCATCTCGGGAACCGCGCTCGATATCTGGGCGACGAATGAGACGAACGACGCCAATGGCATACAGGATGTGCTGCCGTTGTATATTCCGATTACGGCCGATGGTTCGGTGCAGAATATCTGCGTCAACAACAGTCTCGACGGGCTCGATCGACACGGCAACAACATCGGCGAAGACCGCTACCTGCGGATCACGGTGCCGGCCGACGACGAATACGACGTCAGTATGGTTACGACAACGGCAACACCACCGTCAGCGGATCCCGACGATCGCGACCAAAGCGACCCGGATATTTACATCATTCGGGGCGCAAATCCGGACGAGGAAAACGAGGGTATAAGCGCCGTGGAAAATTCGGAGACGTACCGAACGCCAGTGATGTTTGCCAACGAAACGTATTCTGCGATCGTCGAGGACTGGCGATTCGATGATCCCGGCGCGTCGCTCGGCTATCCACAGTCGATCTGTTTCGACGTATCATTGACGCCGACCCCATAAGGACGAGCAGCATATGACAAGCATGATTCGGCTGATTCTTACCGTACTTTCGATGACCGCAATCGCATTGGCTGGCTGCGGCAACGGCAGTGTCGATACGGATGGCGTTGATCGTTCGCCGGGGGCAAAGGATCAGCACACCTTTAAGCCGCAGGGTCCCGTGATGATTGATTACAAGATCATCGGCACGCCCGTCGTCGGTCAACCCGTGGCGATCGAACTGCAAGTCAAATCGACACTGGGCCCACAACCCATCACCTTGAGTTATCGCGTCAACGATTCAACGGCCATGCAATTCACCGAAGCGCAGCCGGCGAGCGTGTCGATCGCCGCCAGCAAAGACCAGGCCCCGAGTCAGCAACAGGTGCGCGTCATTCCCATGCGCGAGGGACGCCTGTTCCTCAACGTCTCTGCCAGCATCGACACCGAGAGCGGTTTACTGTCGAGCGTGACGGCAATTCCAATTCAGGTCGGCGCAGCGCCACGCGTGCTTCAGGAAAACGGCGAATTGCTGCGCGATGAGAGCGGAGAGTTGATCCACTCTTTGCCGGCAAGAGAAAACGATCCGCAAACGGAGTGATTTGCGCCGCGCCGCAACGAGACACACTGAGCGTCGCCCGGCCTGCCCGTGCTGTGCTCCTTATGGTAAATCACAGCGCCGCATCGGCAGCTGCCTCAGCAGACACGGGCATTTTGTCATAAGCCATTGATCAATAAAGGGAAAATTTTCCCAAAAAAAAATTCAAAATTTGCTTTGCATCACAGACGCCGGTGCAGACTCTGCTTAAAGTAAACCCAGGCTGCCAGTGGTCCCGGTGGATCGGTCTGGTACAGGGACGTAGACGTTTGCAACGAGTGAGTTGGTCGAACGATGCACAAGGAGCTTCGCGACAAGATCAGGCATGCCACTGAGGCATCGGGGATAGAGAAGCCCGATTTCCTCGAGCTGCTGCACCTGATTGACCAGCACTACGACAAGATGGAAGCGACCATAACGCAGTCGCTGACCAACACCACGCCGATTGAAGCCATTTTCGACAGCGTCACCGAGGCGCTGCTCTCGGTCAGTGAAAGTGGCATCGTCTGCAACTGTAACAAGGTCTGCTCGTACTACTTCGGATTGACAAAAGACCAACTCATCGGCTCCAAGATCGAGCACATCCTGCCGGCGGTAAAGAACCAGTCTGTTGAGCGGTTTCTGACGCCGTTTATGTCGAACCTCGACGATACGCAGCTCAAGGTCGAGGGTGGGCAGGTCGATGCGATCCGTACAAACGGTGACGAATTTGTCGCCGAAATCAGCGCCAGCCGCCTGCAAGCAGGCGGCGGACATATCTTCGTCATCAGTTTGCGTGATGTGACGGGCAGGCAGAAGGCCGAGGTTGCTCTCAGAGAAAACGAAGAGCGTTTTCGCGCGCTGATCGAGAATGCGCCCGAGGCGATTGTGGTACTCGATATCGACGAAAATCGTTTCGTCGACGCCAACGACCAGGCCTGTCAGCTGTTCAATCTTTCACGACAGCGTTTGTTGTCTGTGGGCCCCGAGGCAATCAGCCCCGAATCGCAGCCTGACGGCACGCCATCATTTGGTGTCAGCCGTGGCTACATTGACAAAGCGCTGAACGGCGAGCACCTGACGTTCGAATGGATGCATCAGGATTCTTCGGCAACCCCAATACCGTGCGAGGTGCGGCTCAGCCGCTTGCCGTCGGGTGAGAAGAAGCTCATTCGTGCGTCGATAACCGATATCTCGGACCGCAAGCGAAACGAGACACTGACGTTTGCGCAGAACAAGATTCTCGAGATGATTGCGGCGAGCACACCACACGACCGCACGCTGCGAGCACTGTGCCGCAGCGTCGAGAAAATCAGTGGCGGTTTTCGCGCCGCCGTCATGCAACTCGATGCGAGCGAGAAGACGCTCAGTGTTGCGCAGGCGCCCAGTGTGCCCGAGCCGTTCAAATTAATTCTCAATTTCGTTAATGTCACCGAAGACGGCATCACATGTGGCGCTGCGGTTCACTCCGCTGAGGACCGCATTTCAACAGATCTTGCCAATGACAAGGCCTGGCAACCGCATAAGAACCTGGCAAGAGATAACGGGATCGCGGCTGCCTGGTCATTCCTGGTCCACGGTGCAGCCGGCCGCATCGTCGGCACACTGGATGTGTATGTGAACGAAGCGCGTGCACCGAGTACCGATGAACTCGACCAGATCGCGCGTCTGGCACGTCTGGCCGGTATTGCGATCAAGCGTCAGTTGGATGAAGACAGATTGCGCAGTTCCGAAATGCGTTATCGAGGTCTGTTCGAGAACGTGGTCGACGGCGTTTACATCGCATCGCGGGACGGCGACCTGATCGCTGCCAATCCGGCACTGGTGGAGATGCTCGGTTTCGACAGCGCCGAAGACCTCAAGTCAGCCGGCCGCACACCGATGCTGTACGTCAATCCGATCGACCGTGAGCGAGTCTTCGCACGCCTCGAAGCTGAGGGCATCGTCAAAAATTTCGAATACCGCCTGCGACGCAAGGATGGTCGCGAAATCGTCGTACTCGAAAATGCCCGGGCGGTTCTCGACGATGACGGCAATGTCGTCGCACACGAGGGTACGATCACCGATATCACTGATCGCAAGCGAGCCGAGACACGTGTTTTCGAGGAGAAGGAACGCGCGCAGATAACGTTGCAGTCAATCGGTGACGGAGTGATCACAACTGACGCGGACGGCTGTATCGATTACATCAATCCGGTCGCCCAGAACCTGACGGGCTGGGACATGCGCAGCGCTCGCGACAAGCTCATCGGCGAAACCATGACGATAATCAATGAGCATACCCGCGCGACCGTCGACAATCCGGTGACGCGCTGTCTCAAGGAAGGCCGTGTCATCACGCTCGAAGAGAATTCCATTCTGATCTCGAAAAACGGTGAAGAAATTCCGATTCAGGATTCGGCCGCGCCGATTCGGGACCGTATCGGCAACATTATCGGCGCTGTCATGGTCTTTCATGATGTCAGCAAAGAGAGTCGCCTGTTTCGCCAACTCAGTTACCAGGCATCCCACGATTCCCTGACCGATCTGATCAATCGCCGCGAATTCGAGAACCGCCTCATTACCGCGCTGGACAGCATTCGTGGCAACCCGGACAGGACGCATGCATTGCTATACGTCGACCTCGATCAGTTCAAGGTCGTCAATGACACGTTCGGGCATTCGGCCGGGGACGCGTTGTTGAAACAGTTATCCGAGCGAATTCAGGCGAACATTCGTTCGACCGACGTTCTCGCAAGGCTCGGTGGCGACGAGTTCGGCATATTGCTGGAACGCTGCGACGAGAAACGGGCGCTGGAGGTTGCCGAGGCTATTCGCTGTTCCATCGAGGGCTACCGCTTCGAGTGGCAGGATTCGTTCACGACGATTCGTTGCTCCATCGGCGTAGTCATGGTGGGCAGTGAGAATGCGGATGTGGCGGGCGTGATGAGTTCGGCCGACGTTGCGTGTTACTCAGCCAAGGACATGGGCCGAAATCAGATTCACTTGTATAAAGACAGTGATGCCTCGATGCGGCATGAGGAGATGAAGTGGGTATCACGCATCAGTAGCGCAGTCGAAGAAGAACGTCTCGAGCTTTTCTTCCAGCCCATTATCGGTATCGGCAAGCAAAGCGGCCCGACACGTGGACATTATGAATTGCTGCTGCGCATGCGCGATGTAGACGGAAAGATCGTCAGCCCCGATCAGTTCATTCCTGCCGCAGAGCGATACAATCTGATGTCAACACTCGATCGTTGGGTAATCCGCGAGGCGCTTTCGAAACTGGCGGATCGCGAGGCAATAGGCGAGGCACGCTATACGATCGCAATCAACCTTTCCGGCACTTCGCTGAGCGAGGACCGATTCCTCGAAGACGTAATCAATGAGCTTGAAAAGCAAAAGCTGCCAGCCGGTGCCGTTTGTTTTGAAATCACGGAGACCGCGGCGATATCGAATCTGTCACGCGTCGTGCACTTTATGAAAACCCTGAAAAAGCTGGGTTGTAAATTCTCGCTGGACGATTTCGGCAGCGGGCTGTCATCGTTCACGTATCTCAAGAACCTGCCGGTCGATTACCTGAAGATCGATGGCCACTTTATTCGCAATGTTGTCGACGACAGCGTCGACGAGAGCATGGTCAAAGCGATCTCCGAGGTGGGGCAGGCGATGGGCATAGAAACGATCGCCGAGCGCGTGGAAACCAAACAAGTCCTTGAAAAGCTTGGCGCCATTGGCATTGAGTTCGCGCAGGGTTATTACATCGCACGCCCGACCTCGGTGCGATCTTTCGAGCCCTGGGGCGACACTCGCTTTTCGAAACAGAGCGCCTAGGCTATGTGCTGCCGCGCGCGATGGGGTAAACTGCCGGTCAAATAATAACAAGCCCTTGATTTATGTCGGACGGCGCCAAAAACAACACTGCCACGTCATTGCTGACCTCCAGCGAGCCGTCTCCGTTCTATGTCGTTAATCCGCTTGCGAAAGCGCCGATCATATTGGTTTGCGACCATGCGAGTTGCCGTTTTCCGAAGGCACTGGGGGACATGGGTCTCGATCCGTTTGCGCGCCGCTGCCATCTCGCCATCGATATCGGCGCCGGCAAACTGACTGAGCGACTGGCAAACAGCCTCGGCGTTACAGCCGTTATCGCCAAGTACTCGCGGTTGGTTATCGATTGCAACCGGCAACTCATGGATCCAGGTGCATTTCTTGAATATGGCGATGGCATTATCGTCCCGGGAAATCGCAACCTGAGCCAGGCAGACAAGGATGCACGCGCAAATGCAATTTACTGGCCGTATCACAACGCAATTGACGATCAGCTGAACCGACTCCGGGCGATTGGCCCGAAGCCGGCATTCATTTCAATTCACAGTTTCACGCCGGTACTGAACGGCATAGCGCGTGAGGTGGAGATGGGCGTGCTGTGGGACAAGGATGTGCGGGTCTCCGACATCTTTCTCGAGGGCTTTCTCGCCGCAGGCTACGTAACGGGCGACAACGAGCCCTATTCGGGCAAGGCGCCGCAGGATTTTACGATTGATCATCATGCGGAGGAAATTGATCTCCCGCATGTCGGTATCGAAGTCCGGCAAGACCTTATTGACGATATCGCCGGAGTCAATGCGGTTGCGTCTGTCATGCACGAAATAATTAAATCGATTCCGGAGAGAATCGGATTACTCCAGGACAAGATATCGGCCTGAAAAAATAAAGCGGCCGGTCATAGGGGATGAGGCCATGAATAATTCTGGACCGAAGTTCACAATCGGTGTCGAAGAAGAGTATCTGCTGGTGGATCAGGAGTCGCGCGCCCTTGTTATCGATCCGCCGGAGGATTTGATGCATGAATGTCAGCAGCGCCTGGGCGAACAGGTCACGGCTGAGTTATTGCGCTCACAAATCGAAATCGGCACAAAAGTTTGTGGCAGCCTGCAAGAAGCACGCGATGATCTCGTGCGGCTGCGCAGCGGCATCAAAGAGGTGGCGAACAGTTATGGTCTTGCGCCTATTGCGGCGTCGACACATCCCTTCAGTCTCTGGCATCACCAAAAACACACGCGCAAGGAACGCTACGATCGTTTGACCGTCGAGATGCAGGGCGCGGCGCGGCGCTTACTGATTTGTGGCATGCACGTGCACGTCGGGATCGAGGATGACGAATTACGCATCGACCTGATGAACCAGATGTCATACTTCCTGCCACACCTTCTGGCACTTTCATGCTCATCGCCATTCTGGGAAGGCCGCAACACGGGATTGAAGAGCTATCGCCTGACCGTTTTCGATGCGTTGCCACGCACCGGTGTGCCTGAGCGGTTTGCGAGTTATGCCGAGTACCAGCGGCATGTGCGCGTACTGGTCGATGCAGGCTTGATCGACGATGCTACCCGCATATGGTGGGATCTGCGACCGAGCGCGAAATTTCCAACGCTTGAAACCCGTATCATGGACGTATGCACGCGTGTTGATGACACGGTTGCACTGGCGGCTTTACTTGTGTGCATACTGCGCATGCTGTACCGGTTGAGAACGCAAAATCAGCGCTGGCGGATGTACACGCCCATGTTGATTCGTGAGAATCGCTGGCGCGCGATGCGTTACAGCTTCGATGAAGGATTGATCGATCTTGCGAAAGGCCGGGTTGTGCCGTTCGAGCACTTGCTCAATGAATTGCTTTGCCTGGTGGCGGAAGATGCCGAAGCACTGGGCTGCACTGAGGAGATCAATTCCCTGCAGCACATCTTGCAGCGCGGCACGAGCGCGCATCGCCAGCTCCGCAAATACGAGCTCGAACTCGCTGCCGGCGCGAGCAACGCGGATGCCCTCAAGGCCGTGGTTGACAAACTGATCGACGATACCGCCGAAGGTCTCTAGTCCCGCGTCCGGGGCGCCACAAGCCCTTGAAAGCTATCAGTAATGCGACCTGTGCCGCATTATGTCGCCCCGATCCCGGCTAGCATGCGCGTATGACACGGTATGCTCACAATAGTGCGCCCGGGATCCGGGGATGATGGAGACGCTTGAGCTGGTTCTGCGGCCAACGTTTGCCATTGCTGCGCTGGGCTTTCTGGGACTCGCCGTGTACGTCGCGCGCGCGTCACCGCAGCACGGGAACGGCGCCGTTGCGTTCGTGTTGTTTCTGGTTGGTGCGTTGGTTGCTGGCAGTGCATTCTCGTTCGGTGCCGAAGACCCGAACATCTACGGCATCGGTCGCGTGTTGGCATTCTTTGCATCCGGATTTCTGCCGGTCGCGTTTTACATCGTCTATCGCGAGTACACGATCGGCACGCCGCACGCGTTGCTGATCGCACTGCTGTCTGTCATACCGATCGCGACAACCTTGCTCGCGCTGACGAATTCCATGCACAACATCATCTGGGCGACAGTAGAAACCGAAGCCGGATTACAGTTTACGAATATCACCGATCACTACTGGTTCAATCGTGTGCATGCGCCCTTCATGTATGGCCTGATGGGCTTCACGTTGCTGGCGTTGGCCGGTCGCTTGCCGACGATTGCCTCAGCACATCGCAAGACAGTCATCTTGCTGCTCGGGTGTACGCTCTTGCCATTCGGTGTCCACATAGCCAACCGCTTGTTGGGCATCGGGCCGGCCGAGTTTCCATTTACGTCGCTAACCCTTGTGCTGCTGTTGCCGCTCTATGCGTACGCGTCTTTGTCATTACGTTTCTACGAATTCAGTCCACTCGCGTACCAGACATTGTTCGATCATGTGCGCGATCCGATATTTGTGCTCGATCACGATGAGTGCATTGTCTGCGCGAACAAAAGCGCTCAGGAGTTATTGGGTGGTTCGGAGAAGGAACTGATCGGCCAGCGCTTGTGGGAGGACTTTCCTGCCGCAAGGGCCATACTCAAACAGGCTGGCGAACTCGATCTGACGCAGACTTTGCGCCTCGACGAGGATCAGATCTACGAATTGAGCGTCGGCCCGCTGACGTCTGCCAAAGGCCGCAGCCTGGGTATTGTGGTCGTCTGCCGCAACGTTACTGAACGCCGCCTGGCGCAAACGCGTCTGGCGGAAAGTGAGCACATGGTACGAACGCTGATTGAGACATCGTCAAACGGCATACTCAGGTTTTCGCGGGATCGCGGCCAGGAAGGTATTCGCTTTCGCTGCATATTCGCCAACCGGGCGGCGGAAACCTATCTGGGTTGCGGCACCGGCACGCTGGTCGGAATGCCGCTGGACAAGCTCTCACAACTTGAACCTGGCCGGTTGATCGAGCATTTCAGTCATAACGGGGTCGGTCGGCCAACCCTGAGTTTCGAAACGGCAGCCGGAAATGACGACGCTGACAGTTGGCTGCGAATCGTCGGCGAATCCGTTGGCGACGATTTCTCGGTAACGCTGATTGATATCACGCAGCGTAAACGCAATGAGGACAAAATGCTGGCGGACGCTTTGCGTGACCCGCTCACCAGCGTGCTGAATCGTCGTGGTTTCGAGAAAGAGGGCATCGCATCCATTGGCAATTGTAGTTCTGGCGCGGTGCTGTACCTGGATCTGAACCACTTCAAGAGCATCAACGATCGTTTCGGCCATCAGGCGGGCGACGCACTGCTCAAGGCATTCGGTCACCGACTGGAGTTTTGCCTGCGACCTGAAGATATTCTCGGTCGTCTCGGTGGAGACGAGTTCGCCATTGTCCTGCCTGGCGTCAGCATCGAAGACGCCAAACACATTGCCGAGCGCCTGGTGGAAACCGCATCAGAGGCCTACATTATTCAGGGTCAGGAAATCAAATGCGCGGCCAGCGTGGGCATTGCGTTGATGCCAAAACACGGCCAGGAACTCTGGCATCTGATCAGCGTAGCCGACGAGGCTATGTATAACGCCAAGTCCTTGTCGAAGAATGGCGAAGCCGCAAACGACCCTGCCGCATACATCGAAGCCGCAACTGCCCTCTGACGCTTGAGGGTCCGACGGGCGTCTGCTTGCGCCAAACCATTATATCGATTATTCTCGATATATGGATATTAATACGGCTGTCGATGCCCTCGAGGCGCTGGCGCACGAGACACGGCTCAGCGTATTTCGCCTGCTCGTGCAGGCCGGCGATGCCGGGCTTTCGGCGGGCAGCATTGCGGAGCATCTCGATGCACGGCAGAACACGATGTCGAGTCATCTTGCCAAGCTGCACCGGGCCGGTATCGTGACGAGCCAGCGGCAGGGCCGGCAGATTATTTATCGTGCGGACTTCGAAGCGGTTGGCGGTCTGATCCTGTATCTGATGGAAGATTGCTGCGGTCGCAGTGCCGAAGTCTGTGAGCCGATCGTGGCGTCGATTAAATGTTAAGGAGATTTCAATGAAACGGTTTCACGTCAACGTCTCGGTCGCCGACCTGGCGCAGTCGATACAGTTCTATCAAAATTTGTTCGCTGCCGAACCCACAGTTCGTAAAGACGATTACGCGAAATGGATGCTCGATGATCCATGTGTCAATTTCTCGATAAGCCAGTCGTCGCATCTGCGTGGTATCAATCATGTTGGGCTGCAAGCCACGACGATGCAGGAACTCGAGACTATTCAGCAGCGGTTGCGCACGGCGGGCGAAGCCACGTACGAGCAGCCCGATGCCGAGTGTTGCTATGCGCGTTCGAGCAAGTCGTGGGTGCGCGATCCCGATGGCGTTGCATGGGAGACGTTCGTCACGCACAAGGACATCGCGCATTTCGGTGCGGATCGGACCGCATTTGAAAATGAAGCTGGCGAAAGAAAATCTCGTTGTTGTGCGTAACGTTCTGTTTCTGTGCACAGGCAATTCGGCGAGGAGCATTCTCGCCGAAGCGTTATTGAATGATCTGGGGCGGGGGGCATTCAGGGCTTACAGCGCGGGTAGTCAACCTGCCGGCGCCGTCAATCCGTTCGCAATCGAGTTGCTGCAGCAGCGTGGCTTGTTCAGCGATTCGATGCGCTCCAAATCCTGGGATGAGTTTACCGGACCCGATGCGCCGGGTATTGATTTTGTCTTCACAGTCTGTGACGCCGCCGCCGAGAGTTGTCCGGTCTGGCCGGGGCGGCCGCAAACCGCTCATTGGGGTATGTCGGATCCGGCGTCAGTCGTGGGCACGGACGAGGAAAAGCGATTGGCGTTCGTTGCCGCGTACCAATTATTGGCGAAAAAGATCGAGCGGTTTATTCACCTGCCATTCGACTCTATGAGCAGGACACTGCTGCAAACACAACTGGACGAGATCGGCCGTGAATATATTTGAGCGCTACCTCACTTTGTGGGTGGCCGCATGCATCGTCGTCGGCATCGCGCTGGGTCATTTCCTGCCGGGCATTTTCGTCATAATTGGCGGTGCCGAACTGGCAAAAGTGAATATTCCGGTCGCCATCCTGATCTGGCTGATGATCATCCCGATGCTGATCAAGATCGATTTCCGCGCCTTATCTCAGGTCATGCAGCACTGGCGCGGTATCAGCGTGACATTGTTCGTAAACTGGGCGGTCAAGCCATTCTCGATGGCGGCTCTGGCATGGTTTTTCATCGGTTTCATATTTGAGCCCTACCTGCCGCCCGAGCAAGTCAATTCGTACATTGCCGGCCTGATCATATTGGCCGCCGCGCCGTGTACCGCGATGGTGTTTGTCTGGAGCAATTTGTCCGACGGCGAGCCGCATTTCACGCTAAGTCAGGTCGCTCTGAACGACGTTATCATGGTCTTCGCTTTCGCGCCGATCGTCGGTCTGTTGTTGGGCCTGTCGGCGATTACAGTACCGTGGGATACGCTATTGCTGTCGGTGACGCTGTACATCGTAGTGCCGGTGCTAATAGCGCAGATCATTCGGCGTCGAGTCGTTCAAAGTTCAGGCACAGAGGGTCTCGTGCGGGTGTTGCACGGCCTGCAGCCCCTGTCTCTGGCAGCGCTTCTTGCCACGCTCGTGTTGCTGTTCGGCTTCCAGGGCGAGCAGATCATCAAGCAGCCGTTAATCATCCTGCTGCTCGCGATACCGATTCTGATTCAGGTGTATTTCAATTCGGCGCTCGCTTACTTACTTAATAGGGCTGTCGGCGAAGCACATTGCGTCGCGGCACCGTCTGCGTTGATTGGCGCGAGCAATTTCTTTGAGTTGGCCGTGGCAGCGGCAATCAGCCTTTTCGGCTTTTCCTCGGGTGCGGCCCTGGCCACGGTGGTTGGCGTGCTGATCGAAGTGCCGGTGATGCTGAGCGTGGTCCGTATTGTCAACGCCAGCCGTGGCTGGTACGAAAGCGGGGCAGCCGTACGCCGGAGCAGTACCGGGTGATTCGAAACAGTTGGCCTCGCTAAGGAACCGGCACGAAAACGACGTCGACTACATTCGGATCGACGTTTTCGTAAATAATCGCATCAAGCACATCGCCTAATCCCACATCTAAAGATATAGGCCCGGCAAGCACGGTCTTTTCGGCTGTCACGGTCACGTAGAGGTCGAAACTACCGGCCGCAACCAGCACCTGCGAGGGATCGGCTGCGACCTGCAGAACCGGTATAGAAGGAAGCGCATCGTCGATAAGCTCACCCGTCGGCACGAGGTAGGCGTCGACGGCAGGCTGACTCGTGGCGGTGTTGATGATGCCGAAAATGCCAGCCGTTTCAATGGAGCGCCGATTCGGGCGTGACTCGACCAGGAAATCAGCTCCCTCTGACGTGCGAACGACGTAGTAGTGATTGCGCGTGCCCAAAGGGACCGAGGTGTCGACGTCCAGCAGTATCGAGCCCATGGACCCGGCCGTCGTATACGTCAGTGGCAATTCGCCGGCAGTGACCGTTAGTTCGGCCGATACGTCTCCAAACATCTGGTCTGCGACGAAAGGCGTGGTCAGCGGATCGTCGATATAGATGTCGGTCGCGCCAAAGTCCTTCGAGGCATGAAAAAAGCGTACGGTCGGGTTGCTTTCTGAATCGACCAATATGCTGGAGCCGCCGGCGCTCAGGTTGTACAACGCCGCCGACAGGTCGCCGAGGTCATTTGCATCTGCATCGAAAATGCTGAACAGGAATGACGATTGAGCAGGCAACAAAATCGGATTGGTAGCGAACAGGACTTCGCCCGCGGGACCAGCCGTTGTAATCGTCAGGACATATTCGCCCTCCGCAAAATCAGCAACCGGGAGTACCTCGCCGAAGGCCAGCGTTCCAATTCGTTCCTCGTATACCGGTGCAACGCCGTCCGGTGCGAAGTAAACATCAACGGGGTCGCTCGATGCAGCGGTATGCCCGAATTGAGACTCGAATACGGTTTCCGTGCCGTCCCATTCGCGCGCATCGCCTTGCCACACCGTGATGTCCGGTCGAGCTATCGAACCACTGATAATGAATGTGTAATCCTTGTTCGCTTCGACATCGAGAAGCACGCTCGCGACACGCGTTAGTGTCTGATCGCCCGCCAGGACAACCTCGAAGTTGAAGGTGTATTCAAGGTCGTCGTAGCTTGCAGGGCCTGAGGCAATCTTGTAATCGACAGTGCCGAGCGACCGTTCCTCGATCAGGAAGTTGAAGGTCGGCGACGTCGCGATCGAGTTGATCGCCCGTACGCTGGCTTTGCCCGTGGCTTCAGGAAAATTTGATTCTTTGGCGCATCCGCCAAGCGAGATCGCGGCCAGGCAGAATGCCAGAAAATGATAATGCTTCATGCAATGAGTCCGTTTATTAAGTTTGGTTCCTGGCTTCGTAACCGTAGATCGACTTGACCTCGAGAAACTCATCCATGCCATGAGCACCCCATTCCCGGCCATTGCCCGACTGCTTGTAGCCTCCGAAAGGCGCCGACGAGTCCAGATGCGCACCATTGATATGGACCATGCCGGTACGCATGCGTGCGGCTATGCTGCGTGCCCGATCGAGATTTGACGAGGAAACATAACCCGACAGTCCATACGGTGTGTCGTTCGCGATACGCACGGCGTCGTCGTCGTCTTCATACCCGATGATCGATAGCACAGGACCGAATATTTCTTCTCGCGCAATGGTCATGTCGTTGCTGACATTGGCGAATACGGTTGGTTTCGCGAAGTATCCCTTGTCGAGGCCGTCGGGGCGGCCGGTTCCACCGGCCACGAGCGTGGCACCTTCGTCGATTCCTTTCTGAATCATACTCTGCACCTTGTCCCACTGCTGCGCAGAGACAAGCGGTCCGACCTGCGTTTTTTCGTCGCGTGGATCGCCCACAATCGTCGCTGCGGCAACCGCTGCCGCCAGCGCCGCGGCTTCATCGATTCTGTCTTTTGGCACGAGCAGGCGTGTCGGCGCATCGCAGGATTGCCCCGTATTCTCGAAGCAATCGCCGGCGCCACTTTTCACGGCTTCTTCGAAGTCGGCATCGTCGAGCACAATATTGGCGGACTTGCCGCCCAGTTCCTGTGCGACGCGTTTGACCGTTGGTGCGGCATTTTGCGCCACGAGCACGCCGGCCCGGGTGGATCCGGTGAATGACATCATGTCGACATCCGGATGCTGACTCAGCGCCGTGCCAACTCCAGGACCGTCGCCATTGACCAGATTGAATACGCCGGCGGGAGTGCCTGCCGCGTCCAGAATTT
>JAOTVR010000189.1 GCA_029863305.1 Gammaproteobacteria bacterium | reverse complement strand
GCAATGATATTCGGGATGCACTCGAGGCTGCATTTGTCGATCCGACGCTCGCGACGAGCTTCCAGATCCTCGAGGCTGCGGTGCTGGGGGAGGCGGCGAATATCGGTGCTCTGGCAACTGCCGGCGCGACGGATTTCCTCGTATTGAATGCGCCCAATCTCGCTGTGACTCCTGCCGTGATGGCGCTCGGACCCCAGGCCATTGGTGCTGCGATGATGTTCTCCGCGGGATTCAACAATGGTCTGAGCGACGCGCTTGATGGGTTGGAACTGCTGTTTCCCGACATCGCGATCACCCGGTTTGACACGTTCGCTTTCCTGACGACGGTCGCTGCGGACGGCGCCGCATTTGGCCTGCCGCAGACCACGGTGCCCTGCCTGACGTTCTTCGTCCTCGAAGATGCCGTTTGCGATAAACCCAAGGAATACATGTTCTGGGATGCCATTCACCCGACGACGTCGACGCACCGCTTGCTTGCCAGGAAGGTGGGGAAGGCGCTCATGGCACCGTAATACGCTTGAGCTAATGAGTCGTTAGCTATTGAATAACGCGATTCCCGTTGCACTGGGGGGGTTGTTACAGAAGAAACCCGGCGTAAGCCGGGTTTCTTTTTTGACATCTGCTTGCGGTGGCGCCGAGTTCTTCTCAGCTTTAACGGTTCTCAACGGCGCGTGGTTCCATCCGAAGAAGCAATAAGTCCCTCACTGTGTTTTCGACGACGCAGATTAGCAGCCATAAGTCCCAGCAGCGCCAGCACGGTTGCTGGCCTGAGCGCACTGCCGAAAAATCCGGAATCGGCACCATCGGGTGTGAGGTTGATGGTCCCCGTGCCGACAGCCACACCCGAGCCAGTGACACTGAAGGTCAGGCTTGCTTCATCCGGATCGTTGGACGGAATGTCGAAGCTGTCGGTGAAGCCGTCCACCCTGGTCGGCAGGAAACGGACCTCAACGGCGCAACTGTCTGCGGGCGCGATGATCTGCGCCGAGCAATTATCGCTGAGAATGCTGAAGGTGTTCTCCAATGGATCTGCCTGGGCAATCTGGCCCATCACGAGATTGCCATTGCCTTCATTCGTAATCGTGACGGCCCGGTCCGCGGCCGTGGCTTCAGTGACGTTGCCGAACGGTATCATGAGGTCATCTGCGGGTGGCACCGGATCGGTGACGGAAATATCGGGTGAAGGGCTAGGCGCGCCGGTCCCGTCGACTATAACCATTACGAGCGCAACATTTGGGTCGTTCGAGGGGATGTCGACGCTACCGCTAAACATACCGGTCGCCGACGGTGCGAATCGGATGGTTAATGTGCAGGTGTTGTCCGGCGGAAGCGGGGAAAGTACCTGCATAGAACACGCGTCATTTTGCACGCTGAATGGCCCTGGTGGGTCCGCGACAGTAATCTGGTCAAGGACGAGATTCGCCGTCCCTATATTCGTAACCGTAATCGTCTCATCAGCTGACATTGTTTCGATGACATTACCGAAGGGCATATTTAGGTCATCTTCGGGCGGCACGGAGTCTGTGACAGTGATCTCCGGGAGCGGCCCCAGTCCGCTGGTGCCACTGACGGTGATTGTGACCGGGCTCTCGTCCGGGTCGTTCGATGGGATGTCGAAGCTGTCGGGGAAGTTGCCTGTTGTGGTCGGCGCGAACTGGACATCAAACGTGCAATCGGCACCGGGGGCCACTCTCTGCGCCGAACAGTTGTCCGTCAGAATATCGAATGGCGGCGCCAACGGGTTCGCTTGGGCGATCTGTGCGATCACCAGGTCTGTCAGTCCATCGTTAGTAACGGTGATCGTCTGTTCCTCCGTCGTATCTTTAATTACATCACCAAAATCCACCGAATCGGTCACCGTTATATCAGGGATTCCTGAGTCCAGGGTTGCGAACACCAGCGAATTGTTCGCGGTCTGGCCAATGAAGTCCGCGGTAAAAGATGTGAAGCTCGGGTTCCAGTCGATCGTCAGACGATAGCGGATCATGTCGAGCGTCAAAATAGGGATCAGCGCGCAGAGCGGACCCGTGCAACCCGTCACGATTTCCGTAAACGTTGCAAAATCGGCCGCCGTCGACGGGGCGATGTCGATCTCAAAAACCGCCACGCCGCTACCATTGATCGGCACTGTTCCGGGCGACGCCGTCAAGTTAACGATGCTCGCGCCTTCCGCCAGGACATTCGTACTGCCGCTGATATTGATCGTCAGGTTGGGAAAAAATACATTGCCGCCATTAATCGCAAGTTGCGTGTTCCCGGCGCTCAGCGTCAGGTCGAGACTACTGGCCGTAGCCGTCGGATACAGAGTTGCGCACGGTGGCACGATCGGCGGGCCCGGGTTCGCGGGGTCAAAAGCTTGTATACACTGCGTCGTGTCCGCCGCGGCCAGCGCGCCGGTCGGGGCTGGGGTAATCGTGATCTCGCGCGTCGCCGGCGGCGTGCCGCCGAAAAACGGGTCGCCGCCGGGATTCAACGGCGGGTCAAAGGTCGCGCTGTAGATATCGAACAGGCCATTGTCCGGACTATTGGGATCAATGGCGAAGTCTACGGCCAGGACTGCAGTTGCTGAAAAGATCAGCGCTGCGGTCAACGCCAGCTGAAAGAATTTCTGTTCAGACATTGTTCTTTTCATGCGGATGCCCCGTATCGATGGTGAAAGAACGGGGACGAATAATCAAGTTAAGTTGCCGATGACGCTATATCCCATGAAAAAAGCCCCCCGGGGACAACATATCCGGGAGGCTTTTTGTTTACTGATGTCAGCCAGTTCGCTGACCTGGATCGGTTTATGCGCGCGCACGGCTCCTGATCCAGCCCAGAAGTCCGAGGGCCGAACCGAACAGCCAGACCGCGGCCGGGACCGGCACGACCGCCGTCGTGAAATTGACCTTGTAGATCGAATTGTTGGCTGTCTGCGTCTGCAATTGAAGGGTATCGCCCCCCAGGCCATTCACGGTGCCAAGCAAGCGATAACGCACCCCGTCGAGCGACAGCAGGGGGATCAGCGGGCAATTTGGCCCGACACAGGAATCGACGATGTCAGCGAAGGTCGCGAAATCCGGCGCATCCGTGTTTGGTGCATCATCATGCTCGAACAGACCGGTTCCCGAGCCGATCAGAGCTCTGATCTGGTCAGCGTCCGCTGTGCCGTTGGGCGCACCGGTGCCCGACTCGATGAACAGCGTGTCATTCGCCGTCGGAACGCCATTGCCCTGCGTGACCGTCACGACTGTCGCACCCGCGATCGTCAGCACTGCATCCGGCATATTGAGGACCATGCTGTTCACCTGCGAAATTTCGCCGGTTACACTGTCATATGTAACATTGAA
>JAOTVR010000188.1 GCA_029863305.1 Gammaproteobacteria bacterium | reverse complement strand
CTAGTTTATGTAGCGTTACGCCGAGATAATGCAGTGCATCGGGATGCTCAGGTGCTGCTCGCAGCACATCATTGTAAACCGACCGAGCTTCCTCGAGCTGGCCGTGCTTATGCAGTTCAATGGCCATCGATAGTGCGCTGTCGAGTGCGACTCTGTACTTTTGCTTCATGCCTCATCCTGGCAATAGTTAGGATCGCTCACGCCTGCCCTTCTTGTAGCCGGCATCAAATGCCGCATTCATTAATTGCGCGTAGTGCAAGGCACTTGGCTGATCGGTACAGACCATCACAGTGCGGCCAACGTCGTTTCGGACGACGAATTTGTGGCCCTTTTCGATGACATCGAAGGGTGCGTGTTTTGCCTGTTCAGTCATACCGGGTCTCGGACACATTCCGGTTCGAATCACGGAATAAAGAGAACGGCGTATTTCGGCAGGTGCCGAATGTTGTTCCCAACTACTCTGATGTTGTCGAGATAGATGATGTCCCAGTAAGCAGGGGAACCATAGTAGATTTGTGATATATCTTTGAGAGTTTCACCGGGTGCCACCCTGTGCATCGTCCCGGGCTGGGCCGGCACCCAGCCCGCAGGCCTGGGTGGCGATTCGGCAAATTCGGCTCCGAGGACCTGACCTTCGGCAAGAGACCTCATCATTAACCGAAAATTAGCCTTGGTGGGGTTTCTCCTGAATCGCTCTTCGCCTCGACGGTAGCGTTTCTCGGCCGCTCGCCCGAGCGCACCGAACGCGGCCTTCTCACTCGCTTCCGAACCGCCGACCAACATCAGGTCCGCCAGAGATCGGAGAACGCTTTTGACGTTGGCTCTCGACGGATTCTCGTCGAGCACGGCAACAAAGGTCCTCAACGTCTGCTCGGCGTGGCGAGCCATCTCGTCCATCTCGTCGGCTGTCGGCCCTCCGCGCTCCTTCGCGGCTTTGCGGAGCATCTTGATCATGATCAACCGGTTCCGCTTCCGGACCTGCTTTGCATTGTTGCGGAGCACTGCGAGGCGAACTTCCTTCTTCTGCCGTTTCATCTTCAGCAGTTGGCGCCTGAGTCTCTTCAGGGACTTTTCGAGTTCCTTCTTGTAGCTGGTGGACCCCCAGGTACCCTCGATGACCATCCAGTAATCGAACGCTTCGCCGGAATCGATGCGATCAAGCTCGTACAGAATGTTCCTGATGTAAACCTGGATCTGCTTCTGCTGGTTGGCGATCTGCCGAACGCGGGAGTCGGCTGACGATCGTTGTGACGGAGCGCTCATGGGTTCAGCACATCATCAAAGCAGCAAACAATGGTTCGCTGCACGAGTAATGAACATGCGACGATCAATCATAAGCATAGGCAAATTCACTGTTCTCTACGCCCACATGCACCTTGGAAACAGGTCTGCCCTCCATCATACGTATCAGTATTTCGTTGCTGATGCTTGGCAATACGGTGTTCGTCAGAATTGCGTCGATCATACGGCCACCGCTATCCACGTCGGTACAACGCTCGGATATCAGGCCGATGACCTCATCGTCGTAAGTGAACGGCACTTTGTGATGCTCCTCCACTCTCTTCGATATCTTTCGCAGCTGAATCTGCGAAATTACGCGGATCATTTCGTCGTTGAGCGGGAAGTACGGAATCGCGACCAGCCGCCCGAGTAATGCGGGTGGGAATATCTTGAGCAGAGGCTCTCTGAGCGCTTTTCCAATTGCCTCCGGTGAGGGCACCAGTTCGGGATCTTTGCACATGCTCATAATAAGGTCCGTACCGGCGTTGGTCGTCAGCAAGATAAGTGTGTTCTTGAAATCGATAACCCGCCCTTCACCATCTTCCATCCATCCCTTGTCGAATACCTGGAAGAATATCTCGTGCACGTCGGGATGAGCCTTTTCCACTTCGTCCAGCAGCACCACACTGTAGGGCCGGCGCCGAACAGCTTCAGTTAATACGCCACCTTCGCCATAACCGACATAGCCAGGCGGCGATCCTTTGAGGGTTGAAACCGTATGCGCCTCCTGGTATTCGCTCATGTTGATCGTAATGATGTTTTGCTCACCACCGTAGAGAACTTCGGCCAGGGCGATGGCGGTTTCCGTCTTGCCGACGCCCGATGTTCCCGCCAGCATGAACACGCCGATCGGTTTTCCAGGATTGTCGAGACTGGCCCGTGACGTCTGTATACGCCTGGCGATCACATCGAGTGCATGATCCTGGCCGACGATGCGTTTTTTCAGGTGCTCAGTCAGATTCAGGATCGTTTCGATCTCGTCTTTCACCATCCGGCCAACTGGAATCCCGGTCCAGTCCCCCACGACAGACGCGACCGCCTGAGCGTCGGTTGTTGGCAGAATCAATGGATGTTCGCCCTGTTTCTCATGCAATTCGACCTGCAGCTCGCGCAGTCGTTGCATCAGCTTGTCGCGGTCAGCATCGCTCAGTTGACCCGAGCTGTTTGCTTCCTTAGCAGCTTCTTCAGCCTTTTGCTCCAACTCGCTGTCCGTGCCCTCGACAATGCCGGTCTCACCCCGAAGTTTGCCGCGAATATCGAGGATTTCATCGACGAGTACTTTCTCAGCCTCCCACCGGGCCGTGAGTTCCTTGTGCCTTTCGCGCTCCTCCGCGAGTTTCTCCGACGACACTGTTTCTCTCTCTCCGATATCGATGCCCGCGGATTTTTCCTTGGCGATAATTTCAAGTTCGCGCTCGAGCGCTTCTATACGCCGCCGGCAGTCTTCAACTTCAGCAGGTTCAGCGAACTGACTGATGGCGACTCGCGCACAAGCAGTATCCAGAAGACTTACCGACTTGTCGGGGAGTTGCCGGCCCGGTATGTAACGATGCGACAATCGAACGGCTGCCTCAAGTCCCTCGTCAAGCAACTGCACTCGATGGTGTTTCTCCATGACCGATGCCATGGCACGCATCATCAGGATTGCCCGTTCTTCGCTCGGCTCTTCGATCTGCACAACCTGAAAACGTCGCGTTAATGCCGGATCTTTCTCGATATGTTTTTTGTACTCGGCCCAGGTCGTCGCGGCTACCGTTCTCAAGGTGCCTCTCGCCAGTGCCGGCTTCAGCAGGTTCGCCGCATCCCCGGTTCCCGCTGCCCCACCGGCACCTACCAGTGTATGTGCCTCGTCAATGAACATGATGATGGGTTTCTCCGAGGACTGCACTTCCTCGATAACCTGCTTCAAACGGTTCTCGAATTCACCTTTCATGCTGGCGCCGGCTTGCAGCAATCCGACATCAAGGGATCTGAGGCTGACATCCTTCAAAGGCGGCGGCACATCACCCTGCGCAAGGCGATGCGCGAAGCCTTCGACGACAGCGGTCTTACCGACTCCCGCTTCACCGGT
>JAOTVR010000187.1 GCA_029863305.1 Gammaproteobacteria bacterium | reverse complement strand
CCGCGGCACGACTTTCGTGCTGTATTTTCACTGGGCGGCGCGGCGCATTCTCGATCGCGGTCTCAGTGAACTGTTGGTCGCCGATGAATTCGGCGACGCGTGGCTGCTGCAGGAAGACGTGCTCAATACACTGGTCGGCGGCGACAGCTTTCCGTTTATCGAAGACGCGCAGTTCTTCCTGCGCGCCGATCACATCAATTTTTCTGCACGACTGATGTCCGCGCTGGATGAGTATGACTTGCTGACAGTCGGCCAGCTTGAGCGCACGGGTCCGAGCGGGTTTCAGTATCGCGTCGAGGCTATTTTCATCGACGGTATGCCGATCGATCCGAACGATCCGGACGTTCAGCGCGAGGTTTACCAGGGTCGCTTGCTGGGTATCGATCTCGATACCATCATGCCCGGCGACGCGAGTGTTGCAACGTTCGAGCAAAAAAATGGTTCTGTCGCATTTCGTTTCCGCTGAGCTTGCGCCCGCTACAACGGGCCGATATTCGTTTCGCAGGAAATGGATTTCCCGCAACGCAAAACGATTGCGGCTGAAAGGCTTTGTTGTGGTTTTTTTGGCAGAGTAGTATTGTCTGAATGGTGTGTCGTTGCATGCGCGCATCAGAAAATAACGCGAATCGATGCGCATCGGATCACCACCGAGATAAGGTCCACTCAGCAAACAGGGGGACGAATGATGGCCAATTCCCGAGGTTTTTCAAAGTACACCTATTTCTTACTTCTCGCACCAATCGCCGCCGTTGTTTTCTTGCAACCAGATGTCGCATTCGCTCAGCAGGATGAGACACTGGTGCTCGACGAGATCACCGTCACGGCGCAGCGTCGTCAGCAATCGCTGCAGGACGTGCCGATCGCGATTGAAGTGTTCACCGGTTCCGAGATCAGAAGGCAGGGCCTGCGTGACCTCGACGACCTTGCCAATTTTTCGCCGACCGTACTGATCGAACCCAAAGTTCAGGACCAGGATGTTTCAATCCGCGGTTTCGGCACGACAGGCAACGCGCTGACGCTCGATGCGGCGACGCCGTTCTTCGTCGATGGCATGCATTTCGGGCGCCCGTCACAGGTCAAGCTGGCTTTTCTCGACGTTGAAAGCGTTGAAGTGCTCAAAGGCCCTCAGCCGGTTTACTTCGGCCAGAACGCAACTGCTGGTGCATTCAACATCCGCAGTCGCAGACCGACCGATGAACTGGAGGGCTATATCAATGCGGAGGTGTCCAGCAACAGTACGCAGGAACTGAACTTTGGTGTCGGCGGACCCATCAATGATCGCTGGGGTTATCGAGTGGCCGGCACGCATGAGTCGTCCGATGGTTACCTGAAATATGTCGTGACCGGCAAGCCTTACGGCGCTTACGAGAACAGCGGTGTGCGCGCAATGTTGGACTTCGAGCCGAACGAAAATCTAAAAATCACGGCCAAGGTTGAAGGGGCGCGAATTCGCAAGGATTCCGAAACCATATCGCAATGTCGTACAGCTGGCCCGCTTATCTTCGGGCGCGGCGGTCCGCTGGACGATCCGGACGAACCGCCGGGTGACGAGCGGAGTGTCTGGGATCAGTCCTCCGGCGGCAGTCCATGGAACCAGTCGTTCACGCCGCTCGACTCAGGCGAGAATTGCTTCGGCAGTGACAAAGGTATGAGCGAGGGTGGGCCTTATTTCGAGCCGCCGCAGAACATCCGTGAGGAGAATTCTAACTTCGGTTCAGTGGACATCCGCGCTGCATCGGATGGTTTCGCTCGCACGTCCGGCAACAACGGCATCCTCGGCTACGAGGATCTTGACTCGATTAACGCATACATTGAGCTGGCCTACAGCTTCGGTAACGGCGTGTCACTCGAATGGCTGAATGGCACGAGCAGTTACGAGCGCGACTACGTGCAGGACAACAGTGACTCCCCGTTTCTGATGAATTTCCAGGGCCGCGGCGAGGATTTCGATCAGTTCAGCTCCGAACTGCGTTTTCGATCTGCGCCGGGCAGCAAGATCGAATGGGAATTCGGTGCGTTCTACCAGACGACCGACCTCAAGGCGTTCTCGTCGAGCTTGCGAGCCAACGTGCGCCAGTCGCAGCGCTATAACTTCATCACCGAAGAAGTCGACTTCTCGGCTCTTTTCGGCACGGTCACGTTCAACCTCATGGACGACAAACTGGCCCTGAGTCTCGGCGGCCGCTACCAGGACATCGACAAGTTCGCGACGGTCGAGGGCTACGCGGCATCCTGGATTTTCGATGTGTGTCCCGAAACGCCATGTGATGTCGGACTGACACCAGTCAGTGTTGTTTTCGACCCTGTGCTGGACGACTACGCGGGCTGTGAGGGTGATGTGGACGGCGATGTTTATTGCCTCGTCGATCCGGCGACGGCAAGACTGTATGTGCCGGTTACGTCGGGGACCCCGCTGTATGCCATGCCGTATCGCGAGTCGAGAGACGTACCGGTTGCGTGGTTATCGGGAAACGCGGTGCCAGTGGGTCTGACGGCACCGGATTACGCGATACGCGTGGATCGTGGTGAAGGTCCATGGGCGCAACCCTTCAAGGAGTCGGGCGTCAGTCCGCAGGTCACAGTGCGCTGGCAGGCTGGCGAAAACGTGTCGTTTTATGCGCGGTATGCCGAGTCGACCAAAATCGGCGGATTCGACACGGGCCAGACGTCGATCCCGACAGATATCGATGAGCTGACGTTCGAGACCGAGGACGCCGAACAGATCGAGATCGGCGTTAAAGGCACATTGGCGAACGGCCGCTTCAGTTTCGATGCCGACATCTTCGAACTCGAGTTCCCGAACCTGCAGACGACGGCAATCTCGCCCGATCCCGAGCAGACCTCGGCCAGCGTCAACGCCGGTCAACGAGTCCGTGGACTGGAATTCAACACGCGATTTGCCGCTTCGGAGCACTGGCGGATTGGCTTCTCCGGCGCCTTCATGGACGGCGAAATGACAACCTTCCCGGGCGCCGGTTGCACCGACTCCGAGATTGCTGCGGCAATCGTCGATGCGGGCGCTCCGTGCCGCTTATTCGAAGACGGTGTGCGTGTTACGCCAACCCCCGGAAACCCGCTGGACGCGGAAACGGCATTCGATGATTACACGGCTCTCATCGATCGCAGCGGCGCCACCGCGCCGCGCACGCCGGACTGGAAATTCGTGCTGACGGCGGACTATTTCGTACCATTTGGCAGCAAGTACGAATTCAACTTTACGGCGAAGGGCTATATTTCCGATGGCTACATCCTCGACGTCGAGAGCTTCAGCGACATCGTCGATTACGACAAGCACGAGGACCTGAATGTGATTATGGGTGTTCGCAATGTCGAGGATGGCTGGTCTGTGTCGTTGTTCG
>JAOTVR010000186.1 GCA_029863305.1 Gammaproteobacteria bacterium | reverse complement strand
TCTTGTCCTGGAATGCCCCGAGGATCATGGACACTGCCAAGCCTCAAAATGAGGCCTGTTCGAAGGCCTCTGGGCTGACGCCATTGAGATGGCTGTGTCGACGTTTTCGATTGTAGAACACTTCGATGTAATCAAACACATCAGCGCGTGCCAACTCGCGGGTTTTGTAGATGCGCTTTTTGATGCGCTCTTTTTTTGGACTACTAAAGAACGACTCGACAACGGCATTGTCCCAACAGTTGCCGCGTCGGCTCATGCTGGGATCAAGATTGTGATCGCGACAGAAGCGCAACCAGTCGTCACTTCCGTATTGCGAGCCCTGATCGGAATGGATAATGACCTGCTGCCTTGGTTTGCGTCGCCATACCGCCATCAGAATAGCGTCCAGTACGAGCTCCCTCGCAAGCGTCGGTTTCATCGACCAGCCGACAACTTTGCGAGCGAACAAGTCCATGACGACGGCCAGGTACAGCCAGCCCTGCCACGTGCGGATATAGGTGATGTCGGTCACCCAGGCTCGATCCGGCTGCTCGACCGTAAACTCGCGCTGCAACCTATTCGGCGCGATGATCGATGGTCTGCCGTACGCCCCTCGAGGGATCTTGTAGCCGTGTATGGCCTTGATGTCGTTGATTTTCATGATTCGGGCAACCCGATGCTTACCACAGGACTCGCCGATCTCCCGCAGATCCAGATACACGCGCCGATATCCGTACACGCCGCTACTGGCGGTGTAGGAACTGCGGATCAACGCCAGCAACCGTTGATCTTCGATCGCCCGGTCAGATAAAGGTCGGTTCAGCCACTCATAGAAGCCGCTGGGCGACACTTCCAGGACTCGGCACATTAGCTGCACCGCATGCTCGCGCCGATGCTCGTTGATAAAGCGGTACTTCACTCGGGGTTTTGAGCCAAGTACCTTGCGGCCTTTTTTAGGATATCGCGCTCCTCCTCGGTGCGCTTCAGCTGCGCGCGAAGCTTGAGTACTTCGCTACGCGATTCGATCAAGGCCGCGGCTTGTTCGTCCGTCTTGTCCGGCTTTATCGCTTTGACCCACTTGTAAAGGCTGTGCGCTGATACGCCCAGGCGTTCAGAAACTTCAGCGACGGAGTAGCCGCGATGACCGTACCCCCGTAATTCGAGCCATGCGGTATGTGGGATTTCCTAGTATTTTGAAGCAAAGGAGATCCCGATATGAAGCGCAAGCGCTATTCTGAAGAGAAGATTATTTCGATCCTGAAGGAGCACGAGGCCGGCGCCTCGGCCCCGGATTTATCCCGCCGTCATGGCGTGTCTGAGCAGTCGATATATCGCTGGAAGGCGAAGTTCGGTGGTATGGAGGTGTCGGACGCGAAGCGTCTCCGCGAGCTCGAGGCCGAGAACCGCAAGCTGAAGCGCCTGCTCGGCGAAGCCGAGCTCGACAAAGCGGCCTTGAAGGAGCTGGTCGAGGGAAAATGGTAACGGCCACGCAGCGACGCCGGGCCGTTGACCATCTGAAGAGCCGTCGCGTGAGTGAACGCCGTGCTTGCCGCCTGACTGGGTTCTCCCGGTCGGCAGCCTGGCGACCATTGCAGGGCCGAGACGATGCCCGGCTGTGGGCCAGGTTGAAGACGCTCGCCGAGCGATATCCGAAGTACGGCTGTCCAACCTTGCATGACATGCTGGTGATCGAGGGTGAGGTGGTCAACAAGAAGCGGACGTACCGCATCTACTGCGAGGACGGCCTGCAGGTGCGCACCAAGAAGCGCAAGAAGCTTCGCCGGCCTCGCATACCGATGCTGGTACCGGATGCCGTGAACCAGCGCTGGTCAATGGACTTCGTCTCCGATCAGCTGGCCAACGGCAGACGCTTCCGTGTCCTGAACGTAGTGGATGACTTCTCACGCGAGTACGTACTCAAGGTTGTCGACTTCTCGATCTCGGGCCATCGCGTTGCCAGAGAACTGGATCGCATCGCAAGAAAGCTTCCGAAGACGATCGTCTGCGATAACGGTCCAGAGTTTACGTCGAAGGCGATGTACTTCTGGGCGAAGAAGGCCGGCGTGAAGTTGCACTTCATCCAGCCCGGCAAGCCGACGCAGAACGCGTTCGTTGAAAGCTTCAACGGCAAGATGCGTGCGTACTGCTTGGACTTGCATTGGTTCGCCAACATCGACGATGCCCGATCAGAAATCGACAAATGGCAACGACATTACAACCACGTCAGGCCGCACCGTTCACTGGGCAAGAAACCGCCTGCAGTATTCGCCAAGGAAGCGGCCTGATATGCTGAATCTCCCACATTACCCGTGGCTCAAATACAGGGGTACGGTCAGCGATCGACAATCTGACGAACGGCTTCGTCTTTGAACTCGGGACTAAATCTCTGGTTACTCATTCCACTTCCTCCTATGCTCGGATCATAGCTCGGAAGTATCCATGAGACCGGGGTCACTCCAATCACCTTATCTTGGTGAACGTGAAAACTGGGGCACGTCAGAAGTCTGGTGTGAGTACGGAGAGGAGATAAATGCCAATCTGGCTCAGATCGTCAGAGAGTCTGGTGAACAAGTCCTGGACAGAATTGGAAACGGCGATGTTATCCGTGATCCCAAGACCGGTGAATTGGTTAGAGTATCAATGAGAGGCAAAGACCTAGCGATTACCGGGGCTGTGGCATTCGACAAACTAAGGCTTGCCGAGGCTCAGCCTACGAGTATTGTTCGACACGAAGAAACATCGGCGCAAATCGAGCGATTGGCGAGGGAATTTGCTGCTATTTCACTGGCTGGGCGATGATGCAATAAAGAAAACCCCGCACTAGGCGGGGCTTCTTGTTTCTAATTGTTGTTGGTTCAGGCTTTCTTTCTACGTCTCGCTAACCCCATTCCCGCAAGACCAATGCCTAAGAGTGCGAGGGTGGAGGGTTCGGGGACCGCCATGGTTGTAATCGATACATCGTCGACGAAGAAGTTTGAAACACCGTCGGTGCCAAAGACCTGGCTGACAAACCCCAGTGTATGAACCCCACCATCGGCGAAGGCATCTAAATCTATGAAGATCTGCGTATATCCGAGTATGCCATCCAGATAGTCACCCGCATTGTATGTCCAGACGGGAATATCGTCGATAAATACAGTGATGAAATCATCCGGCGCACCGCTTACGAAATTTTCGAACCAAAAGCTCAGCTCCGCGGTCCCATTCAGGAAGGTCAATTCCTGAAATACTGCCCCTTCTTCGAAGCCTGCTACTCCACCAAACCAAGCCCACCAATCCCCCGAGTGAGGCCCTGTGCCGGTGCCTGTGCCACACAGCGCGACAGTGCAAAGTGGTGTTCCGAAGTTTAACGAATACTCTCCCCAATAAGGGTTGGGGCTGCCGG
>JAOTVR010000185.1 GCA_029863305.1 Gammaproteobacteria bacterium | reverse complement strand
AGGCGCCCGGCATCACCGTGATGGATGGCGGCTGCCGTCATCATTTCCGTGTAGAGAAATGCCCACGGATTTAGCAGGCGCAAGAAGTACCGGCAGTGCCGGTCGGTCCAGTCCATCATCGGCGCAACCGCTATTTTTTCTATTCGGTTCATTCCGGGAGCTTTCTTCGAGCGCACCTTAGCATACCTCAGGCGACTTCTGGCGTAACGCCTTCATTATTAGGACATTTCCATTCTGAGTGCGATAGGCGCACAATATCTGCAGGATCAAAAAAAGAATTGAATTTGTAAGAAAACGACAGGGGGACCGTCATGCAATCGTTCAAACATTCTGGGTCAGCGGCCCGCGCGATTTCCTGTTTTTTCCTCGTTTCAACATGGTTTGCCGGTGCTTCGAGCATTGCTCAGACCGAGCAACCGGGAAGCGCTGATGCGGCAACGACCGAGGCGCTGGAAGAAATCGTAATTACCGGGTCCTATATTAAGGGATCGACGACGACCGGCGCATTACCTATTGCCGTGATCGACCGGGGCGAACTCGAAGCGCTGGGCGCTCCGACAACCGCCGATATCGTCAACGACCTCGTGATTAATACCGGTTCGGAGAACCGCTCCAATGCGCTCGGCGGACAAAACCGCAATACCGGCACCGCCAATATCAATCTGCGTGGTCTTGGCCTGGACAAGACGCTGGTACTTTTTAACGGCAAACGTCAGGTAATCCATTCCACATCGACTGGATCCGGCGCATCCTTTGTCGATATCAACCTGATACCGGGCATCGCGATGGATCGGATGGAAGTCCTTAAAGACGGCGCTGCCGCAACCTATGGGTCGGACGCAGTCGCGGGCGTCGTCAACCTGATAACGCGCACCCGTTTCGAGGGTCTCGAGTTGAGCGCCAGCTTTCGCGATCGCATGCAGTCTCCGAATCAGGCCAACTGGGATATCAGCGGCATCTGGGGATGGGCGAATGAGGGCACCAACTTCGTGGTCTCGGCGGCCTACAGCGAGGTCGATAAACTCGTGGGTAGCGAGATGCCGTTTGCGAGTTTCGTAAACGACAGTATATTGAATGCCAACCGCGGCGTTTCGACACTGGCAGCGCCCGGCGCGTTCATTCCGCTGGCCAATCCGACGACCGGCTTTTTTGCCGGCGCCCCTTTGGCCGGGCTTCCCCTCATCGCCAACGACGCCCGGGATCCCCTCGTCCATTGCGACGACCCTGGGCTCAACGGCATCGTGTTTAACGCGCTCGGCGGAACCGCCGATATCGGAGCCCCGTATTTCGTCGGGCGCTGCGGCTACAGTTTCGTTGAACACTATAATCTTGCTGACGACCAGGAAAAGCTCAATCTTTGGACGACCTTGAGAAAAGACATCAGTGAGCGCGCCGAGCTTTACGGCGAAGCTGCCTGGTACTCGGTCGACGTCAGCAACATAGGCAATTCGCCGTCCTTCCCGGTCTTGAGATTTGTCGCAATGCCAGCCGCACACCCTGCTAACCCTCACGGTGTGCCGGGCATTTACCTCGGCCGGCCGTTTGGCCAGAACTACCCCACACAGACGTCATGGCGCGATTATGAAACCTATCGTGTCGTTGGCGGCGTTCGATTCGATTTTGCCAACGGCTGGGATCTGGATACGTCGATCACCTACAGCAGTAACAATGTCAAGGAATCGAGTCCGACCGTCCTGCAGCAGGCCTTTGCCGATGCATTGAATGGGCTCGGCGGTCCGAACTGCAATACCGCGACCGGGACACCGGGCGTGGGTGACTGCCTGTGGTTCAATCCGTTCGAGACGCGCTGGACCAATCCGGCGCTGGCCAACGACCCGGCGGTCGAGGACTTCATGCGCAGTTCTCTCGACCTCGATCAAACGGCCGACCTGCTGGTTGTCGACGCCGTGTTCAACGGGGATCTTTGGGAGATGGGCGCCGGCACCGTCCGGGGAGCGTTCGGCTTTCAGTACCGGGACGATAGCCTTGACGTCGACCGCAATGCCATATCCACCGTTCCGGGTGCTTTTATTTTCGTCGGCGGCGGCATTGAAATCGACGAGAGCCAGGATGTCTACGCGCTCTTCGGTGAGCTGGCTGTGCCGCTGTCCGAAACGGTCGAGGCGCAGCTGGCATTGCGTTACGAGGACTATGGCTCCAGCATTGGCGACACGCTGGACCCGAAACTCGCTCTTCTCTGGAATGTCAACGACGTATTGTCGTTCCGGGGTTCCGTCAGCACGACGTTCCACGCGCCATCGCTACATCAACGATTCAACCAGGAAACCAACCTGATTCCGTTTGCCGACGTACCCGTGGGCGGCGGGTCACCGTCAACCGGATTCAAGGCGGCCGATACGACAGGCAACCCGGACCTGGTTCCCGAATCGGCAACCACCTTCAATGTCGGAATGGTAGTCGCCGGCACGGAAAACTTCCGTCTGACCCTCGATTACTGGAGCATCGATTTCGAGGACTTGATCGCTGTCGAAAACGGGCAGACCAAAGTAACGATCGAGAATACGCTTTGTGTCAACAGGACTCCCGATTGCCGGGATCCCGATATCATCCGTAACGCGCTACCCGGCGAAGATCCAGATGACAATCTCCAGCACAGTGGTGAGATTACGCGTGTCATCGTACCGTTCATCAATGCGCCGACCGTAAAAACGGACGGTGTGGACGTCTCGACCAGCTACACGTTCCTTATGGCCGGAGACAGCCAGCTGACGCTCGGACTCGATGCCAGCTACATGTTCAGCTATGACATCGGCGGTGTTCCGGGAGTCGTGGGCGGCCAGGTGACGACTGTGAAAATCGATGCGGTCGGCAATCGCAATGAAAGCAATATTGCCGCTCCATTACCCCAATTGCGTGCGAACGGCACGCTGGGCTGGAGCAATGAACGGCACAGCGCCAGGGCAATCGTCCGTTACATTGATGACTATACGGACGACAAGACGGCGGCGCGGACTTTCAATTCTGTTATCGACTCGTGGACGACTGTCGACTTGCACTACAACTATGCTTTCGCGAACGAAAAGACTGTACTGTCATTGAACGTGACCAATGTCGGCGACCAAGATCCTCCATTCGCCGACCAGGACCTGAATTTTGAAGCAAGAACTCACGATCCCTTTGGACGTCAATATCAGGTAGTCGTCCGGCACTTGTTTGAACTGTGATTATCGCGAAATAACAACCTGATCCGGCAAGAGCCTCGATACGCGTGTCGAAGAAAGCCAAGAGCATTTCACTGGTACTGGGCAGCGGCGGTGCGCGCGGTCACGCACATATCGGCGTCATTCGTGCCATCGAAGAGCGAGACGTCGACATCAGAAATATCGCGGGCACGTCGATGGGCGCCGTGATCGG
>JAOTVR010000093.1 GCA_029863305.1 Gammaproteobacteria bacterium | reverse complement strand
GACCAACGCCGGTTTCGATATCGACTTCCAGTGGCAACCCGGCAAGGGCGAGGCCGTGTTCATCGTGGCGAAAAGAAACGACTAGTTGTGCGCTGTGCACGTTCCACATGCGCTTTTTGAGTGCATCATTCGGCTTTGGCCGTTACTGCTCGTCATATTGTCATGTTGTTATCAGATGGTGCTTACAGGTGGATACCGCGCTTCTGGATGCTGATCGGCATCCTGTTCCTGTTTTTCGGCCTTTCTGCCGGAACTGAGGTCGAGTTTTTCTTCGCTTATATCGCATTAGGCGTTCTCTGCATTGGCCGGGGCATCTGGATCTTGCAGGCACGCTGGAATGTCTCGCGAAGAAACCGCTTGTCTCTGGCAAGGGGACCGACAGTTGTAAGGCGCACGGCGCCCGGGGACCCGACCGAAAAAAACGGATAGCGGCAAAACAAGCTACCGGCCGCGTGCCTCCGGGTGTGCGGCTTTCACGTTCTTCGTCGCCAGCCGAACCGTTTCGCGCACGCGCCTGGCGCGAGTTTCGCTTCGCTTTGCTGTCTTGATCCACAGCAGGATGACTTTTCTGGCGCTGGCATTGAACGCCTCAAAATTGTCGCGTGCGCGCTTATTTGTGCCGAGTGCCTGTGCAAGGTCGTCCGGCACAACAAGATTCTCGATGTCGTCAAGATAGGCCCATGATCCATCTTGCCTGGCAGCAATGACTTTCTCCTGACCGGCCTTCGTCATGAGTCCCTGTTTCGTCAGACGTGCCACTCGCTCCTTGTTCGACGCCGACCAGGTACTGCCGACCTTTCGCGGGGCGACCAGCAACATCATTCGGTCTTCGTCGAGGCGCCGGGTTCTTGTATCCACCCAACCATAACAAAGCAGTTCCTCGACGACGTCGTTGTACGGAACATGGCGCTTCGGGACGTGTTTCTTATAAGTGACAAGCCAGAAAGATGTCCCTTTGGAGTAATTCTTCTCCAGCCAGTCACGAATCTCCTGCCGCGACCGGAACTCCAGCTTCGGATAATCACGCAATTTGCTCATCTTCAAATCAGGGCTCGGTTACTACGAATCGAAACGAATCACCAAATGCGATAGCTTATCTGATGGCGAATCCACAATCGCGGCACGTTTCCGGTGTCAACAAGGCCATTGGGATGTGGATTCTGGTCCGACTCCGTCAAACGCGCCGCCGCGAGGAGAAAGATCATGCCTGCCTACCTGGAACCGCGCGACGTAAGCAAGGAACTTGCCGACTTCAACTCGGTCCTGATTGTATCGTGCCCGGTTTGCCCGCCCATGTGTCTTGCGATGCAGACAAACTCGCCTTTCATCGAGCTATTCAGGCGAGGAATGAAGACAGGTGCGTTCGAGGAGTACATTCAGTCCATTCGCGAGCCGCTGGAACGACGCGGCGTTCGAACCGACGCATTCTCCATGCACGCGCCCACGCCAATGATGTGCATTTGGACAGAGTCTCAGCGAAACCGCCTGAGGAAACGCGCCAGGGATTACGAGGCCGTTGTCGTGCTGGGGTGTGATTCTGGCACCGTCACAGCGGTGGATGCCCTCAGGGATACCGATTGCAAGGTCATACAGGCGATGGAAATGAACGGGATCATGAACGCGACGGCAAGCATCAGGTTGCCACTGACCGTTACGCTGGAACCGCATATCGAGTCGAAAGTCGAATTCACGATTTTGCCAAAGACAGGCGCTGGCGAAAGCCGGGGAACGGAGCACGCAGCGCCTTGATGATGTGCTGCAAACAGATCAAACAGAGAGGTATTCGCGATGATGCGTGACATGCGTAGATGGTGTTGTGGCCCTGACGGTCAGCCGGATTTCGACAAGATGTCGATGTTCATGCGACGGCACGATCGTTCCAACAAATTCGAGGCCGTAGGATGGGCCTTGTTCTTCATCTGGATCGGTATTGCCTGGTTGGCTGGTTTTGATCTGGGTGTCGGCTTGCTCGGCGTGGCCGCAATTATTTTGGGAATGCAGGGGATTCGCTGGATTTCCGAAGTACCGGTCGAGGGATTCTGGGTATTGGTCGGACTCGGATTCGCAGTGGCGGGATCATGGCAGTGGTTCGACGTACAACTGCCACTGGCACCGCTCGTTTTTATCGCCGTGGGTGTGGCGCTACTGTTCTGGAGGGTCTGGCCCAGGCCGACCGACACAGACGAAAAGTAGGTCTCATTGCCGATGGACACACACTGTCCTGTGCCGTACATCGGCTCGGAGTTTTTCGAGCCTGGAAACAGGACAGCAAGGCGGACATTCACACAACAATAAGTGTGCGACAATCCGAAATTCATCCGCCTGACTGGACGACAAGCCGGCATGAACAAGACCATACTGCTGAGCTTCTCTGCCTTGCTCATCGGATGCGCTTGCGCCCCGTCGCAGGCGTTAGGTGGCGACCTGCCCCACTCCGATATCAAGATCGATGAGCATGTCGTGTTTTTCCGCAGCACCGCCTGGCTGGACGACGACACGCAAGAATGGCGCGTTCCGATTCATGGCTGGATCTATGAGCCGCAAGACAGCTCAGCCCGAAAAGCGATGTTTTCGACCATCCTGAGTGAGAAATACGGTCTCGCGGCGGATGCGAATACAGAGGCCAATTTTACGCGCCGCATCAACCTGATGCTGGCCGACAATGAACGCGGCAAACAAATCGTCGTGTCTGTCGCGGGTCGCAATTACCGGTTGCCAGCATCTGCCCCGAATGGCCACTTCGAGACAACACTGAATATTCCGGGGGCCGATGTTGAAAAATTCGCTGATGGTGATCTCATTCGCTTCTCGGCGGTAACGAGTGCACGCGAGACCCGCACGTTCTCAGGCGAGGTTCGCCTGGTCAAACGGACCGGCCTGTCAATCATCAGCGATATCGATGACACGGTGAAGATATCCAATGTCACTGATCGCAAAAGCCTTCTGGAGCATACTTTTCTACTGGACTTTGCCGCGGCTCCCGGCATGGCCGAACTCTACAGTGAATGGTCGCGGCACGATGTCAGCCTGCATTTCGTGTCATCCAGCCCCTGGCAATTGTATGCACCCCTGCAGGAATTCCTCGACGAGAATGATTTTCCATGGGCTACGTTCAGCCTGAAGGCGGTTCGCTTTCGTGACGAAACCTTGTTCGACCTGTTCAAGAAGGGCACTGAAACCAAACCTGTCGCAATCGAAAAGATATTGAATGCCTATGCCGAACGAAAATTTGTGCTGATCGGGGACAGCGGCGAGCAGGATCCCGAGGTCTATGCGGCGTTGTTGCGAAAGCACCCGGATAAGATTCTCAAGGTCTACATCCGTAACGTGACGTTGGAGTCCGCCGATAACGAGCGCTTCACATCCGTGTTCGCTTGTACCGACAGCAATCGCTGGCGATTGTTCGACGACCCGGCGACGCTGACACTGCCCGAATTTCCCTAGGGAGTGTGACAATGCAGGAGAAGAGAATGTCCGATGAAATGCAGAGAAAAGGCGCGTGCCTTTGTGGCGCGGTCAGGATTACCGCAACAACAGAGAATAACAGCGTCGGCGCCTGCCATTGCAAGATGTGCAGACGGTGGGGCGGCGGACCTTTTATGGAACTTACGTGTACCTCAGATGTTGCAATTGATGGCAAGGAACACATCACCGTGTTCGACTCGTCCGCATGGGCAGAACGTGGTTTCTGTAATCAATGCGGAACCCACCTCTTTTATCGCCTGAAGAAAACCGGCCAGCACATGATTCCCGTTGGCTTCTTTGATGACGATGACGAAGTGGTATTCGATCACCAGGTGTTCATCGATGAAAAGCCGTCTTTCTATCGATTCGCGAATGAAACACGCAACATGACCGGTGTGGAGCTATTTGCCAGGTACGGATCGTCTGGATAAGGGGCCGGGCTCGACGTATCCAACCAGCCCACGGCTCCAAAACCGTGAAATTCCGGCATCACTTGGCGAATGGAATTAACTGAATGCCTGCGGGGCTATCGGCCTCCTGGTAGCGGGCCTGCAGGTCGTCGTCAATGACGTAATCGATGCGGCAGTTGCCAACGGTGATGGATTCGCCCGCCTCAAGTCTGTGGTACATGATTTGATAACCGTCCACAAACGTACCATTGGTGCTGCTCAGATCAGAGAGAATGGCGCCGTCCGGCGAATAACTGATCAAGGCATGCTGCCGGCTCACGGTCGGGCTGTCGATGCGCACGTCACAGAGCCGGCTGCGACCAATCAGGATGTGTCCGTGAACCAGAGATTTTTCCTGGACTTCTTTGCCACGTATTTGAACGATCAGGCGCCCGAGCCGCGAACTCAGCTCATTGACGTTGACGGTTTGCGCGTCTTCTTCGACTTGTTGCGATTCCGAGTCTGCCCGAAGCATCTCGTAGGCTCTTTTCACCAGGTCGGTTGTTATCAGCTCCAGTCCTTCCTGGTCAGCCAGATCGAAACACTGAGTCGCCAGGCTGGCGATTGCATCAGGAACCCCGGCACATAACTCATGAATCAACGTGATCGCGTGGTAGCGGAAGACCTCGTCGATAGTTTCATTTTCGGCCGCCTCTACGCGACGCCGCAGATATTCGGTCGTCTCGGTTAACGTGAATGGGGCCAGCGAAATACGCTGCCCTGCGAGCAAACACACGGAACTCAGCGGGCGCGTGTGCAGCAGCTCCTTGAGACTCGGTTGTCCGGATATGATCAGCATCAAACCGAACTTACCCTGGTCCTCGATTTCAACCAGCGCACGAATCTTGTCGAGCACCCACCACTCGCAGTCCTGGACTTCTTCCATGCAAATCACCGTACGGCGATCGTGGCCCTTCTGAAATGACAGAAACATCCTGAAAACGCTGTCGAGATCGCTGAGCCCCATGTCTTTGGGCTCGAAGCCGACCGCCCGAATTATGCTCCGCATCAGATGCACGGCATCTTCGCAGGGTCGCGTAATCCGCACGACAACGACGTCTTCATCCAGGGTTTTCAGGAACTCACCCATGACAAAGCGTGACGCAGATTTCCCTTCGCCAATCACGATGGCGGCCGCTCGCCGTTTAGCAAATGAACTGCTCAGGCGATGGAGTGCATTGCGATAGCAGTGGGTAAGAAACGCGGACGAGGGGTTTTGCCCGACCTGCGCGTTCGGCATGGTCGTGGATTGCTGCAGATGACTCATGACGCGATGCTCCTACGGCCTCTTGATACAACGGACAAGGCTCTCAAACTAGGATTTCTTATGGCTTCGAGTCTAGGTGAGTTGTCAAACCATGTAAAGTTGTATCCGAGGTTACCTCTGTAACCAATTGATACAAAAGGTTATCACTGTCCGATTGGAAATCTGCAGGCTGTCTTTCAGTGCAATTTACTGAGAACATCCGACAGCATGCAGCTACGACGCTATTTTCAACGCATTGGCTACAACGGCGAGTGCCACCCTACCCTTGCCGTACTCGAGGCTCTGCAAGCTACCCATGTCTGCGCCGTGCCGTTTGAAAACATCGATGTCCAATTGGGTCGTCCTGTCACCACGGCGGTCGAATCGGCTTATGAAAAAATCGTATGCAATGGCCGCGGTGGCTGGTGTTACGAACAGAACGGCTTGTTCGGCTGGGCATTGTCCGAAATCGGTTTCAGGGTCACGCGGCTCGCCGCCAGCGTAATGCGGCAGGAGCGCGGCGCTGTCGCCAATGCGAATCACCTGTGTTTGTTGGTCAGTTGCCCGGGACTGGAGGCAGAGTTCCTCGTCGACGTCGGCTTTGGCGGCAGCATGATTGCGCCTGTCGAACTCCGCGAATCCGAGCATTGGCAACCGCCGTTTCGAATCGGTCTGAGGAAAGTGCCGGATTTCGGCTGGCGCTTTTGGGAAGACATCGGGAAAGGTGAATTCAGTTACGATTTCGCCGTGCAGGCGGCGGACGAAGCGGCGCTGACTGAAAAGTCCACGTTCCTGCAGACCGATCCGGCTTCGAATTTCGTACTCAATCTGGTGACGCAATTGCGGCTACCGCAACAACACAGGACGCTGCGCGGCAGGGTCCTGAGTATTGCGTCGCCCGATGGAATCGAGTCCCGGACTATCGAATCGGCAGATGAACTGGTTGCTGTCCTGGCAAGCCATTTCTCCCTGCACCTCCCCGAAGTGGCCGATCTCTGGCCGAAAATCACAGTGCGACATGACGAGCTGTTTCGCGAGAATGACTCAGGGGATACATACGACATTCGCGCCTGTTCTCACAATCAACCGCTCAGCTAGCTGGCTATAGGTCATCCAACGCTGCCAGATGGCCCTTTTGCCGATGCCGAGGTCCCGGATGGCCGCCCTGTGATCGAGAAGAACAGCGACTGCTGCCAGCAGCATCGTGCTGCGCCACACGATGACGAAAAGCCAGCGCTTCCAACGACGATCGGCCTGACTTCGCAGGAAGCAGCAGTGAAAATCCAGGTGCGATTGCTCATCGGCCACGAGTTCGGTCAGCCAGTCTTTCATCGCTGTGCGTGGCAGTCGGCTCGCGATCAAATGGTAGTAACAGATGCCAACGACCTCCGCCGCGAGCAACACCACAACCTTGAGGCGCAGGCCTATGAGCCTGCGGGCGGACACGAACAGCCTGGCCGTCCAGTTCTTCCGTATCAATTCTCCGCCGAGCTGCTGCACACAGATTGCGAGAATATCGGCGTGACGGTTCTCCTCGCGCACGAACAGCGCCATCGACCTGGCATAGCACTCATCGATATGCGGCAATTCACTCGCGCGCGCCTGCTCGATGATGGTTCCGCCGCCCGACTCGCCCAATTGAAAAATGGCCAGCGACCTCGCCAGAGATCGCGGCAGATCCACATAACCTGGCCAGTCGTCAGGTGTTGGCAGCCGCCGCTCGCTGCGACTCTCGAATAATTCCTGCCATTGCCGCCAGTAGCTGCTGTCCTTGTACATCCGCTCACTCCGTTGCCTGCGTGTGCGGGTGTTTTTACAGACGGCTTCTGGCGATCCTGGGGCAGTACTGTGTCAAAAAATGGCAGTAGCCCTAGACATCCTCGACGACCACCGCCGTGCCAATGGCCAGCAGCTCTGCAGCGCCTCCCATCAGTACGGACGTCGTGAACCGGGTGGTGATGACGGCATTGGCGCCGAGTTCCTCGGCTTCGGCCGCCATCCGGTCAAGGCTCTGCTCGCGGGCCTCGGCGATGAGTTTGGCGTATTCGTGAACCTCGCCGCCAACGATATTGCGGAGATTCGCCAGGATGTCTCTGCCGATATGGCGGGCGCGCACGGTATTGCCACGAACCAGGCCCAATGTTTTAACGATACGCTTGTTCGCGATGGTCGAACTGGTGACAATCATCATGATCAGATCTCCACGTCTCTGTATTTGTCAGTCTTACGCTCGAGCAGGCGCTGCCGCAGAACCGAGAGGAACAACAGGGCAAGCCCCCCGTAAATGGCGGCGAACAGAAACTTGACCCATGGCTCGATCGACGAGTCGATGATGAATTCGTAAATCGCCATACCCGCAGCGATCAAGATTCCGCCAATAAAGAGTAGCCAGCCAATGCCGCGTGAAACCCGCACCGTCGTGTCGTCCATTTTCTCTCTCCAGACATCTTCACCCATCTCGCTCAGTCGCGCATTGCCCACATCATCGCGCAGCGCTCGCAGATCACCGAGCTCTTGCCTGCAATCAGCGCAGGCATCGCAATGCAACTCCACCCGTTGCCCCTCTTGTTGAGTCAGTTCGCCGTCGATGTAGCCCGACAACAGCGCTCCAACATGATCGCCAATGGTTCGATTCTTACTTGCCATCTGTATTCAACGCCTCCTTAAGCGCAAGTCGGGCCCTGTGCAGCCGGGACATGACCGTACCGGGCGCGATTCTCAGAACATCCGCGATTTCGGCATAGGAGAGATCCAGGTAGTCGCGCAGCACCACGATTTCGCGCTTCTCCGTCGCGATTCTGGCCAGTGCCTGATTGATCGCGCACGCACGTTGTGCGGTGTCGAGTGCTTCGTCAGGCGTGGCGCAGGAGTCAATCAGCGAATCAACCGGTACATCGCTGTCGCGCCGGCGGCGCAACATATCGAAGCATCGATTGCGCACGACCCGCAGAAACCACGGCTTGAGGGGACCCTTGGCGGCGTCATACGCGTCGGGACGACTCAGTGCCGTCTCGAACGCATCGTGCACGGCGTCTGCGGCGTCGTCCGCGTTGCCGAGTAACTGAATGGCCAGCGCGTGAGCGCCACCGCCGAGTTGTGCAAGTTCCTGTCGCATGGGCCCGGAATATCTCCCCTTCAGGAACTATACGCACGAACCCGGAACTTTATTCCCGCGCTATTGGTTCGCCATCGGCATCGAGTTCGACAATATCGTAGCCCAGGCCACTGAGTCCGGGCAGGATCTGCTGTTTGTCGCCAACGACAACGATAATCATGTCGTCCATCGTCAGGTGTTTGCTGGCGATCTGGTTCAATTCGTCGCGCCCAATCGCAGCAAGAATCTCGTTCTGCACATCGACGAATCTGTCGTCAAGGTCGTACACGAGAATTTGCGAGAGGAAGCCCAGTTTCTGGCTGGGCGTTTCGTAGTTGAGTGCATCGCGTTGACCAATGGCTTTGCGTGTAAAAGCCAGCTCCGGCTCGCTAATGCCCGATTCCGCATAGCTTCGAATCTCATTCTCAAATTGCACGATGCTATCGGCCGTCGCGTCGGTCCGCACACTCGCCTGCGCGGTATAGGTCCCGAAGTCCTCTGTGCCGTTAAAACCCGATCGGGCACCGTAGGTGTAACCCTTGTCCTCGCGCAGATTGAGGTTGATGCGGCTGTTGAACGCGCCGCCCAGTGGAAAGTTCATCAGATACGCGCGGTAATACTCACCCGTTGCATCATAGGTGAGCGACCGCTTGCCGATTCGGATCTCTGACTGGGCTGCACCGGGCATGTCAACGACGTACAGCTTGGTTTCGCCAAGAGCTGGAAACTGACTGAGTTCGACGTCGGCGACCGCAGGCCCTTGCCACGCTTCAAACACCCCGAGCTTTTCGACCAGCGTCGCTCGCGGCAGATCGCTGACGGCCACCATACTGCTGATTTTTGGTGAATAATGCTCCGCATAAAAAGCTTTGACGTCATCCAGCGTCAGCGCGCTCACCGACTCCTCGGTCCCGGCATTGAGGTAGGCAAAACTGTTATTTCGGCCGAAGAGTTGCAGCTGATAGACAACCGCAGCGACCGTGGCAGGCTGTGTCTTGCTTTGCCGAATCGCCTGTAGCGTCTGATCCTTGACGCGCGCAAAGTCGTGCTCGTCGAACGCCGGTTGCTGCAGGCGCTCCGCGGCGATCTCCAGCGTCTCGTCGAGATGTTCGGTGAGGCTTCGAATGGTCAGGGTCGTGTCATCGTTGCCTGCACCAAACTGCACAGACGCGCCGAGCTTCTGCAATTCGTTGCTCAGTTCTTCATTGCTTCTTTCGGTCGTCGATTCATTAAGCATGGCTGCGGTCAGCGTGGCGAGACCCAGCTTATCGAGCGGCTCGTTGCGCTGCCCTGCCTCGATGCGCAAGCGTATCGCTGCGGTGGGAGTTTCAACATTCACCGCACCGAGCACCTTGATGCCATTGTCGAGTTCGGCACGCCAGATTTCCGGGACGATAATACTGGGGTTATCACCCGCAGGCGGGACAACGCTCCGGTCGAAGTCGTCCGCTGCCCTGCGGTATGCGAGCTCATCTTCGGCAATCGATTCGTAGTCGGGTATCTGACGTTGATAGCGCTCCCAGGTGTCCGGCTTCGCAATTTGTGAAGACATGCCAGTAGGCACAATGCTCATCACAACCGCCGCCTTGCCCTTGATGTACTGACGATAGACCCGCATCACGTCGTCTTCCGTGACGTTTTCGTAGCGCGCAATATCTTCGGCGGTGAAATTCGGATTGCCTGTAAAGGTCTCGTACATCGCCAGCTGGGCAACCTTGCCGGCGACACTTTCGAGGTTATAGATCTTGCCAGACACGATATTCATCTTGACTCGCGCAAGATCGTCTTCGACCACGCCACGTTCTTCAAATTCGGCCAGCGAAGCCCGCGCGATCTTCTCGAGGTCGGCCAGCGTGTTACCGGACGCCGGATTTGGCAACGCCAGCACGGTAAATGTGCAGGCCAGCTCGGCACAGCCGTGATTGGCGGCAGCCTGTACCGCAAGGCCGTTTTTGACCATGTTCTTGTACAGCAGCGACGTTTCACCCTGGCCCAGGATGAACATCAGGACGTCAAGAGGCGCCTCGTCTTCGTGATACAGGTGCACGGTCGGGAACGACATGTACAAGAGCGGCAGCGCGACCCTGTCCTCCATCGAGACATACCGGTCGTCGCTCAAGGTAACAACCGGTTTTTCCGGACTGGCGACTTCCGGGCCCCGCGGAATCGGTCCGAAGTACTTGTCTACCCAGGCGAGGGCCTCTGCTTCGTCAAACTTTCCACCAATTGTCAGCGTGGCGTTATTCGGCCCGTACCAGCGCAGGAAGAATGCTTTCAGATCATTCACATCAACGCGGTTCAGATCCTCGATATAACCGATGGTCTGCCAGGAGTACGGGTGCCCTTCCGGGTACAACGCTTCGTTTACACGTTCGTTCAGCCGGCCATACGGTCTGTTGTCAACGACCTGCCCGCGCTCGTTCTTAACCGTGTCGCGCTGCACCTCGAACTTCTCCTGCGTGACAGCGTCGAGCAGGAAACCCATCCGGTCGGCTTCGAGCCAAAGAATCTTTTCCAGCTGATTGGCCGGCACGGTCTGGTAATAGTTTGTCAGATCGGTGCTGGTGGAGCCGTTCAGCGTGCCGCCGGCTTCCGAGACGACCTTGAAGTGCTCCTCGTCGCCGACGTTTTCCGAACCCTGGAACATCATGTGCTCGAAGAAATGTGCAAATCCCGATTTGCCGACTTCCTCGCGTGCGGAGCCGACGTGGTAAGTGATATCAACGTGCACCAGGGGATCGGACAGATCTTCGTGCAGGATGACGGTCAGCCCGTTGTCGAGTTCATACTTCTTGTAGGGTATGGCGATTCGGTCCTCTTCGGACTTCGTCACCGTCTCGAGCAGGGTTATCCCTTCTGGAAGTGCGGCAGCCTCTATGGCTGGTTTGTCCTGTTCTGATGACTGGCAGCCCGAAAGCGCCAATGAAAGAACGGCGATCAAAGCCGGTACTCTGCTCAAATGCATCTGTTAATCCTGCGATCAGTGAAAAGACTGGTTGACTTATCGGACCCGTGCCAGGTGCGCAGGTTCACCGCCAGGCGACGATGATTTGGGCTTGAGGCGGGTGTGTCAAGCAGGATCGCGTAATTGCTGAGTCCGTTGCGTCTCTTGGCGGGATGTCTTTCGATCGAGAACAAATACATTGCCTGCGATTACCAGCAGAGTTCCGAACGCTATTTGCGCATCCAGCTGCAAACCTTCGAACAGCGTGGAAAGAACCAGCGCAACAACCGGAAACAGCACCATCGCGTAACCGGCTCTGTGCGCACCGATGCGGCCAAGTAGCGTAAGGTAAGCACCAAACGCGATGATCGAACCGAACACCGTCAGGTAGCCAAGCGACAGCGCGTAAGCGAGAGACGTGTCAAAGACGAACGGGTGCCCCTCGACCAGGGCGATGATTCCTGTCAAGACCGCGCCGTAAAACATCCCCCACGCATTGGACTGAATGATCGGCAGTGCGCGTTTTTGTGCGCCCTGGGACACCATGTTGCCGAACGATGCGATCAGTGCGCCGAGAACGGCAAGGATGGATCCGTAGAGCACGGCATCTGTCAGCGCCAGTTGCCCGATTTGCGGCGCGAACAATACGACTATGCCAGCCACTCCAAGCAATGAGCCGAACAACACTCTGCGGCCCGTCCGGACGTTGAAAAAAATCCGGGCATTCACGATGTTCATCCAGACAATCGACGAAAACGCGATCGCCGTAAGCGCAGAGGTGATGTAGATCTGCGCGCGGTATGCAAGCACATAGTTGAGGCCGAACAGGAACAGGCCGAGCAGAACAAACCAGCCGTGTTGCCGCATGCCGAACACGAGATTCAACCCCCGGAATCGGCTCCATGCGAAAAGCAGCGCCGATGCACCCACGTACCGATAGACGATCGATACTTCGGGCTCCACCACACCCAGCTGAAACTCGATTGCGAACCAGGTCGAACCCCAGATCAGAACGGTGATCAGATAGAGCCCGAGGTTACTCATTTGGAATCCGGGCAATCCAGATCACACAACGCATCGTAGAACATGGTCCGGTGCAGGTTGCGGTATGCATGCAGACGCCTCGCGGGAGATGCGAGAGCCGCTAACGCATCACGCCAGCGGGGCTTTTGCAGATTGTGCAGGTCGGCCATACGTCCATCCGGTTTTGGCGGATTCGTCATCGTAATCCTGTTGTGTGCAGCTTGCTTCATGATGCATTCCTCAGTCCACTTTGCCTTGCACTTGACTATACGGGTGTACTACAGATATAACAGATACAATTATTCGAAAATGTAACCTATACAGTTATGCTTGCCGTCGACAAACAAGATAGTGCTTACCTTTACCGCCAGGTCATTGATTTAATTAGTGAAAATATTAGAACCGGGACACTCCGGCCCGGCGACCGACTACCGTCCCTGCGTAGAATGAGTCGGAGCGTGGGCGTGAGTATTCCGACCGTCCGCCAGGCGTACGTTGAACTCGAACGCCAGCGGCACATTGAATCCAGGCCGCAATCCGGTTTCTACGTCAGACACCGGCCGACGAATGCGCTCGTGCGCCCGGCCCCTTCTTCAACTGGAGAACCCGTTTGTCTGAATTGCAGGCCGCTGATGGAGCGGGTCTACGACGGCATCAATCATCCAGATCTCGTGCCGCTGGGCATTGCCAATCCGTGCATGGCCAGATCCGCCGCCAGGACACTGCATCGCACGATGAAACGCATTATGGCGCGTGCCGAAGAGCGCAGTCTCGGATACGCAACAACGCTCGGCGAACCTGCGCTGAGGCGGCAGATCGCATACCACTATCTCGACAGCGCCGGTGTTCAGGTCGAGCCCGAGCAAATTGCGATAACGAATGGTGGCCAGGAGGCTTTGCTGCTCGCGCTCAATGCAGTGGCCACGCCCGGCGACGTCATCGCGGTAGAGACGCCGACCTATCATGGATTGCTCGAACTGATCGACAGTCTCGGGATGCTTGCGGTTGAAGTCGAAACCTGCCCGGAGGAAGGTGTTGTCCTTGACGAGCTGCGGCGCACCCTGCAGCAACATCCGGTCAGGGCCTGCATGTTTTCAACGACCTTATCCAATCCTCTCGGCGTCACCATGCCCGAACACGATCGCCGCAAGCTCGTTAAGCTCCTCGGGGAATTCGATACCGTACTGATCGAAGATGATGTCTACGGCGATTTGCGTTTCGATGGAGCTCGCCCCATCCCCGCTCAGTTTCTTGACAAGCGTGCACGCATCATCACATGTGGATCGTTCTCGAAAACAGCGGCGCCTGGCTACCGCATTGGCTGGGTAATGACTGACCATTTCATGGAAAGTATTACACGACTAAAACGTGCGTTTTCCTGTTCCTCAGGTTTGTTACAGCAACTCACGCTCGCGGATTTTCTGGCCTCGGGAAATTACGCGCGTCACCTGAAATCTCTGCGACCGGTCCTGAAGCGCAACGCCGAACGCATGAGCGCCATGGTGGCGGCACATTTTCCCGCAGAGACGCGAACCTCCAAACCGGTCGGCGCATCGGTGCTTTGGCTGGAACTTCCCGAAAAAATCGACGCCGAGCAGCTCTTTGACGAGGCCATCGAGGCCGGCATCAGTATCGCGCCGGGTAAGATATTCTCGCCGTCAAATCGCTACTCCAATTTTGTGCGGCTCAGCTACGGACACCCGTGGTCCGAGAATACCGAGGCCGCCCTGCGCTGGCTGGGAGACCGCGTGACGGAACTGGCGAGGGCTTAGCAGAGAGCGATGGTTCAGGGCGTCACGATATTGAACCAGAACTCGAAATTATCGAGTAATGCGATCAGTTGCTCCAGCGCCGCTGCGTCTCCTTCGATATCAACAAGCCCTGCCGCGGTTAATACACTTATCGCCTGACCCAACATCGCCATTGCGAGGAGGCCGCCTCTGGTCAATGTGACCGTGGCATCGGCACTCGAACTTTGTCCCTCAGGCTGATGATGCAATACGCCATTGACTACGCTGACGAGGTAGTCGTCCCCGCTATCACGAAATTTGAAGTTAATGACGATGTTCTTTCCTGCCGCCTTTGGTCCATTCAGTCGCACCGCGAGGTAATCGAAGAAGTCGTTCAGCGATAGCGCATTGACCATGTCGGGACTGAGTGTCCGGGTTGTTCCCGCTGTCAGCACGCCGTGCCGCAGCTCGCTCGCAGCCGTCAGGTAAAAATTGCGCCACTGTCCGGATTCGGCCTGGTAACCCAGCTGTTCCAGAGCATCGGCCTGCAATTGTCGCGCCTCGACATTCGATGGATCGGCGAAAACCAGGTGATTGACGACTTCGGCTACCCATCGATATTCTGCGTTCGCGTAGGCTTTGCGTGCGTTCCGGAGCAGTGCATCTGCGCCGCCCATGAACTCGACGTACTTGCGGCCTGATTCCTCGGCCGGCAGCTTGTGCAAGTTGGCCGGGTTGCCGTCGAAGAAACCGAGGTATTTCTGATAGACAGCGCGCACGTTATGGCTGACCGTTCCGTAATAACCGCGGTTGTACCAGGCTTGTCCGAGTTCCGGCGGCAGCCGGATTTGCTCCGATATTTCGTCCATCGTGAAACCGTGGTTGGCGAGGCGCAGCGTTTGATCATGAATATATTTGTAAGCGTCGCCCTGCTTTGTCAGGTACTCGACAATGTTGTCGTAACCCCAGCGCGGCCAATGATGACCACCGAACAACACCTCCGTTTCGGCTGAGATGAAGTCCTTCGCTTCGTACAGGTAGCCACTCCATAACAATGCGTCACGGATCTGGGCACCTCTGAGCGTATACAGATTGTGCAGTGTGCTGTTGGCCTCCTCGGCTGCATAGAACGCCTGCATCTGGGGCAGATAGAACATCAACTCGGCGGGCGCTTCGGCAAACGGTGTATTCATGAAGACCAATCGCACGCCATCAATCAC
>JAOTVR010000092.1 GCA_029863305.1 Gammaproteobacteria bacterium | reverse complement strand
GCGCATTCTCAGGAGCGGAGCGGGGCGACACGACCTGGTGGCTGCAAAAGGATGACTACGTACAGTTGAGTGTCAGCAGGTATTTCTGAACCGCGGCGTCGGCCGGCTTCATAATTCCGTGCAGGCAAATGCATTGTGGAAGTCCGTAAGCGACTTCTTGTGAATCTCGACGTCGAAATTCCGGTTGGCCGCGGTAATTCTTATATCCGTAGCGTGCTGCGCCTTGAGTGCCGCGATGGCCTCGGGAGGCAGGGCGTACTCGATGTTGGCGACTGCGCGGACCACGAACTTGTCGGTATCAGCGCTTTGCTCCCAGGGAGGCACAGAGTAAGCGTCTTTCCTGACTTCGTGCGTTGCAGAGAGTTCGATGATGGAATCGTCAGCCATCAGGATTAGCAGCGGCGCTCCCTTCTGGATAGCGATGGCATCGCGCAACGATCCAAATGCGGGTTCTTTGGGGGTCTTGATGCTGTAGTCCAGTTTGACCCAAAGCGTCACCTGGTCGCCGACGGCGAGCACGGATATCCAGCCGTCAATCTCCCTCATGTCGGCCATCCAGGTACTGGTCAGCTGGTCCCATTTCGTCTGCAGCGTCTTGACCCCGGTAAACGGGTCGACCTCATCCTGTGCGTATTTACATTTGGCCGCATTTACGCCTGTCGAGAGGCCGAGGAGCACAATTGCCATGAGCGCCCGCGTTTTCATGCATGGTCCTCTGCATGAGCCTGTTGCAGGCAGTCAAACACCTTCTTGAAGGCTCGTTGCGCCTTTTCATTGATATGGAACTCGATCGTGCCCTGCTCGGAGACAAAATCGTAGTTGCGACTTTGCGCAGCCACTCGAAGATAAACGACGTCCTCCTGTGCCAGCCGTTCAGTAAGCGCATCATCGACCGGGTACTTGACCACAAACTTCGACGTGACGACAAACCAGCCATCGTCGTATTTGGCATGGTTGGTTCCGCGGACCTCCTTATCGACGACAAGCTCAATGATCGATTCGTCGGCCATTTCCATCTCGAGGCCGGAACCCGCCGGTACATACAGGGCGCTGTACAAGTCGCTTTCGCGCGGTGGCTTCCTGACGGCATCGCTCAGTCTGAGGCGGAACTTGAGAAGGCTTCTGCCACCGACCGATTCAGCGGCGATCTCTATGTCTTTGCGGTGACCGATGGTTCGCTTGAACGTACTGCTCGTCCAGCCTGTCATATCGACCCAGTCAATCCTGACCAGTCGCTCCTGGGTAAAATCATCGATCGTGTTCTGCTTGAATTTGCAGCTGGCGGCACTGGCATCCACGCTCGCGGCGAGCATCGCGACCACAATTGCGGTGACAGCGAGGCATTTCATATGTTTGCCTGAATGCACTTGATCGCGTTGCCGATGTCATCTTGTGACTTGACGTGTATTTCGAAATCGTAGTGCGTCTCGGCAGCCTCCACACGTATCCTGGAAGCGCTCTGACTGCTTAGTGCCGCGATCCGTTCGTCATCGAGCGGGTAGTAGATGCTTGCCGCGGAATCTACGGATACCCGGCTTGAAGTCGGCGTTGCCCTTGCGTTGGCGTTGACGGGATTGGCGGAGTTGAGGGTCACGATGCTGCCATCGGCCATCATTAGCAGCAGCCGGGAGTTTCCCGGAATGACAATCGCATTCCTGAGTTCATATTCTGGCGGCATGCGTTTCACGTAATTCGTAAACAGGATCTGTATATTCAGTGCCTGCTCGCCGTCGTGGTAATAAGCAGATACGTAGATGTCCTGTTGCTTGCGCTTCGATCCATCGCCCCAGAATGACTCCAGCGAATCACGTTGGGTTACGAGCGTCCGTACCTTGGTGAATTTGTCGGTCTCGTCCGTATCGAATTTACAGTCGGCCGCCCAACTGCTGCCACTAGCCAGGGCCGCGACCGCTGTAATTACAAGCCAGCGAACTATTGGATGCACTCCAGCACCGACTGCATTTTCTTGGAGCCCTTCTTGCCGAACTCGAAGTCGAGGTCACCGGAGGTCGTACTCACACGAATTCTCTTTACGCGTTGTGCAGTGAGGACACGCAGCTCCTCAGTCGTTAGCGGAGCTTTGACAATCGTATTGGTGACAATGTCGTAGCGTTTTGCGTTGTGCATGACGAAGTCAGAGTCGCCCGTGATCGCCTGGTCAGTCGTGACCTTGATGACCGACTCATCGGCCATCAGGAAGAACACGTCGGAGCCGGCGGGTATGACCACCGCGTTGTCGAGGTCCTGCTTCGATGCCGGTCTGGGAATCGTCGTCACGGTGTGCAACTGCAGGCCGACGTACTTTCGCTCCCCTTCGGAGATGCCGGTGGCCAAAGCGTAGTCTGTAGTCGTGATAGCCAGCGAAAAGGTCGTCCAGTCCGTCCAGCGAATGTGCTCACCCGTTACGATACTGGGCATGTCGGTCTGGAACTTGCACTTCGCGCTGGCGGCCGACGCTGCGAACATCAGGACGGTCGCGCAGCTCATTGCGATGCCGTTCGTGATCCTTGTTTTACAAGACACAGTTCACCGCCTCCTGCAGCTGCCGTCCGTTCTTATCGCCGATGGTCAGCGGGTACTGGATATTCATTCGGCTGGCGAACTCGTAGTATCGGTCGGCGGTTTCCATGCGAACGCTGACAGCAAGCCGGGAGGTAAGTGCCCGAATCATTTCTGCACTGAGGGGATACAGCGCGTTCACTTCTGACAAGAGCAGAAAGTTCGGACCTGTATTCTCGCTACCGCTCTGTGGTTTCCAGCCTTTGTTGCGGGCCGAGCTGTCTTCTTTCGACGTGAGAACAATCACGCTGCGATCTTCCAGCGTAATTCTCAAGGTCGAGCCCGCGGGGACAAACGCGGTTTCGTGCTGGAGCCGTCTGAGTTCCTGGTTGAGGCGCGGGTCGTAGCGTCCGGTCCTCTGTTCCTGATCGCTATTGGCCAGGTTGATATTGAGTTGCGGCGGAATAGGGAACTGGTTTTTGGCGCGCAGCTTTATGGCAAGAAATCTGTCATCACCAATCGAGACAGCATGCACCCAACCGGAGCTGCTGACCATTGCGGTCGAAATCTCGACGGGCCGTGTCGCCAGCTTTTGCACGCCGGTGGCAGGATCTGTCGAGCGGTCACTGTACTTGCACTCGGCGGCCCGTGCGGCACCGGAGCCAAGCAATAATGTTATTGCGATCACTCCGCTGAAGAAATTCCTGACATGCATCGGATGCCCCACGGCAACGAGAGCGGCTCACCCTAACATTTACCAGTCGGTATGGATAGAAATACGGGGGACTCCGGGGCCTGACTGTGAACCACGTCGCACGGAGCAGGGCGACAGGGTGAACATAAGCCCTGGCGCCCGCATGAGTTGCTATCAGTTCATGCGGCGCGAGTCCGCTCGATCAGTCCCTGCGAACGCAGGTACTCATCGTAGGTACCCGAATAGTCGATGATTTTCTGAGGCGTCATTTCGATGATGCGTGTCGCGAGCGACGCCACGAAATCCCTGTCGTGGCTGACAAAGATCAGCGTGCCCGGGTAATTTTCGAGAGCGAGATTCAAGGCCTCGATCGATTCCATGTCGAGGTGGTTCGTCGGCTCGTCCATCACGATCACATTCGGTTCCTGCAAAGTCAGCTTGCCGAACATCAGGCGACGTTGCTCGCCGCCCGATACGACCTTCACTGATTTCTCACTGTCGTCCCTGGAAAACAGCATTCGGCCGAGCGTGGCGCGGAGTAACTGCTCGGGCGAGCCGGCCGGTTGCCACTGTGTGATCCAGTCAAACAGGCTGATGTCGTGTTCGAATTCGTGCGCGTTGTCCTGAGCGAAATAGCCGCGCTGTGAATTTTCCGCCCACCTGACCGCGCCGCTGTCGACATCGATCTCCTGCAGCAGGCAACGCAGCAGCGTCGTCTTGCCGATGCCATTCTGGCCGAGAATCGCGACACGGGAACCCGCCTCGATGGTGAGGTCCAGATTCTCGAAGAGCGGGCCGCCATCAAAACTCTTGCTCAACCCCGTTGCTTCGACAGCGAGACGCCGCAGCGGCTTCGCCTGCTCGAAACGAATGTACGGGCTGACGCGGCTCGAGGGTTTGATGTCTTCGAGCTGGATTTTCTCAAGCTGCCTGGCGCGCGACGTGGCTTGCTTCGCTTTTGAGGCATTGGCAGAAAAACGACTGACAAATGCCTGCAGCTCGGCCATCTTGGCCTTCTTCCTGGCATTGTCCGAGTACATGCGCTCACGCACCTGCGTTGCCGCTGTCATGTATTCGTCGTAATTGCCCGGGAAGAGCTGCAACCTGCCGTAGTCCAGGTCGGCCATGTGCGTGCACACACGGTTCAGAAAGTGACGATCATGCGAAATGATGACCATCGTCGCCTTGCTGGAATCCAGGAAATCCTCCAGCCATCGGATCGTGTTGATGTCGAGGTTGTTGGTCGGCTCGTCGAGTAGCAACACGTCCGGGTCGGAGAACAGCGCCTGGGCGAGCAGCACCCGGAGCTTCCAGCCCGGTGCTATAGCGCGCATCGGTCCGTGGTGCTGACTGACCGGGATGCCGATGCCCTCCAGCAGCTCGCCTGCCCGCGATTCCGCCGAATATCCGTCCATTTCCGCGAACTCGACCTCGAGATGAGCCACGAGAATGCCTTCTTCGTCACTCATCTCGGGCAGTGAGTAGATGCGATCACGTTCCTGCATCACGGCCCAGAATTTCTCGTAACCCATCATGACCACGTCCAGAACGCGATATTCCTCGTACGCGAACTGGTCCTGTGAAAGCTGCCCGACTCTGGCATTGGGCTCGATGGAGACGTTGCCAGCAGTGGGTTCCAGCTCTCCGGCCAGAATTTTCATCAGTGTCGATTTGCCGCAACCGTTCGCGCCGATCAGGCCATAGCGATTGCCGTTGCCGAAGGTCGCGGAAACATTCTCAAACAGGGGCTTGGCGCCGAATTGAATCGACAGATTATTTGCAGAAATCATGGTTTTGGGCCGGGTGGGGGTGAATCAGCGGCCGGATGCTATCATGCTCTGCCCACCGGTAGTGTCTCCAATCGGCTTTTTCCTGCTCCAGAGCCAAACGATGCCCAAACCTGATGCCAAGCCCGGCACGCGACCTGAACTCTTATGAAACACGTTTTGGCACCCGTTGCTGCGCTGCTGATCAGCGTGTCGATACTGCTTGCCGGTCAGGGCCTGCAAGGAACGCTGCTGCCGGTACGCGCCTCGCTGGAGAGTTTCCCGACTCTGGCGATCGGCATCATGGGCGCCGCGTACTTTCTCGGCTTTACTTTCGGCTGCGTCCGCGGCGGGGAACTGGTGCAACGCGTCGGGCATGTGCGGGTATTCCTCGCGATGACCGCGCTGGCGTCGGCCGCGCCGTTGCTGCATGGCCTGGTGCTGAATCCCGTTGCCTGGGGGCTGCTGCGTGCCCTGACCGGTTTCTGTTTCGCGGTGCTCTACATCGTCATAGAGAGCTGGCTCAACGAGTCTTCCAGCAACGAGAACCGCGGCACCGTTTTTTCCGTCTACGTCATGATTACGCTAACGGTACTTGCCGCCGGGCAGATGATGACGCTGCTTTACGACCCGGCCGGGCTGGAGCTGTTTCTTATCGCATCGGTGCTGGTTTCATTGGGTGCCATACCGGTCGCGCTGTCGCTCTCGCCGTCGCCCGAGCTGCCGACAACGGTCAAGCTCGACATACGCCGCGTGCTTCGAATATCGCCCACCGGCACTATCGGTTGTCTCGCCGTCGGACTGGCCAACGGTGCGTTCTGGTCATTGGCACCGGTATTTACGGGCGGAATCTCGAGCGACACATCGCTTGCGGCGTGGTTCATGAGTATGGCCGTTATTGGCGGCGCCCTGTCGCAATGGCCGCTGGGTTATTTCTCCGACCAATTCGGGCGCCGCAAGATCATGATAGGTGCAACACTGATCGGCGTCATTGTTGCCGCGAGCATCTTATTATCGGGTGATGATCCGGGTTTCTGGGGCGTGAACTTCTTCGGCGCAGCCTGGGGGGCCGTGGCATTTCCTCTCTATGCTATCGCCGTCGCGCACGCGAATGATCACGCGGAACCTGAAGACTACGTCATGGTGTCGAGCGGCTTGCTGCTGATGTACGGCACGGGAGCGATCGCCGGACCGTTCGTTGCGTCCTTGCTCATGTCCTACTTTGGTGCGTTTGGCTTATTCGGTTTCACGGCTATCGTGCACGGCCTGTTAGCTGTTTTCATTGTGCTCCGAACGCAATGGCGCGCCAGCGTGCCGGACGAGAAGCACATTCCATTCAGCGACGCTCTGGCGACTGCTCACACGGCCTCGCAGGTTTACGAAGAGGAATATCAACAAAGTGTCGAGGCTGACGACCAACGCGATTGAGAAACTGTCAGGCCAGCTGCACATTGCTGCGTCGCTCCGCACTGGGCGACTGGCCGTAATGTTCCTTGTGGTTCTTGCTTGTGCCGGGTGGGGGTGAATCGGCGGCCGGATGCTATGATGCTCCGCCCGCCGGTAGTGTCTCTATCGGCTTTTTCCCACTCCAGAGACAAACGATGTCCAAGTCTGATGCCAAGCCAGGCACGACCAGTTTCCGCGATCTCGAGCTATCCGAACCCCTTATACGAGTGTTGGACGAGATCGGCTATGAAACACCAACCCCGATCCAGAGCCAGGCGATACCGCTGCTGATGGAGGGCCGGGACATCCTGGGGCATGCGCCCACGGGCACTGGCAAGACAGCCGCATTTGCATTGCCGTTGTTGTCCCGTATCAATGTGCAGGACAAGAACATTCAGATTCTGACGCTCACGCCTACTCGTGAACTGGCCATTCAAGTGGCCGAAGCGTTCCAGCATTACGCGTCCCACATCAAAGGTTTTCATGTGCTGCCGGTCTACGGTGGCCAGGAATACGGTGGTCAGATTCGGCGACTCAAGCGGGGAGTACACGTTGTCGTCGGAACCCCTGGTCGTCTGATGGACCACATGCGCAAAGGTACGTTGAAGTTCGGCGGCCTGCAGGCCGTGGTCCTGGACGAAGCCGATGAAATGCTGCGCATGGGATTTATTGATGAAGTGGAGTGGATACTCGATCAGACGCCTGACAAACGTCAAATGGCGTTGTTCTCCGCAACGATGCCCAGGCAGGTCGAACGAATTGCGCGGCGCTATCTGAATGACCCGGCGGAAATTTCGATCAAGGCGCGCACCGCAACAGCAGAGACTATTCGGCAACGTTATTGGCAGGTCAGTGGCCTGCACAAACTTGACGCACTTACGCGGATACTCGAGGTTGAGTCCTTCGATGCCATTTTGATGTTCGTTCGCACCAAGACCGCAACCACGGAACTGGCCGAGAAACTCGAGGCCCGCGGCTACTCTGCTGCAGCAATGAACGGCGACATGGCGCAGCAGCATCGAGAACAAACCGTAGAGCGGTTGAAGAAAGGCTCACTGGATATTCTGGTCGCGACCGACGTTGCAGCACGCGGTCTCGACGTGGACAGGGTCAGTCACGTCATCAACTACGATGTTCCATACGACACCGAGGCGTACATTCACCGCATCGGCCGCACGGGACGGGCAGGGCGGCGCGGCGATGCAATCCTGTTTGTGGCGCCGCGCGAACGACGCATGTTGTCGGCGATTGAAAAAGCGACGCGGCAGAAGATCGAACAGATGGTGTTGCCGAGCACGGAAGCGGTCAACAATAAACGTGTGGCCGATTTCAAACAGAAGATTACGGACACGCTTGCCATCGGTGAACTCGGATTCATGCAGGGCCTCGTCGAGCAATACCGGCAGGAGCACGACGTTCCCGCAGTCGAGATTGCCGCGGCATTGGCGAAAATGACCATTGGCGACAAGCCAATGCTGCTCGGCCCCGACAAGAACACGGGCAAAGCCAGGATGAAGCCTCTTCGGGATGTGGAAGGTGGCGTGGAACGGTACCGGATAGAGGTCGGTCACGAGCACGGCGTCAAGCCGGGGAATATCGTTGGTGCCATCGCCAACGAATCGGGTTTGGACGGCGAGCACATCGGCAGTATCGAAATTGAGGCGGAGTACAGCCTGGTCGACCTCCCGGCGGGAATGCCGAAAGACATCTTCATGGACCTGAAGAAAGTCCGGGTTTGCGGTCAGGCGATGAATATTTCATTGCTCGGCGCAGCCAAAGGGCCGCGAAAACGAAAAGGCAAACCGAACCCTAAAGGTGGGCCCAAAGGCAAACCCAAAGGAAAGTCCAGGGCGAGCAGCAAGTCGCAGCCTGCGCCACGGAACAAGAAACCGAGGAAGCGCAGCAAGTAGGTCTTTTCAGAACTCACGTTGCATCTCTTCGTGCGCGGCCTGAAACAGAAGCAGTGCGGCTTGCTGCAACGTCGCTTACTTGCGTGCAATCCCCACCACGCCGTCTCGTCGCGGGTCTGCGGCACCGCGCCATGCGCCGTTTTCGAACGCCAACGCATGCACCCCGCCGAAGTACGGATCCAGGTGGCTGTCTGAAACGCCGTAGGTCGGCCGGGTCAGTGTCAGGCCGCGCGCGGCCATGCCTTGCAGCAGCACAGGCGGGAGTTCGGGTCCTTCGACGTAGCCGGCCGTTTCCGGGACGACGTGTACGCGGTAGGCCCCGACTGCCGCCTCGACATCCTGCTCGACATCAATCCAGTAGCTCGTCACCTGCGCAACCGACGAAATAATGCGGGCACTGCCCGGGCTGCCCAGTACGAGCTCGGTGCGGCCATCCTGCGAAACGATGGTCGCGCTCATTGACGACAGCGGCATCTCACTCTGCGCCAGGTAATAGGGGGCGTCGGGATCGTCAACCTGAAATCCCTGCATGTAGTTGTTGTAAAGAAAACCAAGCGTCGGGTGCACCACCTTGGCGCCGAAATAACTGTCGATGCTCTGCGTCACTGCAACGGTCAAGCCGTTTGCATCAACGACCGAAAAATGGGTGGTCTCGCCACCCGCGCTGTCCTGCGACAGGCGCCTTGCCTCCTGTTTCGAAGTCCGCGTCGCGATGTCCTGCGCGTAATCGCCGTAGTCCGTGACAGGATCCGCGCGGCGCTGGCCATGACCGATGCGCAGCGCGTCCAGCAACGCAAGCCGCCGTGCGCTGTCATCATCATCCAGCACCTGCGGCGCGTTGAGTTCGAGCACATTGAGAATTTGCAATACGACCCAGCCGCCGAACGGCGGTGGCAAGGTTTCCACTGTATAGCCGCGATAACTGCCCTCGATCGCGAGCACGATTCCCGGTTCCGGGAAACCGGCGAGATCCTCAAACGTGATCCAGCCACCTTTTGCTGCCATGTCCGCGGTTATCTCACGCGCGATATCACCCGAATAGAAATCCATGGCGCCATGTTTGGCGATGCGCCGCAGCGTGGCAGCCAGGAGCGGCTGCCGCAGCCGGTCACCAGCCTGGTAGTCTGCGCCGTCAGGGCGGACGAAGATACTTGCGGCCTCCTCTTGTTCCCTTAGCGCGGAACCGAAATTGCGGAACGCGCGATGCCGAAACGGACCGACAATGAAACCCTGCTCGGCCGCATCTATCGCCGGTTGCACGAGGTGCTGCCAGTCGACATTGCCGCTGCCGAAACGACGGTGGGCGACATCGAGAACACGCAGCGTCGAGGGCACTGTCGAGGCCGTACGGCCGCGTGACAACTGGACCTCGGTAACGCCATCCGGAATTGACCCTGGCGACCAGGTCGTGCCATGAATGACGAAGGCAGGCTCGCCGCGCCGTTTGACGAGCATCACGGTCTGGCCGGCAATGCCCGACCCGGCCGGTTCTGTGACGCCGAGCGTCAAGGATACGGCGACCGCTGCGTCTATCGCATTGCCACCAGCCTCGAGCATTGCCACCCCTGCCGCCGTTGCCTCGGGCGTCGCGCTCGAGACCACCCCGCGCAGCTCGTCACCAGGCGAGGCATGGCAGCCAAGACTGATCATTGCGACAAGACTGAGCGCGCGGCGACACACCATCGGCAATTCCTCAACAAGCGTGCGGAGCCGTGATCGAATCACGGCTCCGCTTCCGGCTAAAGGCTTCCTGCCTAGAACGCGTAGTTCAGCTGGCCCCAGACGACGCGGCCGTAGGTATTGTGCAGCCGTGTCAGGTAGCCGTAACTTTCGTCAGCAAACGGCGCGTCCTCGTCAGTCAGGTTGCGAACACCGGCGGTCACCGACAGTCCCTGTGCCCAGCCCTGACTGTCGGAGAAATCGTAGCTGAGGGCGAGGTTATAGGTCGTCCAGCTGTCGACATCCCAGTAGGTGCGATTCAGGTCAGGGTTGTAGGTGCCGCTGATATCCGAACCGGTAGCCCACAGCGACGAATCGTAGACACTGCCAACGTAACGCATCGTGATGTTTGCATTGAAGGTGTTTCGCCGCCAGTTGACGCTCGCCGTCGAGCGCCATTCGGGATTGCCGTTCTGGCGCAAGAGATCTGTCGTGGCAACACCCTGTTGCTCGAACTTGGTGACCTTGGTGGCATCGACACGGAACCGGAATTCACCTGCTGCTGTTTCCGGCGTCAGGTACTCAAGCGACGCATCCATACCTTCGACCTCACGCGGCTCCAGGTTCATGTACATATTGCTGATGTTGATCGCAACACCCACGGCCGTGCGCTGGTCGAGCGGATTCGCTGCATTCCATGCGTCAAAGAACGCCTGATCCTGTGCGTTTACCGGGGCACGCTCAACGTCCGGGTTGAAGCTGCCCTGTTCGCGCAGAATGACGTCGAGGTCAAGCGCATCGCTCGGGTCAAGGATGCCGACCACGCCTTCCTGCTTGATGTTGAACCAGTCCGCTGTGGCACGGAAGCCAGCCATCGGGCCGTCTTTCGGCGCATACACCAGGCCGAACATCGTCGTTTCCGTGTCCTCCGGATTCAGGTCATTGTTCGCTATACGCGTAGTAACCCGGTAGGTATCACCCGTGTCGATAGGCAAGTTGGTTACATCCGCTCGCAGCGGGTCTTCAATGCCGTCGATGCGGCGAACTATTGTGCCCTGGTTCATCTGCGGCAGGTTCGGTGCCCGGAAGCCTTCGGTGTAGGAGCCGCGCAGAGAGAAGCCACCCGGCAATTCCCAACGCAACGCAATTTTTGGCTTGGTGGTGTCCCCAAAGTCGTCGGTGTTCTCGTAGCGCAGTGCGAGTTGTACCTCGAGGGCCTTGGTAAACGCGTTGGCATTGGCGTCGCCGACGAGCGGAATGAACAACTCGCCGAATACCGATGCTGTGTTGCGCGATGCCTTCGAATCGAATGTTGCCGACACGCCAATGATGTCGCTCTCGTCGAAGATGGCGCCGTTATCGAACGGATCGGAGCCGTCGAGGCGCGGATCGCGATTATCGTGGTAGGAATCGCGACGCCACTCAAGGCCTGTCGCGAAGCCAGCCGGGCCGCCCGGAGCGTTGAACAACTCGTCGCGGTTCAGGCGCAAGTCCCACAGCAGCACGTCAGACGTGCGCACATCGGTCGCCGCGATACGTATTCCGTCGAGCGCGGCCTGCGAATTGCCACCCGGGCCAGCGAGTGGGTTCAGGGCATCGGGTCCGTTAACCGCAATCTGATCGGTGAACAATGACTTCGCCTGACGGTTGCCCTCGGTGTCAGTGTCCTCCGCTTCCGAATACACCAGGGCGGATTCCCACGACCAGTCGCCAAACTCACCACGCACGCCACCGGTCAGGCGGAACGCGTCGTGCTCGACGTCAATGACGCGCGGGCCGAGGTCGATCGGGCGCCAGCCGAGAATAAGCACATCCTCCCCGGTCGGATTGTGGAACGCGCCGGCCGGCATGATCAGGAATGCGAGGCTGTCATCGAGCGGGCTCGCGGCACGCTGCGTGTCCGAGGTGGAGCGATAGAACATCGCTTCTCCAAACAGACCCATGCCGTTATCCATGTCGTGATCCAGCGTCGCGAATACGTTGAAGCGCTCGACCTCCGGCGTCACCCAGGCGGTGTCGTTGAAGTTGTAGCGTTCCGAACCGCTGCCACTCAAGAGTTGGCCCGTCGCTGAATCGACGTGCATTGTCGTGCCGATGAATTGCAGGTCCTGGTTCAGCGACCCGACGCTAACCCGCGCATACGGTGTCAACGTTGACGTGTTACGCAGCTGGCTGTCATTTTGCCATTCCTCGGGAATCTTCGGGTTGCCGCGACGATCGAGATCGAAGTACAGATCGTCGAGCTCATTCATATGCACGTGATCGCGTTGATACCAGGTTGCGAACAGGCTGATCTCGGTGTTACCACCGTTGAGCTGCCAGCCACCGCCACCCGTGATCTCTGACTCGGCGTAGTTCGTGCTGCCAGACGCGTACTTGCCCGAAATACTGAAGCCGTCTTCGGCGCCGCGCGTGATGATATTTACCACGCCCGCGCTCGCGTCGGCGCCGTAAACGGCGGAAGCGCCATCACGCAGCACCTCAATACGCTTTACCGCCGACGCCGGAATCGAGTTGGCGTTATACAGCGTCGCGGGTACCGAATTGATCGGCTGGAATGTCGGATGGACGACCATGCGGCGGCCATTTAACAACATGAGCGTGTTGCCCGTGCCGATGCCGCGCAGGTTGACGCCTGCAACATCGCCACGAACACCGTTAGTGCCGTTGTTGTTGTCTTCGAATTCGAAGTCGCCAATGGACGGAATGTAGGACAGCAGGTCAAACAGGCTCGGCGCGCCGATGTCGCGTATCTCGTCGGCACTGACAACCGTGACCGGCAGTGATTCCTCCGATAGTCCGCCGATGTGTGTACCGGTGACGATGATTTCCTCGAGCGTGTTCCGGCTGGCGGCCTGGTCCTGTTGCGCGCCGGCCTCGGTCGATAGCAGCATCGCAACCGGCAGCAATCCCAGGAATGTGATTGCTGCTCTCTCTGAAATAAAACGTTTCATGTCGGTAAACCCTGAAGTTGTTATCGAACTCGTCCGCGGACGAGCACCTTCCGGTCAGCGCACGGCTGAACCGCCGATTGCAGCTTCCGGTAACGATCAAGGCTAGACCCAAAAATAAATGACGTAAATGACTTTTTTGTTTATATAACTTCTATTTATGCTTCTATAATTTCCGACGCCTGATTCCCGCTGGCCCTGGCAGTCCCTTCGAGTTGGTCGAATGCCTCCTGGAAGCACTCAATAAAAATAGCCGCCGCACTGCCGAGCTGGCGCCGGCTCGGGTACACAGCAACGACCGGGAGCGCGCTCGCAGCAGCGACCTGGCGCACGGCGATGCGGTCGGCGTGCGGTCCCTGCAGCATATTGTGAACCGTCAGGGAGTCGAGCAATGCGTAGCCGATACCGCGTAACACCAGGGCACCGGCGACAACGTGCGCATGGCTGCGTGCGATAGTGTTGGGCTCCAGGCCTGCCTCAGCAAACAGCCGCCCGCTTTCCAGGCCGAGCGCGGTGTTGTCGAAGCCGGCGATGTAAGGACGATCCTCGAATTCGGCCAGTTCGATCTCCGCCGCATCGTTCAGCTCCCAGTCCGCCGGCGCCACCGCAAAAATCTTTGCGGTACCGATCTGCGTGGACGCCAGTGCGGCATCCGCCGGCATCCCCAGGGTGAAGCCGAGGTCGTAGGTACCACTGCGTGAATCCAGTTCATCGACAATCTCTTCGGTGTTGTCTGTGGCAACCGAATACTGGAATCCGGTGTGGCGAGCTTCGAACGCCGCGATGGCGTCGGGCAGGAGTTCCATCGAAAGCGTCGGCACAGCGGCGACGCGGACATGCCCGCCGAGCCCGAGTTTCATGCTGCGAGCCATGATCGTGACAGCGGCAAGTGCCTCGTGCGCACGTTCCGCCTCATCGAACAGCACGCGCGCCTCGTCTGTCGGAATCAGCCGGCCACCTTCGCGTTGAAACAACCGGATGCCGAGGCTGGCTTCGGCCTGCTTCAGCGTCGTCGTCACCGACGGTTGCGTGACGCCGAGTTGGCGGGAGGCGGCCGTCACCGTGCCATTGATCATGACGGCGTAAAACACTTCGAGATGGCGAAAATTCATGCGATAAATATAACTTATCAAAACGTCAAAATAATCAATTTGACTAATGTAGAGGCGGCGAGCCTAATGGCTTGCCGATCTTCCTCGATCCGAGATGGCCCTATGAGCGCAGTGCCGCGACGGTCTGTGTTTTACCGGACACCCGGGATGCATTACCCCCTGGCTGTTTCCGGGCAGGGCGTTCGCCTCGCCGACTCCGCCGGAAAACGCTATCTCGATATGAGCGGCGGCGCGGCCGTTTCCTGCCTCGGACACGGACATCCTCATGTCATCGAGGCGGTTACGCGGCAACTGCAATCGATGGCCTTCGCGCACACGGCGTTCTTTACCAATGAGCCGCAGGAGATTCTCGCCGCTCGCCTCGCACGGCGCTTCGGTGATGCAGGAGCACGCGTCTATTTCCTCTCCGGTGGCTCGGAAGCCAATGAGACTGCATTGAAGATCGCCTGGCAGTTCTGGGCCGCGTGCGGCAAGCCCGGCAAAAAAATCATCATCAGCCGCGAGCACAGTTATCACGGCAATACCTTTGGTGCGCTGATGATCAGTGGTAACCCCGGGCGGCGGCGGGCATCCGCCGCGCCGCTCATCGACTGGCCACGCATCGCGCCGTGTTACCCGTATCGTGAATTACGGGCGGGCGAGAGTCTCGGAGACTACGCGTTGCGGGTCGCCGACGAACTCGAGTCCGCTATTCTCGACTGTGGTGCGGACAACGTGGCGGCATTCATCTGCGAACCGGTTGTCGGCTCATCGCTCGGCGCCGTGCCCGCAGCACCCGGCTACCTGCGGCGGGTGCGCGAAATTTGCACACAGCACGGAATCCTTTTCATCGCCGACGAGATCATGTGCGGCAGCGGCCGCAGCGGCACGTTCTTCGCGTACGAGCAGGACGATACGAGGCCCGACATCGTGACGCTGGCCAAAGGCATCGGCGGTGGCTACCAGCCGCTGGCGGCCGTGGTGTTTAACTCAACGATTGCGAAACGGCTGCGCAAATCGGGATTTGCTCACGGGCATACCTACATTGGCCACGCTGTCGCCTGCGCTGCCGGGGTGGCGGTGCAGGAAGTCATGGAACGCGACAACTTGCTGGAGAGAACGGAAACGATGGGCGCGCGCCTCAGGGGCCTGTTGACCGACCGCCTGTCGGACCATCCGAAT
>JAOTVR010000017.1 GCA_029863305.1 Gammaproteobacteria bacterium | reverse complement strand
TCGTTAGCTCGTCTTAATGCCTGTCGTTTGAACTCTGCGCTGTATCGTTTCCTTCTTGCCATGTCCCACCTCCAAAGCGCATTATCGCGCCTTAACTAGGTGGTCCGAAATAGTGGGGCCATACCAGCCCAGGTGCTAGAATCGTGAACGACAGCTGCTGACCCTAAGCAGAAGTTCATCAATCGGATCTAGCTAGACTAAGCCGGAGTCACCAATCGTCCGCTCTCGTCTGGAAAGGCGACGCTCACCATGCCCGACTGTTACGCCGAAACTTGCGCAATCGTTAGCAGCTATATTTCCGTAGAGCCTACGGCAGTATGTGAATTCTGCGTGATGGAATCTCGGTGAATCCCGCGTAGTACTGCAGTTCTGGCTATAGACGTCCCGGCCTCTGTCCCAGTCCAGCGCTCTTTGCCTCTATAGCCCGCTGTTCAATCTGATGCCTCGCTAAACAGGAACACCCGATGGTGGACCTCATCGCGCAAGAATTCGTGTCAGCTGGCCTTCTTGTGTCACGATTAGAGGGTCGATAGACAGGCTGGTATCGACTCAGCTTGTCAGGAGTAGTCATGTCCGACGTTGCCGAATGGTTCACCGAAATGACGGGTGCCTCCGTGCCGCGGGAGTACTCGCTGATCCGGCTTCTCGGCGAGGGCTCGATGGGCTGTGTCTTCCTCGCGCGGAACACAACGCTGAAGCGGCTCGTTGCCATCAAGGTGCTGCGCAAGGAGCTTGCCGATGACCCGGTTGCGCGCAAACGGTTCGTTCGCGAGGCTCAAGCCGCGGCTCGCATCGAGCACCCGTCAGTGGCGTCCGTCTATTCCGTTCGCACCCCGGACCAAGGGGCGCCGTACATCGAGATGCAGTACATCGACGGCGCGAATCTCAGGGATTACCTGGCTGCCAATGGCTGCCTTGCTGCGCAAGCCGTATGCCGAATTCTCGGCCAGATCGCGTCGGCCCTCGCTGCTGCCCACGAACACCAGGTAATTCACCGTGATGTCGAGCCGGCGAACATACTGATCGAACAGGAAACCGGCCTGGCTTTTCTGAGCGACTTCGGGATTGCCGGTATTCTCGAGACAGGCACCGAAACCGTCACCAAGTTGACGCAAGACAGCGAGCGGCTTGGTAGCCCGGCGTATATGAGCCCCGATCAACTTCGGGGCGAAGTCCTGACTCCGCAGTCCGACGTGTATGGCCTCGGCCTGCTCGGCTACGAGATGCTCACCATGAACGGACCATTTGGTCCGTCCGAGATTGCCGACATGGCCGGCGCGCATCTTCGGCGTCCCCCGGTCGACCTGCATGAGTCCATTCCGGACGTTCCGCAGCAGCTCAGCGATGTCCTGAAACGTTGCGTATCGAAAAAGCCCGAACATCGCCCGACGGCTGCTTCCCTCGCCGAAACGCTGGAGGCGATAGCAAATAATGGATCAGGTGCCGATGTGGGCGAGCCCGAACTGCAGGGGGCGCTGGGTTCGTTCCTGAGGGAGTTGCAGGCGCGCAAAGTCTACCGGGCTGCGGTCGCGTACGCCGCTGCCGTATTCGTCGTGTTACAGGCAGCAGAACTGATTCTGCCGCCACTCTCAGCACCAACCTGGGTTTACCGCATAACCGTCATTGTCTCGCTGGCCGCATTCCCCGTGGTGCTCGCGCTGGCATGGATATTCGACCTCGAAAAGGGGCGATTTACACGCACTGCAACTGTGAAATCGACCTTCATGCAGCGAATCTCGCCGCGCCAGCTGCTGGCGTTGAAATCCTTCGGTCTGCTTCTGAGCATGGGTGTGTCAGGAGTTGTTGCTTGGCTGCTATTAGCCTCATGATGCGCTGGCCCGGTCTATACTTTCTGGAGGAGACAGCAGCAGCATAAGAGGTTGGTCGATGAGCGACGAGACATCGAACAGTAAATCGGCGTTGCCAGAGGGCCGGCCCGAACGCATCGGCCCCTACCGCATACTCGATACCCTCGGTGAGGGCGGCATGGCCGTCGTGTACCTCGCCGAGCAAATCGAACCGGTCAAGCGCCGCGTCGCACTCAAGATCGTCAAACCAGGCATGGACAGCAAGCAGATTATTGCTCGCTTCGAGTCCGAGCGGCAGGCACTCGCAGTGCTCGATCATCCGAACATCGCCAAAGTATTCGATGGCGGCATCACTGAGCACGGTCGGCCCTGGTTCGCGATGGAGCTCGTGCATGGGATTCCGATCAACGACTACTGCGACGAAAACCGGCTCACGATGCAGGATCGCATCGACCTGTTCATCGAGGTGTGTGCCGCGGTCCAGCATGCGCACCTGAAAGGATTGATCCACCGCGACCTGAAGCCCACCAACATTCTTGTTGGCTATGTCGACGAGCACCCTCGACCGAAGATCATTGATTTCGGGATTGCCAAGGCAACGAGTATGCCTCTGACCGAACAGACGTTGGTGACGAAGATCGGACAGCTGATCGGCACGCCGCAGTACCTGAGTCCCGAGCAGGCCAACATCACCGGGCTGGACGTGGACACCCGCTCGGACGTGTATTCGCTGGGCGTCGTTCTGTACGAATTGCTGGTCGGCGCCCTGCCGCTTGATCTTGCTGCAATTGGTGAAGAAGCCATGCGCGCCGCGATGCTCGAAAGGGACCCGTCCCGGCCGAGCACCCGCGTGACGCAGCTCGGGGATACGCAGGACGAAATTCTCAAAGCCCGCAGTACAGACCTGCATACGTTGCGCCGGCAGTTGCACGGAGACCTGGATTGGATCGTCATGCGTGCGATCGAGAAAGACCGGACCCGGCGTTACGAAACGGTTAATGCGCTGGCGATGGAGTGCCGCCGATTCCTGAATCACCAGCCTGTCCTGGCAAGACCGCCAAGTCCCCGCTACCTGATGGCCCGCTTTGTGAGGCGCAACCGTAGAGTCGTAGTCGCGAGCAGTATCGCGCTGACGGCAATCGTTGCTGGCGCAGCGGCAGCCACCGTCGGCTTCATCCGGGCGACGGAAGCGGAGCAGGAAGCGGTCCTGGAGGCGGAAAAATCCCGGCAGGTGAGCGAGTTCCTGGTGGATCTTTTCGAAGTATCTGATCCCGGAGAGGCGCGTGGCAATTCAATCACTGCACGCGAGGTGCTGGACAGAGGCCTCGAGTCGATCGAATCCGACCTGGAGGACCAGCCGCAAGTCCAGGCGACGCTGATGACGACGATGTCGAAAGTCTACGAGAATCTCGGCTTACTCGAAGTCGCCGAGGAATTGCTGGAGAAGGCGCTGACACGGTACCGTGAGATCGATCAGCCTCCGTCCAAAGCCACCGGTCACGTCCTGCACGAACTGGCCGGTGTCAATGTCTTCCAGGGCGATACTGATGTTGCGGAAAAATATGAACTTGAATCCCTGGAGGTTCGCCGGGCCGTGTTCGGTGAGGTACACGAAACGATCGCGCTGGGCCTGAGCAATCTCGGCATCATCGAATACTATCGGGCCAACTACGACAAATCGCTCGCGCTTCTCCAGGAATCGGTCGATATGCTCGAGGCAACCATCGGAGCGGACCATCCGGATGCGACGAATACGGTTAGCGCGCTCAGCGCGCTCTACTGGCGCACGGGCGAGCTTGACAAAGCCGACCTGTATGGATCGATGGCGCTGGAAAGCAAGCGCCAACACTACGGCGACGATCATCCCGATGTGGCGGTGATGCTAAACAACCAGGCCATACTGAAATCAGACCAGGGCGACATGGAGTCCGCTGAGCGCTTGTACCTGGAAGCGTTCGAATTGCAAAAGAAGCAGCTAGGTGAACATCGCCTGGTGGCAAATACCATGAACAATATCGGCGTGTTTTATCTTGATACTGGCGATTACTCGCGCGGCGAGAGAATGTTGCTGGCTGCTGTTGACATGTGGTCGAAAACGCTGGGCGACGACAACCAGAAGGTGTTTATCGCCATGACCAACCTGGGCCGGCTTTACATCGAAATGGAGAAATTCGAGGAGGCAGAGGATTACCTCGTCCGATCGCTCGCAGGCAAGCGAATCGTTCACGGCGACGAACATGAATCGACTGCGATGTCGCAGATCTTCCTGTGTGACGTGTACAACCTGACGTCGCGGTACGCGAAGTGTGAGCCGATGGCAAGAAACTCCCTGCGCATACTTGAAGCCACATTGCGTGAGGGACATCCCAGGATTGGCGCAGCAAAGATTCGCGTCGCCATGAGCTTGGCGGGTCAGGGCAATTTCGAAGAGGGTGAGCCAATCATCCTCGCAGGATTCGCTCCGTTCGACGGCAAAGGGACGGTAGACGAAAAACGCGCAGGACGATGGGTCGCGCGCTTCTATCGACTCTGGGGCAGGCCTGAGGACGCGGCGAGGTACTCTTTCGAATAAGTAGCCCGCTAGCGACGGCTCCGACAGTTCTAACCCGCGACGAAGATGCCCCGGTCAAGCATGAGCTCAATCGACGCCTGTCGAAAAGATACGACAACAGCGACCTCATAAGCGAGTTTTTCAACGAAATAAGGCGAAAGCCGACGTCGGCGTCACGCGCAGGGCAGGTTCTTACCTGTTAAATCGGCGTCCCGTTATGGCCGACTGCCGTCGGTCGCCAGGAACCTGAACGAACGACTGGTATTAAGAAAAGCAGCCGCTCAAGCGCAATGCGAAGAATGGGTCAAATGTTTTCGCATCTGTCTCGTCGGGACCCACGATTCTATAGCGGCGGGTTTCGTCCTTGTCGTCACACAGTTCCACAGTCGCACCGAAAAAAATCGCTTCGCTGTTGGGCGCCTCCCGAACCACGGTAAGCGCCGGCAGACGCTTCTGCAAATAGCGAATGCGTCGATCCAAACCACCAAGTTCTTTCTTGCGGTAAATGTACTCCGCGTTCTCAGAGCGGTCGCCTTCTGCGGCGGCCTCAGCCAACGCTTTAACGACATCGCGCCGGCGCAGCCAGATGCTGTCCAGTTCCTCCTGCAATGCGGCAAATCCCGCCGGAGTGATATAGGCCGATGAACTCGGAGCGGGCGGACGCCAACGTCCCATCAGGTGCCTCCTGTTACGATTTTAGTTCCTCCATTATGCTTAGTACCAGCCAAAGTGGACAGGGTGTAGACAATTGATTCGAAACACAGAAACGAGCTACGGCAGCGTTGCCAAATGGTTGCATTGGCTAACGGCGCTTCTGGTTTTAGTGGCTATGTCCTCGTCGTGTATCTGGAAAATGCTCTGAACGGTGAGGGACCGTTGCGCAGTCCGATTATCAGGATACACAAAGCCGTAGGCGCCAGCATTCTGATCTTCATTGTGCTGCGCCTATGGTGGCGCTTAACAAACCCCAGTCCAAAACTGCCGCAAAGCATGCCCAAATGGCAGGTCTTTGCTTCCCATGCCAGTCACTTTAGTCTTTATGCGCTTCTCATCGCCACGCCGATTTCCGGCTATATGTGTTGTGGGTAATCATCGCGGCGCACGCCGGAGCGGCAATCTATCACCACTATGTTGAAAAAGACGATGTGCTGAAGCGCATGCTCCCGGATTCATCGTGACACCGGTATACTCCGCCTACTCTAACTAGAACAACGAAGATCAATGTCCCTATATTCTGAGCTAAAGCGTCGCAACGTTATTCGTGTTGGCATCGCCTATATCATCGTTGCCTGGGTTCTTGCCCAGGTCGCTGAATTCGCGTTCGAGAACTTTGGTGCACCCGACTGGGTACTGAAATCCGTAGTGGTCATCCTGTTGCTTGGCCTGCCGCTCGCCATATTCTTCGCCTGGGCGTTCGAAATGACGCCGGAAGGCATCAAGCGCGAAGTAGAAGTCGATCGCAGCAAGTCGATTGTTTCGACAACGGGTCGCAAACTTGATCGCATGATTATCGGCGTATTGCTTGTTGCACTGGCGTGGTTTGCCTTCGACAAATTCTATGCAAATGTTGCTGTTGAACAAGGTGTGGCAGAAGACCAGTCGCAGGATAAGTCTGTCGCAGTGTTGCCTTTCATTGCGATGAGTAGCGGGCCAGACGATGAGTACTTCGCCGATGGTCTGACAGAGGAAATTCTTAATTCTCTGGCACAGCTTCCGGAGCTACTGGTAACGGCCCGCACGTCCGCATTTTCCTTTAAAGGCCAGGAGATTACTGTACAGGAAATTGCTGCTGCGCTGGGTGTGCGGCATATCGTTGAAGGCTCGGTGCGGCGATCAGGCGAGCGTCTGCGCGTAACCGCGCAGTTGATTCGTGCCGACGACGGATTTCACCTCTGGTCAGAGAACTACGATAGCACGTCGACGGACACGATTTCCGTGCAGGAAAATATCGCAGAACAAATCGCATCCGTTCTCGATGTCGTTCTGGATGAAGAGAAACGCAAAGCGATGAAGGCAGCTGGCCTCCGCGATGCAGAAGCTTTCACGTTGTACCAGAAAGGCCTGGAAGCTTATGACCTGGCACACGGCGAAATGAACATGGTTGAGGGCCTGCGCCAGGCAAACGTGTACTTCGAACAGGTCATAGAGCGCGTCCCTACGTTTTCTGCGGTTTACCTCGATCACTCTGACTTATATACGCACGCACTCAATGAAGATGCGGCAGGCGTATACCAGGGAATCCTCACCGAGGAAGAAATCGCTAACGCGTATCCCACAGTAATTGCAGACTACGAAGCAGCAAAGAAATACTCGAAGTCAGCCGCGCAGAATCTCATGATGGACATGGACCTGGCCTATATCAGCGGCAATTGGCAGGGCCTGGATCGACGCATCGAACGCGCACTGGATATTCCCGGGTGCGTTACGTCGAACTGGATACAAGTGGTCGCTGACGTATTTGGATACTCCGAGCAATACATTGAGCATGCGCGGCGCATACTCGCCTGCGATCCCAGGCGGTCTCTGTCCTGGTTCAATGTCGCCAGATCCACACTTCGATTTGGCGATAGCGAAGAAGCGTTGCGAGTTGCTCGCGAAGGAACCGACGTTGCACCAGGCACTTGGCTGACGACCGCCCTGGTCAGATCGTTAATCGTACATGGCAAATACGACGAAGCACTTGCGGAAATCGACAGTCGAATCGATGCAGAGGATACCGCACTGATGTTCAAAAGCTTGGTCGCGTCGGCTCAGGGAGATCAGAGTCGTTTCGATCAGTTGTTTGAAGAGTTCAAGCTTGTAAACACGACCGGGCATGAGTGGGCACTTGTTGTTGCTGCCTGGGGTGGCCACCGGGAAGAAGCGAATCACGCGGCTGCGATGCTTGATAAGCACCTTTTCGGATCAGTGACGCTTTCGCAGTTGTCCCAGTGGTGTGCCTGCGGGACGCCTTTTGACCTGGAAGCAACGCCGAATTTCGCGGCGAAGCTCAAGGAAAGTGGTTTGAACTGGCCGCCGCCATCCGTGATGAACTATCCGCTAAAGAACTGGTAATCACAGGGCCGCAAGTTCTTCCGCCGATCGCCCCGCAATACCCAGCGACTCCGGCGTTCGTAATGCTTCGGACCGGTAGTCGCGGGCCATCACGATTGTGGCGACGTTGATGACTGCGTCAATTCCGGGCGTCGCAACACCGATCTGCTGGCCGAGCTTTGACATGAACATCAGTCCGTAGCCGACGTCCTCGTTGAGGTAACGATGATTGAGCTGCGGCTGGGCACCGATACCCAGAAAGCCCGGCTCCATGCTCGGATAGACATCGCTGATGAGTATCAGAATGTCGTCTGTGTGCTTGCCCGGCAGTGCGGCTAACAAGTTACCGGCTTTGAGTTTCAGGAACACGCGGACCCTGCCTGGCTCGGTCAGGCGTACGGCATAGTGCAGGGTTGATGTCTCTGCGACACGGATGGAGTCATCGTCCACTGCCAAACCTGCAGCACGTTTGAAGGCCAACGCGCCGCCACAGGAACTCGGCGTGACGATAACCGTTTGTCCGGCACTCAATTTGCCGGCCACAGCTTCACCGAACGGCTCGGTGCTGTAGGCCGGGCCGACAACGTAAATCAGCTCCGCATCCTGCAACGCTTCATCAATGTCATGGCCGGACCAGGCGATAGGTGCGAACCCGGAGATGTCGCCCTCCGCATGGATTCCGCCTTGATCGGCGATTCTTGCAATGTTGTCGGGAAATTGCTCGAAATCGAACACGCGAACGTCGTGTCCGTGCGCCGCACAGTCGAATGCCACGGCCGTGCCGACGGCACCTGCGCCGAGTACAGTGATATGCATGATTGCCTCTTTATCCTGATTCTTGAATCAGGATACGCGGGCCTGCACGTTAGTGAATACGCAGCTTCCGAAAAGCTTTTGGCATCGCGTAGACATTCTCGAGCCGTGCCACTTTGTCTATTTGATGCCAGGTCATGACAACGAAGTTAGACCAATATCTCCAGCAACCAGTCCGTAGTGCATGCCAATATGCGTGCGTCCGCTGTTCAGATGACACATGTTCGTATCGCGGCTGCTGTTCTTGCGGCCTTAGCAATTCTTCCGGTGGCGCAAGTATTGTTTGACATGGCCGGACCAATGCCGCCGCTCGACGACGATCCGAGTTTTGTGAAAACGGCGACCTACCCGTGGTACTGGCTTTACCTCATTCCAGTTTGGGGTCTTTCCACATTGCTGATTTTGCGAGCGAATCTCTTTTCAAAGAGAGCGCAAGCACTATGGATCGTTTTGGCCGTCCTGTTTTCCCCAGTAACTACGTGGGCTTTGCTTTACCGGTATTACTGGTACAAATCCAGTCAAGTGCCAGAGAATATAGAAGATCAACGCCGGATCTTGCGCGAGAATGTTGCAAAGCTAAAAGCGGGCGAGAAACTGCCGTAGCCGTGTCACGCGCTCATTTGGTATCCGTCTGCTCCTGGCCGATTGCCGCCCTCTTCTGCAGCCGATGTCGCGACATTGCACCGGCTGCTCCGTCCAGTAAGCCGACATTCGCCTCTGCCTGCAAGTGAGACATCGCGTGGTGAAGCACACCCTCGAAATGAGACCGGCCCGTCATATGAGACACCGTCTACATTGTAGACAGTGTCATCATTCGGTGGCCTGGCTCACCGGTGAGACAACTGGTGATGCCTGGCGGCGCCTTGCCGGAGGTCCTCCCAGGTGCGGAGCGGCCCTCAACGCACCGCGCAGCCAGGGACAACGGCGGGCGGCCTGAACCTGCCCGGAGGCCACTTTTCAGGCCCCGCTAAACGGTTTTAGCGCATCGGCCGTCGTTGCTGCGGCTGTGGCCGCCGTTGCCGGTTTCGTCGACACCCGCCAGAAGGCGATGCCGTGCGCCAACACTCGGGCCGAGCGGGTCGGCGATGAACTGCTCGCTGCGCGTCATTGGCGTGCCATAGGCGCGGTAATGACGCGCACCCCGAGCCCATAAACCCGGCGGGCTGCAGCCGGGCTTTTCCGATGCCTCGCGAATGACGCCGTTGTAGGGTGGCTGCATTGAGAGCGCCGCCGTTCGCTATATAACGGCAATCGTGCGGATAAGGGCTGCTCGTCCGCCAGCGGGGATTCGTCCCCGCCAGTCCATTGTCAAACATAGCAAATCGTGGATTTGCATTATCAAACCCCGCAGGTGATTGCCCTGCACTATCGGTCAAAGGAGGTATTCGTTAGTGGCGATCTTCTTTTTGGCACCCCTTTTGGGGGAGCGCAGCTGGTTCGCACCGATCCAGATCTGCCACGGCAGAGAAACGGTGTGGCCTGTGACCAGGCCTGTTCAGGTCATGACGGGAGTGGTGTCCCGGGATCGATGTCATTCATGCGTGGATGGCCTTGTCTGACTACGGTCGGCAAGTGATTGGAAACACTCACCGAACCTATCTGATGAACTGACGTGAGTTCTGAACACCTGTGAGACGCCTGAACTACCAGCTGAAACAATTGTGCAAGCATAACCGGGACGGCAGCTACGGCACCCAGGTGCAGCGGGAGCGCGTGCTGACGCTGATCGCCAACCAGCTGCATGCCCTGGGCTTTACCCAGCTGCATGCCAAATCCCTGAAACCGAAGCACGTCGAGGCCCTGGCCCGACATTGGCCCGAATCCGGGGTCGCGGCAGGCACTATGAAAAACCGCATGGCCGCACTGCGCTGGTGGGCCACCAGGGTCAACAAGCGGAGCGTGATCGCCCGTTCCAATGATCACTATGGTCTGCCGCGCCGGCAGTATGCGAACGGCGCCAACCGTGCCAAGGAATTGAACGAGGACAAACTGCAAAAGGTTACTGATCCCCATGTACGAATGAGCTTGGAGCTACAGCGGGCCTTCGGGCTGCGGCGTGAGGAAGCCATCAAGATCCGACCCCATCTTGCCGACCGGGGCGATACGCTCTGGCTCAAACCCAGCTGGACCAAGGGCGGCCGGGCCCGCGAGGTCCCGATCCGCAGCGATGGCCAGCGACAAGTCCTCGATCGCGCGCGACAGCTCGCCGGCAAGGGTTCCCTGATCCCGAGTCACAAGACCTACGTTCAGCAGCTGAAGCTGTACGAGGGCCAGTGCATTCGGGCCGGCCTCTCAAATATGCACGGCCTGAGGCATGCCTATGCCCAACGCCGCTACGAGGAGCTGACCGGCTTCAAGGCCCCGCTCGCCGGCGGGCCAAAACGCTCTGCCCTCGCGTCCGACGAGCGCGCGCCCGATAAAAAAGCGCGCGCCGTGATCAGTGCCGAGCTCGGGCATAACCGCGAAGCGATCACGGTCGTTTACCTGGGGCGATGACAACAGCTTTGCAGACCACTGCCGGAATTTTGCCGGAATCTGCTGTGCCCCGTTGTGCCAAATCAGGCATTTAAGTCCGCGGGCGCCTCCAGTATCTCTATAAATTACAGTTACTTACAAACGCCTCTGAGCCTTCGGGAGGCAGGGGCCGGAGGTTCAAATCCTCTCACCCCGACCAGTTTTACTAACCAGATCAGTTTCTTACGACTCCCCTCGCCCGGCCACTGTCTTTTTGTGGGGCCGATTTGTGGGGAGTTTGTGGGGACTTTTTCTCAGACTCGGTAGATGCCACGCGAAGGACAGTGGCCGGCCGCCTCGTGCACAGCCGATTGGCCGCTTCGAGCAAGCGAACAAGATCCGGCGCCGAGTAGTGCGTGGTGATACGCCCTGACTTGTGGCCGAGAAGATCCTGGCGATCCTCGAAACTGACACCGGCTGCGCGGAGGCGATGGCCGAACGTGTGTCTCAGATCATGTACCCTCACTTCGGGCAGCCCGGCTCGATCCCTCGCCTTTTTCCAGGCGTGGTTTCTCACTTGTAAATCGACTTGGCCCTTATACATCCCTACCAGCATCTAAAATCGGATTGTCCCGTCGGCGCACAAACATCGGGCCAACCGTACATCCGCCAATACTCGACCAGATTCAGGGAAATGACGAGGTCCTTGAACTCTGGCAGCTGTCGAACTTCTGACATTATTGGATACCACAAGACCCATAGCCGCACCGTTGCTAAGCGAACTTCTTCTGATATCGATTCGAGGGCCAGATGTGGGTCACCAAAATAGGCTGCGAAGAGTGCGATAGTGAACTGTTTCGCTGGCCATTGAACATCGTTATCGGCACGCGCAGCCCTGATTACCTCCAGGGCCTTGTCAGGCGAATCAATCTCTCGTAAGACCGCAGAATAAAAAGGGGCTGTCTCGCCTTGAATTTCGATTATCGTGGAAATTTCACTCTTGATGACGCCGGAGTAGCCCTCGTTCAGTGCAATATTCAATAGCAAAAGTTGACGACGGGAATCGATTCTTTCCAGTGCTACTAGCTCTCTCGCCTCGGAGTAGTTCTCCATGGCGACACTGACATGACGTCTTAGCTGTCCCGGTTCGGAGCGCGAGGCAACTACAGCTTCACCGGCATCGAATTCTGATTTTGCGGCTGTCATCCGGCCAGAGCGAACCAGTAAGCTGGCATGTTGGGTCAGACTAAAGTTATCGGCTCGCAAATCAATGGCTCGAGCGAAGTCCTTTTCAGCACCCACCCAGTCCAGCAGGGAATACCGTACGAAACCCAGCGTTGCCGCCACGCGTGCTGATCGCGGGTCCAGTTCAGTCGCACGTGTCAGGGACGTCAAAGCCTCGTCAAGAATAGAACGAGCTTGCTCCGGCGTCGCGTTATACGCCCGTATAACGGTGGCGAATCCGAGCTGGGTCCAGGCGGCAGCATAGTCAGGATCGATCTCGGCGGCGCGCTTGAAGAAGAAACTGCCACGGTCCTCGCCGTGCGGTTGCCGCATCATATGCAACCCCGCGAGATAGGCTCGGAAGGCATCGAGATTCGTCGTCCCCGTACTGAACACGTTGGGGTTACGAACTCCCAAACTTATTCCGAGGGCTCCTGCGACCGAGGCTGCAATTTCACTTTGTATCGCGAAAATATCGGAGAACTCGCGTTCATACATTTCCGACCAAAGCTGAGCACCATCGTCCGGGTCAACCAACCGGGCGGAAATACGAACACGCTCATCCTCAAAATGTACCGAACCCTCCATTACGGCCTCGACGTTGAGTGCGTTGGCGATATCGCTGATTGCGGCTGGAGATCCGGCATATTTTTGTACCGATGATCGAGAGATAACCCGTAGATCCGGAATTTGTTCCAAATGATTAATGATCTCTTCGTATAAGCCGCTTGCGAAGAAAGAGTCATCAGGTGCTGGACTGAGGTTCTCAAAGGGCAAAATTGCAATAGAAGAAGTTCGACCAGCTGGCGCCGCACCAAAATCTGGCAGAAAGGCCACGATGAGCGAGGCGACCGCAATAACGGAACCGGCAGCAAGGGCGAGTCGCAAGCGCCGGACCCTGGGCCGCTCGTATATCGGCTTGATCTCAGGGACTACTGTGTAGCCGTGACCACGAACCACCTTGATGTACCTGGGCCGATTCGCGTCGTCCTCAAGCGCTTGCCTGAGCAAGGCGACTCGCTGCTTTATCGTAGGTGGATTAACAAATCGACCATCCCACACACGTTCGACAAGTTCATCTGGCGTCACTACGCGTGGTGCCGACTCGGCCAATGCAAGAAGCAGTCTGAAACTGAGTTTACCTAGACTGATATTCTCGCTATTGCGCCTGACCTGGCGCCTGACCACGTCTATCGTGACGTCACTGATCTGGTAACCGGACGGTTTGTTTTGGTGCTCCGCTGCCATCGACTTGTTGCACCTAGGGCATAGAGCGCACGGAAAGCGCTGATTATTAGAGAATTTTACCAAAAATTGACCAAATCTTTTCGCGATTTGACGCTATGAATCGGGTCCATCCAGTAGATTTGGCTATATGTCGAGCATTGGAGGATCCGTGATGAAAGGACTTTGTGTATTGCCAGTACTAATCCTCACCGCCTGCAGCAGCAGTAGCGGAAACGGATCTGGACAACCCATTTCACCGCCGCCCCCGGTCGTTAACCAGTCGCCGGGCGGCATTTGGCACGGTGACCGCCCTAACGGGACTCCAATTACCGTTCTCATCAGTGAGGCTGGTGACCTGCGCGTTCTTGACCCATTCGGAAACCAGGGATTTGGCGTGGCGGTAGTCGCAAACGACACCGAATTCTCGGTCGATTACCAATTGGCGCCAGAATTCGGCGGAACGCTGATTGATGGCAGCGACTCGGCAAGTTGTAGCTTCACTGGATCGTTGCAGGAACGTCAGTCAATCGACATGGTAGCAGCCTGTACGACCTCCCTGGGTACCGAATTGGGGGGTCCAATTCTTCTCGGCTATGACCCGGAATACGAATCGGGCTCGAGTATTGCGCGTGTCGCAGGTACCTACGACACGTCGAACGGCAACGTGCTTACGATTGACGTGAATGGAGCGCTGTTTGTGCAGGACATCGCTACAGGTTGCGTAATCAATGGCGAAGTCTCGCTGATCGATGTCGCGTGGAATCTTTACGGCGTGGAATTCGTCACAGAGGCCTGCCAGGGCGCGACTGCACCGCTCAATGGCTTGACATGGACGGGTATGGCGACAATGACTGTCGTCGCCGGGAGAGATACGGTGATTGGTGGGCTCATCACTGACGTTAGTGGGCTTGCCGCGGCACTGAATATAACGCTGGAGAGAATCTGAAGCCGTGAAATTCGTTTTCTTCGTAAAGGAGCTGATAGCGTGAGAACCAGTGTTGGTCCTCGTTTGGTTAGACTGGCACTTCTTGTCAGCGTCGTAGTCTTTGGTCTTGCGGCTTGCGGCGGTGGGAGCGGCGGAAAGGAAAAAAAGAACGTCGCTCCGGTCATCTCAAATCTGCAGTTGGGGAGAGACACCGTGCCGTACAATGAAGGCGGCGGCACGTTCATCCTGCAGGCATTCCTTGACTACACGGACCCTGAAGGCGATATCAGGTCCGTGATCATCGAAATATCCGGCGGCTCGAGGATCTCTCTCGCTGTGCCGCAGCCGATTCCCACACCGAGCGGAACGCTCGAGGGCGTGATCGAACTTGCGACGTCCGAAAGTGGTCAATATTCCGGTCAGGTCTGGGTGGTTGACGGCGCCGGCAATAGCTCAAACAGGCTGGATTTCGTTTTCACCATTCTCGGCAGCGCGGAGCTGACGGGACTGTCCCTGGTCGAGGCCCCGTTCACGCAGCCTTTCGACCCCAGCAGGTTTATCTACCATGCCACGGTCACCAGCGACGTCGCGCAGGTATTTGTGACCGCGCAGTTGCTTGATGAGAACTCGACGATTGACGTAAACGGTATTTCCGGTACCTCGGGCACCCAGGTTGGGCCCGTCGAAGTTGATTTTGGATCAAACGAAATTGCCATCAGCATTGCAGCTGCCTATGGCGATGATACGAGTGAATACCGCATTTTCGTGGAGCGAGAGTTGAGTTCAAACGCACGTTTGGCGTCATTGAGTGTGACGCCCGGCGCTCTCGATCAGGTGTTTGACCCGGCGGTCGCGGACTACACTGCAGTATTGAGTTTTCTCACGCAAAACGTTCACGTGGTCGCAGAGACCGAGGACGATTACGCCACGATTCAGGTCAATGGATCATCTGTTCCGTCAGGCGTTTCGAGTGGGCCGATTAAGGTATTTATGGAGGATGCCTCCCGACTGATTGATATCACCGTCATCGCCCAGGACGGAATTGCACGCGAGAACTATCAAATCAGTGCGGTTCGGCAAAAACCTGCGCCGTTTGCCACGTTCGAAACGATCGCCGATGACCTGACCGTCTGGCCCGGTACCACTGACCTCCTGAACGGGTTCCGAACGCCGTCCTACGACGGTAGTAGTGTCGCATTTCTCGGCATCAAAACCGGCCAGGGAGCAATCTTCGTCGCGTCCGGCAGCAATCTGGACATCATCGCCGACATCACAACGAGTGAACCGCGCTCAGCCGTTGCTACCTTTGAGGTCTTCGGCGACCCGGCAGTCGATGGCGATGCCGTCGCATTCCATTCCTTCGCGCCGACCTTCGGCGGTATCTACTCGTCGATCGGCGGTAACCTGGCATTCGTCGCGGATGATCAGACCGACGTGCCGGGCGGTACAGGTACGTTTTGGCGATTCTCCGATCCGGCGTTCAATGCAGGCAATACCGCATTCCTGGGCGCCGGCTTCAATTCACAACAGGGCGTTTACTCGGACCTGGGAGGCACGCTCGATGTCGTTGTCGACAAGACGACCGTCTCGCCGAATGCCGCTGGGGCCCTGTTTGAGCTATTCGGTGAGCCGCATCTGGCCGACTCGAATATCGTGTTCCTCGGCATGACAGCTCCCCTGATTCAGGAAGGCATCTACCGTTTCGTAGGCGGCAATCTTGAAGTTATTGCCGACCGCTCGACGATCTTCCCTGGCAGCCTTCCGACAATGCAGCATTTCGACGCTGCCGTCGACCAGAGCGACGGTAGCGTTGCTTTCTTTGGTAAGGACAGTTTTGGCTGGGGGCACCTGTTCGTCCATGACGGCATCGGCCCGCGATTGATTGCCGATCCCGACACAGCTATTCCTATGACCGGGAGCACCTTGAGAACTCCAAGTCCGCCGGTCACTATGGACGGGCAGGCACTTGTTTTCACCGGTTTCGCGGGCCCGGTTCTCGTCAGGGATGGGACAATGTCGTCACTGGCCGGAGCTGGTGACGTAATCGGCGGCAAGGTGTTAAGAAGTGCGTCCTTCCGGCACGACTCACTGTCGGGTGACAAGATCGCGTTGCTCCTGGCGTACACCGATCTGACCAGCTCTGTTGTACTGGCCGATTTGTCTGTCGAAACGCCAATGGCCATTGCGGCCTACGAGTTGCAAGGTGATTACTCAGACGTACAGGGAGGACCGGACCTGGTACCACTCGGCGGAGCATTGCAAGGCAACGGCTATGCCTTCGGACAAAACCAGGGGTTGACGTCGACCGGCGTGCTGACGGTCAACGAATACTCGATAGAAATTGTGTTCCGTCTCGACGATATCGCTGGCCTGCGCAAGCTCGTTGATTTTGGCGAGCTCGGCTCGGATACCGGCCTGTACCTGGATGACGGTGTAATGACGTTCATCGACACGGATACACCGCAGACCCTCACCAGCAGCAAAATTGCAGCCGAGGAAGCCATTAACATACACATGGTCTTGAGCCGCAGTGCCGCAACCGGAGAGGTCACTGTGTCGGTTGACGGCGTCGAGCACCTCCGCTTCATCGATGCTGGCGCTCAGGCGACGTTTGCAACATCCAGTGCCACGTTCTTTCGCGATGACGATGTGACACAAACGCAAGCATCATCCGGGTTTGCACACTTCGTACGAACCTACGATTCGGCGCTTTCAGCGCAGCAGGTTCGTTTCCTTGCACGCAGTCTCTCCGATTGTGCTCTGGACGGTTGTCTGGATCGCTAACCTGCGGGCGTCCAATGCGTAGACGAAGAGCGTTTACGCGATTGCTTTTGGTGGTGTTACTACCGATGCAGGCAGCCTGTGTATCACATCAGCATCAGCCGGATCCGGACACGTTGACGAGGTCTGCGAACTGCGAAGTCGTTAGTGGCAGTTACATCGTCGATTCCGAAGAAGACGGCCGAATGCTCGCAGAATCGCTTTTTGGTGAAGAAGAGGTTGTCTCCACACTAACAATTGAGAAGACCAATAATCAGCTCGTCGTCCGCGCAAGTACTGAGAACGGTCAAACGCTACCAACGGCTTTCTTCAATCGGCTCTCTTGTAATGACTCCGTTCTCAAATTGGTATTAAGCGATCAATATTCTTCGGACGGGGTATTCATGAATGCATCAGACCAGGTATTGGAGTTGTTCGTCTCTGAGGAGGCCTCTCTCAATCTCCGATTTATCAGTACGACATTGGCGTTCTTCTTCGTGATTCCTTACTACAGCTCCAGCGACGAACTGATCACACTTAAGAAGCAAGCTGCGGATTCGAAGTAAACATCGGGACATTGGTTGTTCACTACGCCAAAGCACTGTGGGACTTCTGCCGGGATAAGTTCTGCATCATTATGCACGGTACTGCAATGTTGTCCGTAGACGCCTCCTGATCGATCAACAAAAACAATCAGTTAACACCCACAATCTGGTTTCGGGAGGCAGGGGCCCACCCGATCGTTATTCCGTGGTGACCGATTGCCAGTGCACACTGTGAGTACGGTTCACACCGAGACCGGCGTAGCCGGTCGACAGACGCCGAAGGCGAGGCAGCGAAACTGCCGTTCCATCCTCTCACCCCGACCATCATTGTTCCGCAAGAATTCAAGGTCTTAGCTTGTGCTTACCCGAGCATCACTTTCCGGCGCATTGCTCACTGTCGCAAACATTTGCCGCCTGCGGGATTCCCGGTGAGAGACCGCGTAAACTCAGAGGCGGAGGCAAGCCCCGGCTGAGCGCGGTTTCCGGCGGCATGGCAACAAGAATATTAAGAGGCGCCAGTGGAGAACAGTTATCTACACGCGGAACGAGACGATCACTCGCTGACCGTCAGCCTGAAAGGCGACTGGGTTCTGAATAACGTGCCCGATCTCGAAACTGCGCTGGCTGATTTAGATGCCGGCGTTGCCACCGCCGTAACGTTTCTGTGCGGCGGGCTGCAGGATATCGACATCGCCGGCGCCTGGGTGCTCTTCCGCAGATCTCAGGATTTCGAATCCCAGGGGCGAACCACCGAATTCCAGGGGTTCAAGGCGGCTCATTTCAGCTTCCTGGAGAGCGTCACTGAGCTCAACCAGCCACCCAGTGTAGAGCTCATCAATGCCACGACGACCCTGCCTGAAGACGCGGACACGTCGGCCTCCAACAAGGTCGCCGATATCGTCATCATCGACGACGGGCGCGGTGAGAACAAACTAAGTCTGAGTGGCGCGGACGCGGAGCTGTTCGAGATCGTCGGCACCGAGCTGCATCTGGTCGCCGGAGCCAGACTGGACTTCGAGACGAAGCCGGTCCTGGATGTTACGGTCGAGGTCGACGACGTTGCGATTGGCGCCACGCCGGACGATATCGCCCCATTGTCGATCGCAATCACCGACGTCAATGAGCCGCCGACCGTCAGCCTCGCCAATGTGATTACCAGCATTCGGGAAGATGCGATCACGTCTGCCGGTATCAAGGTTGCCGACATCGTGATAGCCGATGACGCACTGGGTACCAACAAACTGTCTTTGTCCGGCCCTGATGCGGCGCTGTTCGAGATCGTCGGCCCCGAACTTTGGCTGATCGCCGGTGCACCACTGGATTTTGCAGGCAATCCGACATTGAGCGTCACGGTGGAAATCCGTGATGCCGCCCTGGGCGACGGCCCCAACGACACCGCGACTCTTACTATCGGCCTGACCCAGGCGGCTGCTTCGGCGGTACCCACAGACGACGAAGAGGTACCCGTCATCGACGAGCAGCGCATTCGCCGCGGACTGGAGTCGTTGGGCAGAGGCGCTGCGTCCGGACTGCAGGACATCGGATACATCGCAACCACGGTCATGCAAGGCATCACTACGCCATCGACGCTCGCTTTCCGCGAAACGATACGGCAGGTCTATCAGACCGGGGTGCAGGCGATTCCCATCGTCTGCCTGATCAGCTTTCTCATGGGGCTGGTCATCGCATACCAGGGGGCGACGCAACTGGCCAAGTTCGGCGCCGAAGTATTCGTTGCCGACCTGGTCACCATATCGATACTGCGGGAGATGGGCGTCATTATGGCGGCCATCATGGTGGCCGGTCGCTCAGGCAGTGCGTTTGCGGCCTCGCTGGGCGTTATGAAACTCAACGAGGAACTTGATGCCATGCGCGTGACGGGGCTCAACCCGAACCAGGTGCTGGTAGCACCGCGCGTCCTGGGACTGATGATCGCCCTTCCCCTGCTGACAGGATTCGCCAACCTCGCAGGTTTGGCTGGCGGCCTGATTCTCAGTACGACCGTGCTGGATATGTCCATGATTCAGTTCATAGACCGGGCGGCGGCCAGCGCGGACCTGCAGACCATGTTCGTCGGCCTGGTCAAGGCCCCGGTATTTGCATTGCTGATCGGTGCCGTCGGTACCTTGCGCGGCTTGCAGGTCACGACCTCCGCGGAGCAGCTGGGACGTCTGACGACGGTCGCGGTGGTGCAGGCCATTACGCTCATTATCGCGGCGGATGCCGTGTTCACCTTCGTGTTTGTTCGGCTGGGAATATAGATGGAACCGATCGTCTCCATTCGCAACCTGGTCAACGCGTTTGGCAAGCACGTTGTCCACGATCAGCTGTGCCTGGATGTCTTCCCCGGAGAAATACTCGGCATCGTCGGTGGATCGGGCACCGGAAAATCCGTGCTCATGCGCAGCATGCTCGGCCTGCGCAAACCGCAGTCGGGGGAAATACATGTGCTCGGACACGATATTCAGACGGTCGGGTCAGGGCTGCAGCAGCGCTGGGGTGTGTTATTCCAGAACGGCGCCCTGTTTTCCGCTTTGACGGTACGACAAAACGCGGAGTTGCCCATTGCCTTGCATTCGAATGTGCCGGCCGCTACGCGCCGCGAACTGGCACAATTGAAAGTCCGGATGACCGGTCTGCCCCTGAGCGCGCTGGACAAGTACCCGTCCGAGTTGTCGGGTGGAATGATCAAACGCGCTGCGCTGGCGCGGGCCCTGGCGCTCGAGCCAGATATATTGTTTCTGGACGAACCGACCGCAGGCCTCGACCCGATCGGCGCTACGCGATTCGACAACCTGGTCACCTATCTTCGTGCCAGCCTGAATCTGACCATCATCATGGTGACTCACGACATGGACAGCCTGTTCGGACTATGCGATCGCGTCGCTGTGTTGGTGGACAAGAAGGTCGTGGTTGGCACCCTGGATGAAATCCTCCAATCGCCCCATCCGTGGATCCGGAGTTACTTCAACGACCCGCGTGCCGTCAGGGCACGGCAGAAGGAGAACAAAAATGTACGAGCGAACTAACTACCTGGCAGTCGGGGTCTTTATTCTGCTTGGGACCGTCGTGTTGCTTGTTGTCGGCTTCTGGGTCGCCGAGGTCGGCCAGACCGTCCCGACGACGCGGTACACAGTCATCTTCGAGCGGAACGTCAATGGGCTCAGCGAGGGCAGTCCGGTGCGCTATATGGGTGTCGACGTCGGCCTGATCACCACGATCCAGTTATCCCGCGCAGAGGACAAGGCGATAGAGGTCGAGATCGAGGTCGCCAGCTCGACACCCATCGACAGCGGCACTTATGCCAGCCTGGCATACCAGGGAATCACCGGGGTGGCTTTCATCAATCTCGCCGCAGACCCGGGCGAGCATGTGCAACTCGCGGTTCGTGCAGGGCAGGCCTACCCGATCATACGAACTCGTGACGTCGGCATCGCAGCCCTTTTGAGTTCGGGTCCGGGTGTCCTGGCCCGGGTGGATACGATACTGGACGCTGCTGGCCTGCTGCTTGGAGAGGGAAACCGCAGCTCAGCGACGCAGATACTGCAGAATCTCGAACAGGTCACCGGTGCGCTGGCAGAAGAACGAGATGCACTGGCAGGCATACCGGTGCGCCTGAACGAGTCATTGGACAAATTGCAGGATACACTTGACCTTGCAGCCGATATTACGTCGGAAGCCAGGCCGGACCTGTTGGCCGCCATGCAGAATCTCAGACACACGGCCGACAATCTGGCCAATGCTACCGGACGGCTCGAGCAGTGGCTGGCGGAGAATGATGCCGCCGTCGACAGCTTTCTCTCCGGTGGCGTCGGGGAGACAGCGGCGCTTGTGACAGATACGCGAGCGGCAATCCGCGAACTGGAGAAACTCGTCGCCAAGCTGCAAAGTAACCCGTCTTACCTGATTTATAAACCGAAGCTCGATCCCGTCGCGGTCCCAGAATGAAACATTACTTGCTACTTTCGATGTTGATGATCCTGACGGCGACTCTGGGCGGTTGCGGTATCGAGTTCACCTCGGATCAGCCACCCGAGCACGAATATTGGCTGGAGGCGGTCAATCTTCAGCTCGGCGAACCGCCGGCAGGAGATTTACCCGACCTTGTCGTCTCGGTCCGGGCGATACCCGGCCTGGACACTGACCGAATCCTGATCAAGGGACCGGGCGCGAAATTGAATTACTATGCCGGGGCACGGTGGCCCGACCACCTTCCAGAGATTGTCACCGTACTGGTGCGCCTGTCCCTCGAAAGCAGTGGTCGTTTCAATCGTGTCAGGAGCAGCGCGCAGATGAGTCGTGACGAATGGTCGCTGGACCTGGAATTGCGCGAGTTTTTCGCCGTGGTCACGACGGCGGGTATGCCGCTGCAGGTGCACGTCAAACTGGTAGGCCACGTGAATTGTGGCTCGGGTAACACCGCTGTCAGCGCTGCGACCACGGCCCCTGCGCAAGAAGACAGATTGTCCGAGATCATTGCTGCGTTTCAGAGTGCCACGGACAACGCATTGATCGGTCTTGGTGCACAATTGGCATCCCGCTGTTTCGGACAACAGACTCAGCGCAAACCCTAGACTGCGGGACTTTTGCGGGAGACAGTCCTGCATCGTTATGCGCAGTGCTGCAATGTTGTCCGTGGACGCCTCCTGATTAGTCAATTAAAACAATCAGTTGGTGCCCAACATCCGGATTCGGGAGGCAGGGGCAGGAGGTTCAAGTCCTCTCACCCCGACCAACAATGCTTTCAACGTCAACTACTTGTAAGTGGTTAGTCCAAGCACCGTCATTTAACTCAACCGTCCGTCGTAGCGGGGTGAAACCCTGCCGATGTTGATAAGGGCTGGTTGGGATTCCTTGACGAGTATCCTGAATTCAAAGACGACTGGCCCCGGCGTGATTCTGCCCTGACCTTATTCCGGAGTATCAACGCTTATCTTAAATGGCCGAAAAAATCGCTCCCGCGTCTGCCTCTGCAGGGTCGTCGATGGATTGAAAATCATGCTGCTGGCAACCGCTATGGTCAGATTAAGTGCCAGCGCATATACGCCACTCTGAAACCACCAGAATCGCTCTATACCGAGCAACGCACTCACGGTGACAAAGAGGCAACCGACGACGATACCGATCACCGCCGGCCACTCGGATATTCGTGGCCAATACAGTCCGAGTATCATTGCCGGAAAGAGTTGCGCCAGCAACTCGACTTTGATCTCGGTAAGGCGCCACAACGTTGCACCTGGTTTCAATGACAGCGCCGCGACCATGACGATCAGAATTACGATGAAGACGCGACCAGCGGTCGTATTGCCCTCATCCCCGGAATTGCGGCGCCAGATTACCTGGTACACGTCCCGGGTAAACATGGAGGCCAGCGTCAAAATTACGGACGACGCGGTTGACATGATGGCTGCCAAGAGACCGCAAAGAACGAAGATTACCAGCCAATAGTGATTGTTGATCAGGTCGTTCAGCAGCAAGGAAAACACGCGATCACTTTCGACGCCGATCAGGCCGGGGTGTGAGACTGCTGCTGACAAACCCAGCAGCAACGTGCATCCGCCAATGAGGTAAGGGACAACAAGCATCAGCGACAAACTGGTTTTCAGCGCGCTTTTACTCTTTGCCGCATAAACCCGCTGAATGGCTTGTGGATACATCGCAAATCCAATAGAGGACACCACCAGTAATGACAACCAGGACCTGCTGAGGTGCTTTAACGTTTCTGGCGCCTGAATCAATGCCACGTTGTCAATCCGCAGTTTCTCGACGATGCTCGGTATCCCGCCCACGGTTATCACGACGACCACGGTGACGATAACGAGCGCCGAGGTCAGCAACACGCCCTGAACAGTATCTGTCCATACGACTCCGCGCCAGCCACCCATGAGTATGTAGATCAGCATTACCGTGCAGGTAAATGCAACGCCCGCCCAATACGGTATCTGGCCCGACGTCAGGCCCGAAAACGCATGGCCGGTAGCCTCTGCCTGAATGATCAGATACGGCAGCATCGCAACAATTGTAATGCCGGTGACCAACAGTCGAAGTCTGTTGCTTTGATACCGATCTGCGTAGAAATCCGCCGGCGTTATATAGCCGTTCAGTTTCGACAGGACATATAAACGGGGAATGTAAGACAGTTGGGTAACGACGATGAGACTGATCATGCAGATCGACACTATCCACATCAGTCCGGTGCGGTACGCGATTCCGGTAAAGCCAAAAAACGTATTGCCGCTGAGTTGGGTTGCCTGCATCGTAAAGAACAGGACCAGCCCGCCGGTAACTTTGCCGCCCAAAAAATAGTCCAGGGTAGAATCGCCCTTGGTACGGCGCTTCGCGAGCCATCCGATCAGAATCATTGCGGCCATGTACGATGCCAGGACAATGATACTTCCCGCACCTAGTACGTAAGTATCATTCATCGATCGAATGGTCCTTGAATCCTGATCGAATCTGCAAATCTACCAACCGATTCGCAACTGGATCAGCGTTACGACTGACAAGGCAATTGTACTGATTAGCGAGACCGCGACCCACAATGGCACGCCGAGTATCACGGGTTCGATGGCTCCGAGAAAAAAAATCGGCAGGACGCCGCCGATGCACACGACAACGAAAATCCAGTACCAGGGTCGATTCGGGTCTTTTCGCCGCATAAAAAAAGCAAAGCTTGAAGATAACGATGCTGTCGATAATCTGATTTGCATTAAGAAAATCGATCTTTCCGGACTATATCACACCGATAAATTCGAGATTCGACGCTGTCAAAGTGGCAAAGCAGTCTCGTATTTGATCCGCCTGAGCGTAAAATCGGAGTGCACCTGAGACACACCGCGAGCATTGAAAATGACGTTCTCCAGAAAGTCGTCGTAGGCTGCGACACTGGATGTTGCGACACGCAGGATCACGTCGGCTGCACCGGTCGTGAAGAAACACTCCATGACCTCCGGCTGTTTGAGCATCAACTCAGCAAACTCCACGCTTAATGCCTTGGAGTGACGCTTTAATGAAATGTGCGCAAACACGGTCTCGCCGATACCGACCTTGCCCGGATCGAGGATCGCCGCGTAACGCAATATCACACCGGCATCCTCGAGTCTCTTCACGCGACGCCAGCAGGCTGACGGCGATAGTCCGATCTTCTGTGCCAGGTCCTGATTGCTGAGCCGCCCATCGACCTGCAGGGCCCGCAAGATATTTCGCTCGTAGTGGTCCAACGGCACTGCCTCGCCTTGATTCTTCCCGGTCATATTAGGAATTCCTTTCTAGATGTTGCAAAATACGAAAGATTCTTTCTATTCTAACCAAATTATCGCAATAATAGAGAGCCTTTTTCGCATAAATCGGCGTAGGCTATCAGTATCTCGAGGTCCACCAGCGAGGAGATTGGTATGCTTCGCCAAGCCACCCGTCCGACCGGATCGACCATCATTCCCGACGGAGTCAGCCTGACCGTTGCGTCAATCACGCAGGCTGCCCGCGATTTCGACTGCCTTATAGAACTGACTCCCGAGATCCGCAAACGTGTGATCGCCTCGCGTGCCCTGCTCGACGAGTTCGTCGACTCAGGCCGGATCATCTACGGGGTAACGACGAGTGTCGGTGGCTTCGTCAACTGGTTGATTCCGCCGGCACATGCTGAAGAGACGCAAAACAACGTCATGCGCTCGGTGCAAAGCAACTGTGGCCGCCATCTCGACGATCACTACGTGCGCGCATCGATGCTCGCACGCATTAACTCGCTGAGTCGCGGCTACTCCGCGATATCGATCGAGAATCTCGAAAAATACGTGCAGATGTACAATCGCGGCGTCTTGCCCTGCATTCCGGAAAAAGGATCGCTGGGTACGAGTGGCGACCTCGGTCCTTTGGCCTGCATCGGCCTTGTCGGCACTGGCCAGTGGCGCGCGAAGTTCAACGGCGAAATCATGTCCGGTGCCGAAGCATTGCAAAAGGCCGGTATCGAGCCCATGAAACTCAGCTACAAAGAGGGGCTCGCTCTGATCAACGGCACATCGGTGATGACCGCTGTCGCCGCCTGTCTCGTTGCGGAGACCATCGACCTGATCAAAGCATACACGCTGGCCACCTGTTTGAGCCTGGAAGTACACAAAGCCAAGATCATGCCGTTCCATCCTGCGGCGCATCGGCAGAAACCGCATGCCGGACAAGGACGAATTGCCGATTGCATCTATCGCACGCTTGACGACAGCAAGATGATCGTTAAGGATGCCGAGGTCGAAAAGTGGCTCAGAAATCTCGCTACAGACACACCTCTCGGTCTCGATCAACAGATCGAAGACGTTTACTCAATCCGCGCCACGCCGCAAATCATGGGACCGGTGATCGATACGACATTGTTCGTGAAACAGACTGTAGAAACAGAGATCAATTCATCGAATGATAATCCGCTGATCGTCGTAGAGGATGGTGATGCGGTTCACAACGCCAACTTCCACGGCCAGTATATTGCCAATGCAATGGACCAGTTGGCGATCGTAATTGTCAACATGTGCAACCTGTCGGATAGGCGTAACAATCGACTGCTGCACCCGAGTCTAAATGGGGACTTGCCGCCATTCCTGGTCAAAGAAAACCCCGGGGTACGCATGGGACTCATGGGCGGCCAGTTCCTGGCCACTTCGCTGACCGCCGAGGTTCGTCAGATGTGTACGCCCATGTCGATTCAATCGCTGCCATCGACCGGTGACTTTCAGGACCACGTCAGCTTCGGCTTGGTCGCCGCGCGGCGCACACGGGACATATTGGATAACGCACGTCACATCCTCGCATTCGAACTGATCTGCGCCTGCCAGGCAGCGGATATTCGCGGGGTCGATCAACTTTGTGCCGCCACGCGCAAACTGCACGGCATGGTGCGCAAACACGTGCCGTACCTTGACCACGACGAGCCGTTGACCGATCACATCGAAACGATCGCCGCCCTGTTTGCGAGCGGCGAGCTACTGCAAGCGGTACCGCAAAATGTCGACAGCTATAACTGGTAGCCTGCATGATTCACCAAACGGGATAATTGCAAGCTACCTCAAACGGACTCGGCGCAGCGCCGAGATTTATGCGCGCGCCTGCAAGCTGATGCCTGGCGGGACATCGCGCCAGGCGTCGTTCTGGGAGCCGTATCCGCTGACGATCGATCGCGGCAAAGGTGCACGATTCCATGATATCGACGGTCACTCCTATCTCGACCTGATTAACAACTACACGGCGATGGTGCATGGACATGCGTACCCGGCCATCGTTGCGGCAACTCAACAACAGATCGCCAAAGGCACGGCCTGGGCAGCGGCGAATGAACCGCAAAACCGACTTGCCGAGTTGATTGTCGATCGAATACCGGCAATCGAGCAGGTTCGTTTTACCAATTCGGGCTCTGAGGCCGGCGCCCTCGCCTTTACCATCGCCCGATTGATCACAGGCAGAACGAAGCTGCTGATGGCGCGCTATGGTTATCACGGTTCGCCACTCGAGTTCGAGGTCGGGTCATTCGGTAAGGAGGGTCCGGTCACACACCTGGCGACCTATAATGACGTATCCGACTTCGAAGCTGTGCTCGACCAGCACGGTCATGATATTGCGGCAGTTTTTCTCGAGCCCGTCCTGGGCGCGAGCGGGATCATTGAGGGCAATCCGGACTTTCTTCATGGCGTGCGGGCAGCAGCGCACAAGGCAGGGGCGTTATTCGTGCTCGATGAGGTGCTGACCCTGCGATTCAACAGTGGAGGTTGTCAGACCGTTATCGGTATCGAGCCGGACCTGACGATGCTGGGCAAAATCATCGGCGGCGGCTTTCCGGTCGGGGCGGTTGGCGGCCGCGCAGACATGCTGCATGTGTTTGATCCATCCGATCTGCAGGTCTTTCATACCGGTACGTTCAACGCGAACCCGGTCACAATGCTTGCCGGTGAAGTATCGTTGCGCGAATTGACGCCGGATCGCATCGCGCAGATGGACCGTCAGTGCAAAACTCTGCAGTCGGGCCTCATCGCTGCGGCCTCACGGCATGGCTTGCCGTTCTCGACAAACCGCTATGGATCTTGCCTGAACATTTATTTCAGCCAATCCGCGCCCGAATCCTCGGTGTTGCGCGAGGACGAAATGCTGATGAACAATTTTCACCTTGCCTGTATCAATCATGGCCTGTTCATCGCGCATCGTGGCCTGATCGCAATGTCGACCGTTACTTCCGATGAAGACATTACAGAGGCGATAGAACTGGCCGACATGGCGATGCGAGATGTGGCGGCGGAGATAACGTAACGCAGATCGGAGATAATTATCATGTTTGAACAGGTTGAGATCCCCTATGGTTGTTACTGGTCTTCGCCTTTCGTGCGCTGGCAGGGATCGATGCAGCATCTGCATGCGGTCAAGTTCGCCGCTTACGTCGCCCGCCGCGAACTTGCCAGACGCGACATAGACCCAAAGTCTTTCGACGCCGGCGTATTCGGCATCAGCATTTATCAGCATCAATCGTTCTACGGAACACCCTGGTTCATGGGCTTGCTCGGCGCTCCGCAGGCGCCGGGACCTACCGTGTCGCAGGTCTGTGCCTCGGGCGTGCGCGCCCTGCTGATGGGGGCTCAGGAAATTCACAGCGGACTCGCGCAAACGGTGCTGACAGCTACAGCCGATCGATGCTCCAACGGGCCACACACCTACTACCCGGCCCAGTCGGCACCCGGCGGGACCGGTGTTGCCGAAAATGTCGTTCTCGACAGTTTCAGTTGCGACCCGCTTGGCAATCACTCCATGTTGCAGACCGCGGAAAATGTCGCTGCCAAGTTTTCGATTTCAACCGCCGAGCAGCACGATGTCGTGTTGCGGCGTTACGAACAGTACAGGGATGCACTCGCGGACAGTCAGGCTTTTCAAAGGCGCTACATGGATCTGCCGTTCGCGATACCCGACCCGCGATTCCGTAAGACGATCGGAGAGATTGACGGCGACGAGGGAGTGACTGAATCAGTGGCTGACGGACTCGCGAAACTCAAACCGGTTGTCGAGGGCGGCACGGTTACATTCGGTGGCCAGACCCATCCTGCGGATGGCAATGCGGCCATCGTAGTTGCAGACCGGGATCACGCCCGCGAGCTATCATCCAATACTGCCGTACAGATTCGTATTCTGAGTGTCGGGCAGTCGCGGGCGGAACTCGCGTACATGCCAGAGGCGCCTTACACCGCTGCCCGCGCTGCCCTGCAACGGGCGGATATGTCGTTCGACGATATGGACGCGATCAAGACTCACAACCCGTTTGCGGTGAACGACATCGTGTTTGCACGCAAAGCCGAGGTATCACTGCAAGATTTCAATAATTTCGGCTGCTCACTGATTTGGGGACATCCGCAGGCGCCGACCGCGATGCGCTCCATCATCGAACTCATCGAAGAACTGGTCGTGCGGGGTGGAGGCCGCGGGCTGTTTACCGGCTGCGCCGCTGGCGATTCGGCCATGGCGATAGTCTTGGCCGTGGACAATCGCTGACTGGTCCATGGCAATAAGCACGAACCCGGAATTTGCCCCCGCAAAGGTGGACATCGAACACCTTCCGGACGGCGGGCTGATTTTGCGCTCTCCCCAGAGGCTGGAGCCGTACGCGGCAAATCTGTGCCTGTACCTCGTTGATTGGGCGAAACAGGCAGCAGAGCGGACATTCATTGCCGAGCGATCGGCAACGGGCGAGTGGCGCCGTCTTACCTATGGCGATGCAATCAGTTTGGTCCGGGCACTGGCGCAGGAATTGATTGATCGCGGCGTAAGCGCAGACCGGCCGGTCATGATTCTTTCTCAGAACAGCATTGACAATGGCCTGTTGCAGCTTGCTGCCATGCTCGTCGGCTTCCCCGTGGCGCCCGTGTCACCGGCCTACTCGTTGATGTCCCAGGATTTCGGCAAACTCCGGTATGTTTTCGACTTGCTGCGGCCGAAAGTTGTGTTTGCATCCGACGGAGAGATGTTTCGAAACGCGCTGTCCGCGCTGGATCTGCATGACGTCACGGTCGTCGTCAAGGACAAGGTACCTGACGGAGTCGATGCGGTACGGATAGATGAGTTGCTCGAAACGCGAGCGACACAGGCCGTTGACGCAGCATTCTCAAGGGTCGGACCGGACACGGTCGCAAAGATCCTGTTTACATCCGGATCGACCGGCATGCCGAAGGGCGTTATCAACACGCATCGCATGATGTGCTCCAACCAGCAGGCGATGGCTCAGGTCTGGCCGTTTATCACCTGTCGACCTCCCGTGCTCGTCGATTGGCTCCCCTGGAATCACACCTTCGGCGGAAACCACAACTTCAATATGATTCTGCGCAACGGTGGAACACTCTACATCGATAGCGGCAAGCCGGCCCCGGGCATGTTCGAGGCCACCATTGCCAACCTGCGCGAGATCGCACCAACCGTTTATTTCAATGTGCCTCGCGGTTTTCAGATGCTGGCGCCGTATCTCGAAAACGACGCGGATCTTCGCGACCGTTTCTTTTCAAACCTCGATACGATCTTTTACGCGGCCGCGGCACTGCCCCAGGATCTCTGGGAGCGCATTGAGAGCCTCTCGCTTGCAGCAATTGGTCGAAAAGTCGCGATGACCTCGGCATGGGGCCTGACAGAGTCGGCACCACTCGCCACCAGCGTCCATTTCCCCAGTACCCAGGCCGGCGTCATCGGCCTGCCGGTGCCGGGAACCGAGCTGAAAATGCTGCCGAGCAACGACAAAATGGAACTGCGGCTGCGCGGTCCCTGCATGACACCTGGCTACTTCAGGCGCGACGATCTGACGGATGAGGCCTTCGACGAGGATGGATTCTACAAGACCGGCGATGCCGGCAAATTTGTCGATCCTGACGACCCGGCCAAGGGCATATTGTTCGACGGACGTGTCGCCGAAGACTTCAAGTTGCTTACTGGCTCTTGGGTCAGTACGGGAATGGTAAGGGTCGCCGCGATATCCGCTTGCGCCGAAGTGATTCAGGATGCCGTCGTGACAGGGCACGACCGTGACGAAGTCGGTTTGCTGATCATACCGAACGTCGCGGGGATGGCCCGGATCGCAGCCCTCAGCAGCGACACGCCATTAACCGAACTGCAAGCCAATGCGACGGTCAGACAGACATTGCAGAAATGCCTTGCTGCATACAATTTGCAGAACCCGGCCTCGAGCACGCGTATCGCCCGCCTGTTGTTTCTCGATGAACCTCTTAGTATCGACGCCGGTGAAATCACCGACAAGGGCTATGTCAATCAACGCGCCGTTCTGGAGCGACGGCACGCGCTGGTGGAGAAACTCTACAGCGATGATGCTGCGGTGCTTGTGGTCAACTAGGCAGCGCCGGAATCAAATGACCCTGAGCCTGTGACGCGGCTGCATGTGCAGCGGCGGCATCCCCGCAATCTCGCGCAGCGCAGCCGTTACATATTGCTCCGTCATCTTGCCACGCCAGGATGCCGTGAAATCGGTATTGTCCATCGGACGCGCGATTTGATGCGCGACATGCGCAATTTCCGCAATACGATCTTTGCTGATCTTGTTGCCGACGAGCACCGCATCGACTTCGGCAACCGGCATCGGAGCCGCCCCGACGGCTCCCAGATACATCGTGGCGCGAGTAACAACATCGCTGTCGTCAGTCCAGACGGCAACGGCGACGGACATCGTCGAGAAATCTATAGAGCCGCGTCGTCGCAGTTTCCAGAACGCAGACCGGCACTGAGAATCGTCACTTGCAGCCGGAATAGTCAGCTCGGTCAGAATCTCATCGGCTCTCTTGGCGAGATAATCGATGCCGTCGTCCACGTACATGTCCTTGAGCGGCAGTTCGCGCTCACCCGTAGACGAGACAAGTGTCACCCGTGCATCGAGGGCACACAGAATCGGTGCCGAGTCACTGGCCGTGTGCGCCCAGCAGCGTGGCGATTTGGTTGCGACCCAGCAGATCTGTCCCTCTTCCTTGAGGCAGTAATCAATCGAACGGCGCCATTCTTCGGTCTGGTTGTAGTAAGTACATCGTGTATCGACGCACAAATTGCCGCCGATCGTGCCCATGTTCCTCAGGGGCGGTGACGAGATCGACGCCACGGCTTTTGCGAACGCCGGGAATCGCCGCCGGACCTCGTCGTCGCGTATGACGTCAGCCAGGGTTGCCGTCGCGCCGATGCGAGTATTCGTCTTGCCATTATCGATGACATCCAGTTCGGGAATCGACATCAGACTGACGACGGTGTCCGCCTGCTGATGTCGCCGTTTCATGTTGGGCCACAAGTCGGTACCTCCGGCAACAAGGCGTGTGTTGCCATTGCTCAGCAACTGCGCCGCGTCCTGAAGCGTGTCCGGCGCCTCGATTCTAATCGGTGGTAAGCGTAGCACTGCTGTGCTCCTTCAAAGCCTCGTCACGGTCCTTCATCGTCCCTGACGCCGAACGAACGCCTTTGCGACTTGCCTTTGGGTCGTTCGCGGCACGCCCATCGCCACCCTGCCCCGGCGTGTGCACGATGAGTGGCTCGCCATAATTGATATCCGGAAATTTCTCGGGCCCAACGCGTGCCTCGCGACCTTGCCGCTTCGCTTGCAGGCCTTTCAACACGAGCTCGGGGTGGATCGGCACCTGATCGACGCGCACGCCGACGGCGTCGAAGATGGCATTGGACAACGCCGGCATGATCGGCAACAAGGGCCCCTGGCCGGCTTCCTTTGCGCCATAGGGCCCGCGCACGTCGTCAGTCTCGATCAAGTAGCACGTCATCTCCGGCATGTCGTGAAAGCCGAGGCTTTTGTATTCGAGCATCGACGGCATCTTGTGCACCAGCGCAGATGACAGGCGCTTCGGCAAACGGCGGAACGCCTGCTCTTCCATCATCGCCTCACCGAGTCCCATGTAGACGCTGCCCTCGATTTGCCCGAGTGCAAGCACCGGATTCAATGCGCGTCCGATATCGTGCGCGATCCAGACTCTGTCGATGTCGTACACGCCGGTCTCGGGGTCGACGCGCACCGCCAGGACGGCCGCCGAGTACGAATAAGTCGGCGACGGTCCCACACCCGAGCCGCGGAATCGTCCCGGAGCGCGCGGCGGTATATAGGAGCCGGTTGTGCCAAGCGTGCCGAAACGGGACTCGGCGATCACCACGGCTTCATTGAACCCGATGCGCTGCTTCGGTTCGTGCGCGGGGAATACCTGTCCGTCGGCAAACACCAGAGACTCCATGGCTACTTCCATGTGTTCGCTGACAGCTTCGGCAATCTTGTCACGTGCTTTCTCAGCCGCCTGCTTCGCGGCCTGGCCAACCATCAGCGTCACTCGTGACGAGTAGCTGCCGAGATCGACCGGCGTCAGGTCCGTATCGCCGACACACAATCGAATATCTTTCAGGCCGATGCCGAGGACCTCGGCGACCACGGCGGTAAGAATGCTGTCCGAACCCTGCCCCAGTTCAGTTTCGCCGCAGAACACGGCAACATTTCCGCTGCGATCGAGTTTGATCTGCACGCCTGACTGCGGCATGTGATTCCAGTAGATTGGCAGCCCGGCCCCTGTCATATACGCGCTGCAGGCGATGCCGAGCCCACGACCCTCGGGCAGCCTGCCGTAATGTTCTTTCCAGCCGCTGCCTTTGACGACAGCATCGATACATTCCTTCAGCCCGATCGTGCCGATTTGCAGCCAGTTGGCGGTGATGGTGTCGGCTTCCACGAGGTTTCGCAGGCGCAGATCGGCAGGATCGATGCCGAGTTCATGTGCTGCCTTGTCGAGTTGAACCTCATAAGCGAACCGCGGCTGCGGCGTACCGTGACCTCGCTTTGGTCCGCAAGGGGGTTTATTTGTGAACGCGCGCGCGCCTTCGAACCAGTAGTGCGGTAACTTGTAGGTCGTTGTCTGCAGCGCACCAGTGTAAAAAGTACTGGCAACGCCATAACTGCCGAATGCACCACCATCCAGCGTGGTTTGCAGGTGCTGTGAGGTCATCGTGCCGTCTTTGCGGAACCCGGTTTTCAGGTGCATCTGCACTGGATGACGGCCGCGATGGCAATAAAACACCTCTTCGCGGGTCAGCGTTATCTTTGCCGGGCGGCCGAGCTTGAGCGCCATTTTGGCAACGATGATTTCGTGGTTGAAGGGATCGCTCTTGCCACCGAACCCACCACCGTTCGAACACGCAATGACCCGGATGCGCGACGCCGGAATGTCCAGCGTTTTAGACAGTGCACGATGCACGTAGTGCGGGCATTGCGTCGATGAGTACACCGTGACGCGATCATCGTCTTCGGCGACAGCAAGGGAGGAATGCTGCTCGAGGGCGAGGTGGTTAGAGCCCTCATAGAAGAAATCGTCTTCGAGGATCAGATCCGCTTCTTCAAAGCCTCCTTCCACATCGCCAAACTTTAGCGAGACCTTCTTGTGGATGTTGCCCTCGTCCGCATACTCGTGAATCTGCGGCTCGGGTGTTGTGAGTGCTTCGGCGACACTGGCAATCGTCGCCAAAGGCTCATACTCGACGATTACGGCAAGTGCTGCCGCATGGGCGATGTCCTCGGAGACAGCTGCGATTGCCGCCAATGGGTCGCCGACGAAGCGCACGGTATCGATAGCCAGCGCATATTCGTCTTCCGAAACCGGCATGATGCCGAACGAATTCGGTAATTCTTCACCGACCAACGTCCCGACGATGCCATCCATCGCGAGAGCTGCCGACAAATCGATGTTCCTGATTCGGGCGTGCGCAACCGTACTTCGAACAAGCTTGATATGCACCATGCGCGGGAATTGCAGATCATCGGCGAAACGCGTCTGACCAGTCACTTTCGCTCGACCATCCACGCGACGGAACGGCTTACCGACTATCCTGAGCTCGCTAGCTGTTTCGCCCGGGCGTTCGTCTGGCGGTACTGAATAGACTTTGACCACAGTGAATCCCTATTGCGGAATTTCGTGACCGGAGAACAACTCATCAGCAGGCCGCCAGTCGTCGCCTCGTTTCTTCGCTGCAGCCCATTTGACGGCTTCAATGATGCGCTTGTATCCGGTGCAACGGCAGATATTGCCGGAAAGCGCCTCGGTGATCTGGTCGTCGTCGGGCTCGGCGTCCTGCTGCAGCAGTGCTTCGGCGACCATCAGAATGCCGGGCGTGCAGTAGCCGCATTGTGCGGCACCAAGGTCCGCGAAGGCCTCCTGTAGCGGGTGCAGATCGTTATCGACCTGCAATCCCTCCACCGTTTCGATCGACTTGCCGATAACGTCCGTTGTAATTTGTAGGCAGGACAGCACCGGCTGCCCATCCACGAGAACGGCGCAAGCGCCGCACTCACCCAGCTCGCAGCCGTGCTTCGTGCCGGTCAGATTGCATTCCTCGCGCAGGACCTCGAGCAGCGTATGATGCGTCGGAAACACGACCGGGTACGCTTCCCCGTTGACGTTAAGAACCGAGGCAGTCATACCGTCCGGAACGCCATTGCCACTACTCTTTTGTCTTTTTTCAGCCGACATGCCGGGGTGCTCAGGCAGCCAGCTTGACGTATTCGAAGTCGCCGGGCTTGCCGTTGATGCCAGCCCTCGGCGCCGAGATCCAATTTGCATACTTGCCGGGTGTCGTTTGCAGCTGCATCAATGACAGGATGTACTCGAGATCGGAATCCGAGGCGAGCCACTCGTGTTTGCGATCGTGCCATTCGCCCTCCGGTACGATTTCGCCCTTGTCGGTCACAAACACGTCCGCAAACTCGCCTACCGCACGATTGAAGGCGCGATGCGGCAGCGACAGCGAATACCCGATGCCTTGTGCCTGGAACACTCGATTCCAGCGCTTCATGACCTTTTCGCAGTCGTCGATGAAGTCATCCGCCAGACGGGCATTGATCGCGGTCAATGCCGGCACATCCACAATCTGAATCTGGCCGTCGGCAACCCGTGCTACGGGATAGGTATCGTTCTCGAGCTGATGATCGTCATCAATCCGCGGCTCGTGAAATCGAGCCTTTAGACCAGCGTTAAATGAATTCGCTGCATTCGTCGAAATCTCGGCACCGAATAAATCCAGCGTTACCGAATAATGGAAATTGATTTTCTTTTGAATCGTCGGGAGATCGATACCGCCGTGTTTACGGACGCCGACGACATCCGTCGGGTCCGTGATGCCATTCTCGTTCATGATCTCGGTCGTACGCTGAATGACGCGCTCGACACCGGTCCGGCCAACGAACATGTGATGACCTTCCTCGGTCAGCATGAAACGAGTGGTTCGTGCGAGCGGGTCCCAACCCGAGTTCGCGAACGACTCGAGCTGCATTTTTCCGTCACGATCCGTGAACGTCGTAAACATGAAGAACGACAGCCAATCTGGTGTTGCCTCGTTGAATGCGCCAAGTATGCGTGGCCTGTCGACATCACCGGAGCGGCGCAATAACAGGTCTTCGGCCTCTTCCCTGCCATCGCGACCAAAGTATTTCTGCAGCAGGTAGACCATGGCCCAGAGGTGACGGCCTTCCTCGACGTTGACCTGAAACACATTGCGCATGTCATACAGCGATGGTGCCGTCTGCCCGAGAAACCGCTGCTGCTCGACGGATGCGGGTTCGGTATCGCCCTGAATGACGACGAGGCGCCGCAACATTGCACGGTATTCGCCCGGTACGTCCTGCCAGACAGGCTCACCCTTGTGCTGGCCAAAGGCGATTGTGCGCCCCTGCTCCTGCGGCGCCAGCAGAATACCCCAGCGATATTCCGGCATTCTTACGTAACCGAACTTCGCCCAGCCCTCTGGGTCCACGCCAACGGCTGTGCGCAAATACACCTCGTAGTCCTGGAAGCCTTCCGGCCCCATGGTCTTCCACCAGTCAATGTACTTTGGGTACCAGGCTTCCAGTGCGCGCTGCAGTCGCACATCGGATGCCAGGTCGACGTTGTTGGGAATCAATGATGCATAGTCCACTTCAGACATGACTAAACTCTCCCGCGATTATACTTGGCACGTTTACCCGTGCCGTAAAGCTTTAACGCGCCCTCACTGCCTGCAGCATTCGGGCGTTGAAAAATCCAGTTCTGCCACGCACTCAGACGGCCGAATATTTTCGTCTCCATCGTCTCCGGTCCGGCAAATCTCAGGTTCGCTTCCATGCCGGTCAGTGCGTCCGGCGAAAAACTCGCGCGCTCTTCGAGCAACAGGCGGATTTCGTCATCCCAGTCGATATCATCCGGTGCATGTGTGATCAAACCAGCTTCGAGCGCCTGCAGCGCTTCGAGCTTCCTGCCGATGAGTCCACGTGCGTTATCGAGACTCTCCTTTTCGCCGAGAAAACGCGTTTCAAGACGCGTGAGGCCGTTGGCCATACGCAACACGCCGAAGTTGAGTTCACTGAGCTGAATTCTTGCTGGCAGACGATCATCCAGTTGCCCGTTTAGCATGTAACTGCGATCCACGGCAAACAGCAGGTCCGCCAGCATGCCGACGAAACAACTGCCTTGTTCAACAAAAGCAAATGTCGTTCTTGAAGTAACATCGAGCCGCTTGTAGACCCGCTGCATGTACAGCAGAATCTCGCGAACAAACCAATCGTTCCGATTTGCATCGAGCAGCGTATCGTATGCGGCGACTCGATCTCCGTCCCCTGAGGTTCTGATGATCAAGGTGCCCAGCATCGGTTCGTTAAATCGCAGATGCAGAATCGCATCGTCCATCGCGCGGACAACGGCAAGCGGCCAAAAGTCGACACCTTGCCGCTTGATGCCACTGACGTCGGTGGGCGCATCGCGATCTGGCGCCTCGATTTCCAGGATTACATTGCGACGATCGCGATCGAGATGCACTGTAACGAACGGGTAGCGTATCTCATCGCCCTTCTCACTGCGTTCGAGGCGATCGAGCGTTATGCCGGCTTCGCCGTCAGGGCGGTCCGAAAGTGCGGCAAGCTCAAGCGCCTTGCTGGTGACGCATGCATCGAATTTCGAGCGTGGCACGATTTCGTCAATCAGCCGCCACTCGACGGCGCGCTTGCCTTTCATCCCCTCTTCCAGCGTGCAGAAAACGTCGGCCAGATCGCGACGGACCTTGCGCTTGTCAACGACGCGCGTCAACCCGCCTGTGGCCGGCAGCACTGCAAGCAACGGCACCTCCGGCAATGATACGGCAGCGTTACCATCATCGATCAGCATCAGGTACTCGGTCGCGAGCGCCAACTCATAACCGCCGCCAGCTGCCGTCCCGTTTAGCGCCGCCATGTAGGTTTGCCCGGAGTAATGACTCGCGTCTTCAATCGCGTTGCGCGTCTCATTGGTGAACTTGCAGAAATTGACCTTGTGCGAGTGGCTGGAGGTACCGAGCATGCGAATGTTGGCGCCAGCACAGAACGTGCCCTGAATACCGGAGCTGATGACAACGGTCTTGACGCCGGGGTGCTCGAAGCGCAGCCGCTGAATTGCGTCGCAAAGTTCGATATCGACGCCGATATCGTAGGAATTGAGCTTCAGCTCGTAACCGGGTGCGGCGGGGCTGTGCTCATCGACGGCCAGGACGAGTCTGGCGACGGAACCGTCGATGGCAATCGACCAGTGTCGATACGCTTCTGGCGACGTACGAAACTCGAGGCGCCCGATCTTCCCCTCGACAGATTCCGAAAGTTTATGCATTATATTGCACTTTCTTGCCGGATTTCAGTGAAGACATGCATGATAACATACGTCAATCGCCGCCAGGCAAGAAACCTTAAGGCAAGGCGATGGCTGCAGGTGACAAAACGGGCGGCATGACGTCCGCTCGGCTACTCGCGATGCTGGGCGAGCGGGTGCGCACGCTTCGCGCGCAGCGTGGCATGACCCGAAAAGCCCTGGCGGCGGATTCGGGCGTATCGGAACGGTATTTGGCGCAGCTCGAGCGGGGACAAGGCAACATGTCGGTGGTCCTGCTCGCGCGCGTAGCCGCGGCGCTCGGAACTGAGCCGAGTGACCTGCTGCGATCCCGTGAATCGCAAACGGCCGAAGAGGTCCTGATCACGGATTTGCTTCGGGAATTGAGCCCCGACCATCACAGGGCTTTTCTGCAAATACTGACGGAGCATTTCTCTGTTCCCGTCGAATCCCGGCAGCGAATTGCGCTCATCGGTCTGCGCGGTGCCGGAAAGACGAGTCAGGGGCAACTGCTGGCCGAGCGGCTCAATCTCCCTTTCGTGCAACTCGGTAACGAAATCGAAAGGCTCGCGGGAATGAGTTCGTCGGAAATATTCGCGCTGTCCGGTGCGACCGGATATCGTCGCCTCGAAGAGAGAGCATTGATGCAGACTTTGAAGCGCTATGACAAGTGTGTTCTCGAGACACCCGGCGGTATCGTGATGGATCGCAGGCAGCTTAAGATTTTGTTAACGACATGCTTCGTCGTCTGGTTATACGCACAACCTGAAGAGTATATGCGTCGCCTCATAGCACAGGGCGATGTCCGGCCGATGGAGAATCAGGCAGATGCGATGGTCGACTTGCGACGCATCCTTGTGGAACGCAACGAGCGGTACTCCCACGCCCACGTGTCGCTCGACACAAATGGCAAGAGTGTCGCGGACTGTGTGGCTGAGTTGCTACGGATATTGCCGGGAGGAATGCAGAATACGATGAATGAAGCGCGGGAAGCCTGACAGATGGTGACGATAACGTATATCGAGTTCGATGGAACCGAGCACGTCGTTGACGTCCCGGCCGGAATGAGTGTGATGGAAGGAGCGGTCAATAACGACATCCCGGGCATCGAGGCGGAGTGTGGTGGCATGTGCAGCTGTGCGACTTGTCACGTCTATGTGGATCCGGTATGGGCCGAGGCAACGGGCTCACCTGGCGATATCGAGCAAGGCATGCTGGACAGCGCGCTGGACCTGCAGGATACGAGCCGCCTGGCCTGCCAGATCGCGATCAGCGACGAACTCGATGGCTTGATCATTCGCATGCCCGAATTGCAGATCTAGCCCGGCTGCGACTCCGCTTGTGGCCCCGGTCCGGTTCTGCCAGCCGGTGAGATTGGCAACCTGCAATTAGGCGGGCCGAGCCACAGACCTGATCATCACCGGCGGCCTGATCGTCTGTCCGAAAGAGGTCGGGTTATTCATCGATGACCTGCCCGGTGAATGTCCTTAGCGAGTGATCCTGCTGATACAGAACGATGCTGTGATCCAGTCACTCGCGCCGAATTGAGCCAATCACTCGTTCAGAACCTGGCGGAGCTTTTCCGCCAATGCCCGGTATTTTTCCGGCACGCCATTTTTCGCATCCTCAGCCATGACTCGCTGAAAGTCTTCATCCACTTGTTGCATCGCACTTGCAGAAATAATCTGCTGCGCCATCGGAAACAGCACGTTGTCTTCCTTGTTGATGTGTTCGCGCAGAAGATTGACGTAATCGAACACATTGCTAACGACATCGGCTGCGGCGCTGCGATCACCCGACTTCATCTGCTCGGCAGCCGACCGAAACGCAGCGGTGTACCGGCGACCCTCGTCGTGCTCCTGCAACATAACCGCTACCGGCCCGGAATCCTGTGGCATGTGTGTTGCTGTCATGGCCACGAACAATATGTCCTCTTCCTTGCCGTGATGACATTTGTCGGCGAAACCTGCCACGAATTCGGCGGCGTCGAGAAAAAATTCAGGTCTTATCGCATCGCCGCTGTCAAGGCGCTCCGCGGCCTCTTCCAGGCAGTCCAGAACCGCAACAATAAGGCGATGCTCGTCGCTGAGTATCTCCGTCGGTGTCATGTGCTTCGCGCCTTGCTTCCCGAGTCCAGAATCTCATCAGCGGGGCAGACGTTGCTCTTGGGCTCGGCAACAGTCGTCATCGGGCAGTCAACAACTTCCTGACCCAGATTAACCGCAAGAACCGGCTTCCCTTCGTCGTATGCATCCATGTCGGCAGCCGGGATGCCATGTCGTGCCTGCCGCAATCTGTCGTGACGAAATGCTCCCCAGAGGGCAGCACCAATAGCGCCGGCATAGATCGACTCAGGGTGATTCAGCACTTCCACTTTCAGCTTCTGCTCGATCACCTGCTCCTTCATCGCTTCAATGAGACCCTCATCCATGGCGAGCCCGCCGGTGACCAGCACGCTTCCTTCCCGTGCCTTGATGGATTTCAGAAGTTTGACGAGCCGACTTGCCATGGCGACGTGAATGCCCTTGAGAATATTTGCCGTCGTAATACCCCTCGATATCATGTTTATGACGTCAGTCTCTGCGAGAACCGCGCAAATGCTACTGACTGTTTCGGGATTGTCGGCAGTTTTCGAAATCGCGCCGACCTCCTCGAGCGATACGCCCAGGTAGCGCGCGATATTCTCGAGAAACTGACCTGAGCCCGAGGCGCACTGGCTCGTCATCTTGTAGGTCAACACTTTGCCGCGTTCATCGGTCGAAATCGCCCTGCCGTGCAACGCTCCCGCGTCAATAACGGCATTGATACCCGGCTGCAGATAAGTGGCGCCGCGTGCGTGGGTTGTCATCGAGTAGAAGTGCCCGGTGCGAAACGGAATGTTTTCGCCGTCACCCGTCGTCGCCACATAGTCAATCGCGTCCGCGACCAGGCCGAGTTCGGCCAGCATGCCGTCAAAACCTTCTCTCGCGAGTACCATTGGGTCGCGCCTGCGAATCCGGCAGTTGCTCCTGGCCAGCCATTTTGCTTGTCCGTCCAACACCTCGAACACGGCGCATTTGACGCCGCCGGTGCCAAGATCGATTCCTGCTGCAAGCGTCATATCAATTCCTCAGGATCAGTGCACAATGACACGTTGCGCGAATGTGGCTGCGCCCAGCGCGCCTGTGTATATAGAGTCCGGGTTCACGTTCATCTGAACTTCGCCATAATTCTCCCGGGCGAGTTCCTTTAGCACAGCCACCGCCGCCTCATTTTTGGCAACGCCGCCCGTGAAGGTGAATTGATCCCTGATGCCGCCCGACCTCGAGAGGATCGACATCGCACGAAGAATGATTGCCCGATGCAGTCCGGAAACGATATCTTCCCGCTTCTCGCCCATCGATAAGCGGTCGCGTAATTCAGCGCCCGCGAACACGGTGCAAGTGGAGTTTATGCGTACTTTTCGTGTCGATTTCATTGCCATCGGACCGAGTTCATGTAGCCCGAGGTTCATCTCGTCGGCGATGTAACCAAGATAACGTCCACACCCGGCTGCACACCGATCATTCATTTGAAAACTCTCGACGATGCCATTCGGGTCAACCTGGATCGCCTTGGTATCCTGGCCCCCGATGTCCAGCACGGTCGCCGTCTTCGGATGCATGATGTGTGCGCCGAGTCCGTGGCACAGGATTTCTGAACGAATGTGTTCCTTCGAGAACGGCAGCGTGGCCCGACCATAACCGGTGCCGATGACATACGTTTCCTCGAACTCGGTAGCCAGAACGCTGGCCAGCGGCGCCCGTAAATCGTCGCGCAATGCCGTGAAAATATTCGATCGCCTGCAGGTTCGGTCGAGCGCGCTCATGAATTTTGCTTCGTCGGCGCCACCGCCTATGCGATTCTCGACTTCGATGATCGAGCGATCGAAGACATTGAGCATGGATTCGAAGCTGATCCTGCTATCCTGACTGTGCGATTCCGACGCATGGGAATACTGTGAGCCTGCGATGTCGCGGAAAAAGTCCGATTTTCGGGACGAGCCGGGTTCGTACAGCCCCGGCGCCTCATCGTTGAGTTGCCGAAATACCGCAGCCAGCAGCGACCGTGTTTCCGCACCATCCTTGCCGAGACGATCGTCACCGCAATTTTTGACACAGATTCGTTCGAGTTCGGTGAGTTGCTCCAGGTATTGCTCGAGGCGAAAATCCTGTTCGAAATTGTTAAGGAATTCTTCCAGATCGTTTTTTAAAGCAGGCAGTCTTTTCAGCAACTGCCGAAATAGAAAAAAACGCGCATCCAGAAATGCCTCCTGTTTTGCAACCTCCGCGGCGATTCCGTAATTGGAGCGTGAGTTCGTTATGCCTCGCCCGAGCACCGTTTCGTCGGCGTCCAGGACGATAGCCTTGGTTGTGGTCGAACCAAGATCAATGCCGACAAATGTCTTCATGCCGCGGTCCTTGCATCACCGCGGGCCTTTTTCTGCTCGATCATCTGGAAGTAGCTCTCGAGCCGGTTCTTGACATTGGCCGGTGAAAAGTAGCGTGGATCGACCAGATCGGTCTCGATAAACCCTGCTGGTTTGCCCGTGCGCTCTTCGATCTCGCGCAGCATGAGTAATTGCCCTGCCGAGAAGCTGTTGCAGCTCTTGATGGAATTGTTGAGGAAGCCATCCGCGCTGTACTCTTCCATGTAATTGCACAGCATGTTGACACGTGCCGGCAGGCTGTGATTCGTGTAACAGCCGAGACAGTAGTCGGCCAGCGACTCGATCGGATGCTCGGGATCGTGGCGGAAACCGAAATCGTAGACACCGCCGACCTTGGTGTAAGAACTCGCAACGACAACGGCGCCCTCGTCGTAGAACATCTTCCAGAAGTCACGGAAATGGGTCCAGTTCGGTGGGCCTTCGACGACCAGGCGAATCCTTTCTTCATCCAGCACGCCCTCGGGAGTCACCGGTCCGAGTCCCTGCCTTATCCTTGCTTCGACTTCGGCGCGCAGCGCGCGGTAATAGTCTGTGGTGGCTTTGCTACCGCGAAATGCTGTGAATATCGGTCCGCAATAATAGACGCCGCCGAAATAGGCATCAATCGGAGACGGCCGATTCTTGGCCGACTGCAGCACCCAAACCAGGTCTTCCTCGGCTTTTGCAGACTCCTTCAGGTACTCGCGCAAACGATCAATATCGAACTTGACACCGCTGACGCGTTCGAGCGCCGGTATGACCTGTTCCTTTATTTGTGTGACGACAAAATTGCGCATGTTATCGGTGATCTTTCCGTCCGCCTGGTACGGCACGTGTAGCATCGCCGTTTCACAGTCATACTGATCGCGTACGAGCTCGAACCATTTCATGAACGTGAAGCAGCCTGTGTACGAAAGCAGCAGTATGTCTGGCGTCGGCAACGGCATGCCGTTAGGTCCTACCTGCCCTTTGGCCATCATGCCGAGGTCGCTCTTTACATAGGTACAAACGTCTTCCGAATGGCCGCTGCGTTCCGCTTCCATGATGTAGCCACCACTTTTCTTGCGCATGCCCGCCTGTAAGGCGTTTATCTCCGGAAGATTGCGTACAAAATCGAAACACATCAGGAGTTCGTTGAGGTTGCCGGGAACAAAGGTCGAAGAAATCTTCTTGCCGTCTTCATGGGCGGTGGCCAACGCCTCGTAATTCGCGTTGATCATCTCCTTTTGCAGCACCATCGATTGTTCTTTCTGGACGGTGGACTGTTCTTTCGCAGCGGTATTCATGCGGCGCTCCACAGTTTGATCGAATCCGCAAACGTGCCTGCCTGTTCACGGAAGGGTTGTAATTGTCCCGAGTTCTCCGCAAATTTGAATGCCGTGAACGGGATGCCCCGTGCAGTCAGGGCGTTTTGCAGCATCGGCCTGTCGAGCAGTGCCGGGTCGCAAAAACTCGGACTCGCGAAAATGACGCCCTCTGCCCTGTTCTTGCGTACCGACTCGACCAGGAATTTACCCTTGTCCTCCTTGTGCGGCACGTATTTGCACGACGTCTCTGCTGAATACGTTATAAACGCATCACTCAGGTTTTTCAGCGGATCGCCGTCCGTCGGGACATCGTGCAGAAGCCAGCGGGCGACCAGCATGAAGTCATCATCGACAACGTAGCAGCCAGCCAATTCTATGGATTTCAATAATCCCAATGGCGGTTGCTCGCAGAAAAGTCCGTTGATCACGACACGGCAGTTGTCCCTGACGGGACGCTCGACCTCTTTCGCGGCTGCGATGTAGTCATAAATGAGTTGCGTGTGTTCTTCGACCGGCAACAGCATGCCGGCGCGCATCAGGAGATAGACTTCCGGCGTCGGGACTTGCCACGGTTCTGCGGCGCGATAGGCATACAGTTCGACGATTGCCTGACGGTTCTTGTTGTACACATCGATCGATGCCCGAAGATCGTCGTCGCTGATTTCGTGCCCCACCAGTTCAGCAAGTGCGTCGCGAAAGCTCTGCAATTCCCTGTTGTAAAAAGCGCCACCGATATCCAGGTCGAAATTTTGCGGGACATCGAAATAGCGAACCAACTTGCCCTGGAATTTGAGCTGCCACATCCCGGAGAGATTCCGAATCACATCGCAGGTACTCGGAAAAAGCATGCCGTCCAGGCAATCCAGCCTGCCGGTGATGGCAAGTTCGATCGTGGATCGGGGAATGCGACAGATATAGCTCTGGTAGTAGGCGTCCCCATGAATGACGTCCAGTTGATCGCCACCGCCGAGAATCCCGACCGGCAATATACCGGCGGCATGAATAAGCTCGCGTGGCACGTAGACCGGCATGTGGCCAATTACCTTGCGCCCTTTGCCAGCCTCTTTCCATGCACGGACCGAAGAGAAATCGAGGTCTTCGTACAGATCCTGGCAACGTTCGACGATCTCCTGAAGAGCCATGATCGGGATTTCCTGATTAAAGTGGTATAATAGTACCGAATTACGTATTTAAGGTCAAATCGAACCGGACGGCGGCGCACAGCGCACTTCGGGGGTGTTACGATGAGTCTGCCACTGGCCCCACAAAAGGCGTCTGCATTGACTAAACATAATCCCGCCATCCGCGTTCAAGCGGCTGAGGCGGCCGATATCGAGGCGGTCGTGGCTCTGGACGCCGCGATAACCGGGACTGAAAAAGCCGCTAACTGGAACGATGTCTATGCGCGCTTCGCCGACACGAATCAGCGTCTGCAGCGCTATTTCCTGGTTGCGAAATCGGGCCGCGACGAATTGGTCGGATTTGTCGTTGGGGAAATTCGTGCCTGGGAGTTCGGGTCCCCACCCTGCGGCTGGATACTTGCATTGGGCGTGACACCGGATCTGCGGGAGCAAGGGATTGGCACGCTCCTGTTCGAAACGCTGTGCGCGCAAATGAAAAACGACGGTGCAACAACGATACGTACCATGGTCCTCGGCACGGACAAGACAAATCTGTCGTTCTTCCGGGGTGAAGGACTTGCGGCTGGTCCGTACATCGAACTCGAGAGGCGATTGGACTGATATGAAGCTGCAGAAAGCGAGTCGCTACGCATTATTTGCAGTCCTGCACCTGGCCAGCGAACCGGAAAAGCAGTTTTCCACGGCGGAAATCGCGGACAGCTACGGTGTCTCCATTCACCATCTGGCAAAAGTCATGCGAACCCTCGTGCGCTGCGGCCTCATCGAATCCGTCAGAGGCGTGGGTGGCGGATATCGTTTTTCCGGCAACGTGCGGCGAACGACGCTCTGGGATGTAATCCACGAGTTCGAATCCCTGGAATCAGACATCGACACACCCGAGACGCTGCACGACAAGGCAGAGATTGTCGTCACCGGCCTTGACGCTGTCATGAACGAGATTGACGGGCTGAACCGGGCCACGCTCGATTCCATCACTCTGAAGACCCTGCTCCGCTACGGACTCGAGAATCTCGACAGGGCGCGATAGGCTACGGCGACAACCGTCAGCCGTTCAGCATCTCGTATTTTTGCTGCAGTTCTTCCTCCGATTCCTCGAAATCCGGGTTCGGTACAATGCAGTCCTCCTCAGGGCAGACGAGCTGGCATTGTGGCTCGTCTTCCGCCCCGACACATTCTGTGCACTTGAACGCGTCGATGCTGTAGATCGGATCACCGACGCTGATTGCCTCGTTCGGACACACCGGTTCGCAAGCGTCGCAGGCCGTGCACACACTGTTGATCATCAGTGCCATCGATCGTCTCCTCCTACTTGCCGGATCTCGCGGCGGGCAACAAGCTCTCTGTCAGCTCATCGGTCCAGGATTCTCCGGCCGCCAGCGCCCGTCTAAGACCGATGAAGTCTATCTCACGTTGGCCGTCGACCGGCTCGTTAAATGCTCTGAATCCGGCACGCGCCTCGGTCATCATGTTGAGAGCCAGCCAGGCGCGTGAATTCTCCCTGTTGGCATTCCATGCGTTCAACTTCGGTTTGCGCAATTCCTCCAGCGTTTTTGTCACGCAATCCGGAAACATATTAATGAACTTCGCACAAAGACGCTCCGTCGCCTCGTCCAGCAGACTCAGGTCAATGCTGCCTTGCCTGAGCAGGGCTTTGCCGGCGTCGAGCGCCTCGCCAGTCTTCGCTTCGCCATGCACAACGCGGCCCCAGTCGTCCAGATATCGCTGCGTCTCCACCAGCGGGTTCGGCACAAATTCGCCATCGACCTTGAGCGCCGGAACCAGGTCCGAGATGATGCCCATCCGCAAAGCCTTGTGGGCAGACCAGGGCTCGCAGAGTATGCCTGAGACCATGGCCTGCTCGGCGCCGATCATGAGCGGGAGGAAATCCGTAGCGCCGCCAATCGGCGCTGAGCCGTGCTTGGGACCGGCCTGCCCGAACCGCGCGAGATCCTGGGCAATCGAGAAATCGCAGGCCATGCCGATTTCCTGGCCACCACCGATGCGCATGCCATTGACCCGGCAGATTACGGGTTTGTCACAGCCCAGGATCGCCGAGACCATGTCATTGAACAGCCGCATGTATTGCCGGTATTCCTGCGGGTGACCGGCGTAGTACTCGGCGTACTCTTTGGTATTGCCACCCGAACAGAATGCCCGGTCGCCGCTGCCGGTAAAAACCACGGTGACGACGTCACGCATCGCGCTTGCCCGGCGAAACGCCAGAATGACACCTTTGATCATCTCGGTCGTGTAGGAGTTGTACTGTTTGGGGTTATCGAGTGTGATCCAGGCATGGAAGAGTCCCTCGAGAACGGTCCCGCCTGGACAGCGCGCCTGACGACGCTCGAACGTCACACCCTCAACCACGACATCGCCCGCTAGATTGTAATCCACCAGTTCTCTGTCGGCATCGCTCTTGGCTGCCAAGGCATTCATCACTTTCTCCCCGCTGCGCTTGCTTTTCAGGACTATAACGGTATTATAGTACCGAAATACGATAATAGCAACGACGGCACTGCAAATGTCAGATCGGCCCGGCAAGTCCTTTTCGGTCGCCCTGCTCGGCAAGGGGGGCAGCGGTGTCGTCACTGCCGGCGATATGCTGCTGACGGCGGCGGCACGCTGCGGTCTGTATGGCCTGATGATTCGTGCGGTTGGCCCCCAAATCCGCGGCGGCGAGTCGGCGGCGCTGGTGCGCCTGAGCCCGGCCCCGGTCGAATGTCTCGATGACCGCTTCGATGTGCTGCTCGGTATCGACTGGAATCATGCCGAAAGAATGGTCGCAGACTTCGCCATCGACGCGAACAGCATCGTGGTAACCGACCCGGCTGAAGACGCCGTACCGCAATCGATTACCGCGTCGGGCGCGACTGAGCGGCAATTGGAAATGAAAGCGCTCGCCGATTCGGTAAGTGGTGGCCGTGCGAATATGGTGGCATTGGGCTATGTGGCCGGCCTCGCCGGTATCTCCCGGGAAGCGCTGGAACATGCCATAGCGAAGAAACTCGGTCCGAAGCGCCAGGAGTCGATCGATGCAAGCGTCGCGGCAGCGATGCTCGGCTTTTCGCGAACACAGAGCTCGGAAGCACCTCAGGCCGCCAACGGTGCATCGGGCAAACGCTGGATGATCAGTGGCAATCAGGCGACGGGGCTCGGTGCGCTGCGCGGTGGCGTGCGATTTGCTGCCGCCTACCCTATTACACCAGCAACCGAGATTCTCGAATGGCTGGCACCAAGACTGCTGGACGCCGGCGGAACCTTGACGCAAGCCGAAGACGAACTTGCCTCGATCAACATGGCGATCGGTGCATCTTTTGGCGGCGTGCCGTCGCTGACGGCGACTTCCGGTCCCGGCTTGTCACTGATGATCGAGGGACTCGGCCTCGCGGTATGCGCCGAGATTCCGGTTGTCGTCGTCGACGTCATGCGTGTCGGCCCGTCCACGGGCATACCGACCAAGCCGGAACAGTCCGATCTCAATGCAGCGGTGTACGGACTGCATGGAGACGCACCACATATCGTCGTCGCGCCGAACTCGGTGACTGACTGCGTCTATACAACACAATGGGCGGTGCATCTCGCCGAAGCAACCCAGGCACCGGTCATCGTGCTGTCGGATCAGTTCATCGGCCAGGCGATAGTTGTCGCCGATCCGGTGGCGGAGATTTCATTCTTCGCCAAGCGCAAACTTGCCGAGAATATTGACGAGGCATTCGAGCGCTATGCCATTACCGCTGACGGAATCTCTCCGATGCCGATACCCGGAACAGCGGGTGGACAATACACGGCCGACGGTCTTGAGCACAGTAGCAAGGCAAAACCGTCGGGCAGCTCCGGCGATCACTGTACACAGCTCGACAAGCGCGCCAGAAAAATTGCGGACTTCGACTATGGCCAGCACTGGGCGGACATCGAGGGTGAAGGTGAACTCGCAATCTTGACCTGGGGTTCGACAACCGGCGTGGTCCGGGAAGCCCTGCACAGACTGTCGAGCGACGTGTCCCGCAAAGTGAAGCTCATTGCGCTGCGCTTGCTGTTGCCGGTTCGGCAAGAGGAGATGGCAGCCGCTCTCGATGGCGTCAATCGCCTGATGGTGATCGAGCAGAACCACACGGGTCAGCTGTATCGGCTCCTGCGCGCGTGGTATGAGCTGCCCGAAAACGTCGACACACTACATCGGCCCGGACCCGGCGTATTTCGGCCGGGCGAGATCGCCACGAAAATCAATGAATGGTGCCTCGAATGAGCGCCGTCGCCCCCTGCAAACTGAAAGCCAGCGACTACAAGTCGGATACAAAACCAGTCTGGTGTCCAGGTTGCGGTGATTACCATGTCCTGGCAAGTCTTGCCAAATCAATTGCGGCATTAGCGCTTGCACCCGAGCAAATCGCGGTCGTATCAGGCATTGGCTGCTCCTCACGCATTCCGGCATACCTGAACTGTTACGGCTTCCATGGCGTGCATGGACGAGCCCTGCCGCTGGCGACCGGCCTGAAAGTGGCGCGACCTGATCTGACCGTCATTTGCGCCGGTGGTGATGGCGATGGGTTTTCGATCGGCGGTAATCATTTGCTGCATGCCTGCCGGCGCAACGTAGACATTACCTACATCGTCATGGACAACGAAATTTACGGCATGACAAAGGGGCAGCCCTCACCTACCACGGCGCCTGACTGGGACTCCAGCCTGGCGCCCGGCGGTACCGGCGTCTCACCGTTTCATCCGCTCGTAATTGCGCTCGCTTCCGGCGCCAATTTTGTTGCTCGCTCGTTCTCGGGCGACGTCAACGGCACCGCCAAAATGCTGGCTGAGGCGATAAGCCACCCGGGCTTCTCGTTCGTGCAAATCCTGAGTCCATGCGTCACTTTTCGTCCGGATCAGCGGGAATGGAAGAACATGGTGCACCCACCGCCTGTCCCATTCACGACGGATGCGTCTCAGGCTGCGCGGCGCGTAATGACCGACGATGGATTTAACATCGGCGTTCTGTACAAAGGGTCGCGCGCCAAATACGCACAGGCCGTCGCGCACGACGATGCATTCGAGGGCGACTTCCAAAACGAGTTTCTGGTATGAGCAAGGCAGGCAAAAAATCATCGCAGAACTTCACGCGGGCCGAACTTCTGGTGCACGCGATGGTTATCGAACTGGAAGCCGTGCAGAGCTACAAAGAGTTGGCGGAGCAGATGGAGCAGTGCGGCAATTCGGCTGTTGCCGGTCTGTTTGACAAAATGACGAAGCTGGAGGCCGAGCACGCGGCAAAGATCCGTGACACGGCGGGAGATGTGGAGCTTCCCGACCTCGCGCCGTGGGAATTTCGTTGGTCGGGCCTCGAGCCACCGGAGAACATCGACCTTGCGGGGGTGCATTATCTGATGACGCCGCATCAGGCGCTCGAGCTCGCTCTGGAAAATGAACTAAGCGCAATGGCATTCTTCGAAGCTGTTGCACAAGACAGTACGGATGACGAGGTCTGTTGTCTGGCGCGGGAATTCGCCGCCGACGAGCGCCAGCATGTCGCCTGGATGAAAGACTGGATAGCGAAGTATCCGCCGCCGGATGACGATTGGGACTACGACCCCGATCCGCCGGCGGCAATGGCATAGCCCGGAGATTGCGCATGACCGACGGTCCCATCAAAACCTGGCTCGAACGTGATGAACAAGTATTGCGCCTGCAGCTGGCGCGGCCGAAAGCAAACATCATCGACGCCCGGATGATTGACGCCCTGAGCGCTGCGCTGGATACGCATGTCAACGACCAGCGCTTGCTCGCGGTCGTTCTCGACGCGGAGGGCCCACATTTCAGTTTTGGCGCGAGCGTCGAGGAACACTTGCCGGACCAGTGCGCAGCGATGCTCGGCAAAATTAATTCGCTGGTCATGCAAATGCTCGAGTACCCGGTGCCGATAGTCGCCGCCGTGCAGGGTCAGTGCCTCGGTGGCGGCCTCGAGGTTGCGTGTGCAGCCAGCCTGATCATCACCGCACCGGACTCTCAATTGGGGCAGCCAGAGATCTCACTCGCCGTGTTTGCGCCGGCAGCGTCATGCCTGCTGCCTGAGCGACTCGGTCAGGCGCGGGCCGAAATGCTGTTGTTGTCGGGCAAGTCCGTTGACGCACAGCGGGCAAAGCGTATCGGGCTGGTTGACGAAGTCAGCGAGTCGCCTGCCGACGCTGCGCTGACGTGGATAGACGAGAACATCGTCGGCAAGAGTGCGAGTTCCCTGCGTATTGCGGTCACTGCTGCGCGTCAGGATTACATTGAACGCATAAGGACCCGGCTCGCAACCGTCGAAACATTGTATATCGAGAAACTCATGCGCACGAAAGACCCGGTCGAAGGCCTCAATGCATTTCTCGAGAAGCGCAAACCAATCTGGGAAAACGACCGCGAGGGAGCCAATCAATGACCGCACATCGCTGGGTAATGGAGCAACCGGGGAGCCCGCTGGTACGGGTCGAGTTCGATCCACCGCGGCCGTTGCCGAATGAGGTCGTCGTCGAGATTGCGGGTTGCGGCGTCTGCCATACGGACCTCGGATTCTTTTACGACGGCGTCAGGACCAGGCACCCGTTACCACTGACACTGGGTCACGAAATGAGCGGCCGCGTCATCGAGACCGGAGAAGATGCAGCGAGGTGGCAGGACAGGACAGTCGTCATTCCCGCCGTCATCACCTGCGGGTCCTGTGATCTCTGCGATCGGGGCCGTGGCACGATCTGCCGGAATCAGAAGTCGCCCGGCATCGATATGCATGGCGGATTCGCCACGCATATCACTGTGCCGTCGGCCGGATTGTGCGAAATTGATACGACACGGCTGGCCGAAGTCGGCATGCAACTCGCGGACGCCAGCGTCATCGCGGACGCAGTGACAACACCCTACCAGGCCGTCGTGCAGGCGGAAATCGAAGCCGGAGACCTGGCGGTTGTCATCGGTGTCGGTGGCGTCGGTGGCTATGCCGTGCAGATTGCGGCTGCAAAAGGGGCAACAGTCGTCGCAATCGACATCGATCAGGTGAAGCTCAGTCAGCTCGAGGGCTATGGCGCCAGCATGACCCTCAACGCGAGGGAAGTTCAAGGTAGGGATGTGCGCGATGCGATCAGGGATTTCGCGAAGAAGAATGACTTGCGTCAGACCGAATGGAAGATTTTCGAATGTTCCGGTACTGCCGCGGGCCAGACTGCTGCATTCGGCCTGCTCACTTACGGTTCCTGCTTATCCGTTGTCGGTTTCACGATGGACAAGGTCGAGGTTCGCCTGTCCAATCTGATGGCATTTCATGCGCGTGCACTCGGTAACTGGGGATGCCTGCCGGAGCATTACCCGGATGCGCTCGAACTGGTCCTCCGCGGCGATGTCTCCATGCTGCCGTTCATCGAAAGGCACCCTTTGTCGCAAATCAATGAGATCTTCGCCAAAGCACACGACGGTCAACTCGCACGACGCGCCATCCTCGTGCCAGACACATTGTAATGCGCAACCGCGCACGTGAGGTCATTTGTTGATGACGTTTTGCCCGGTTGATCCTTTGCGCAACAAATAGCCAAACATCTCGCGCCCCCGCCTCGCCAGTTCCGGACTGGGCTTATTCACTTTCGGGAATTCATCGCGCCAGTGCCATGGCCGGCAGGCGTCGATGATGGCGCGCGAGTTCGTGTAATCGCCCTGCTCACGTTGTTTCGGTTCGAGCCGCGGGTCCAGAGGTGTCGACCAGGCATTCTTGATGATGTCGATCGAGGTCGCCGGATCGGACCGGGAAATCGCCGCCCAAATCAATTCCTCGAGGTCGGACACATCGACGTCTTCGTCGACGACGACGACGTAGCGCCCGCAATAGGCTCCCACGTGACACATGGCCGCGACGTGACCCGCCTGCGCTGCGTGGCCCGGATAGCGCTGTTTGATGGCTATGCCGAGCAATAATCTCGCATTGCCGGTTTCGTGCGCCCAGGCGGCAGTAACGTCAGGCACGCCGGCGTGAAGCATGTTTTCACGCAACAATGCCGAGCGCATGACGGCGCGGAAACGGCAAATCTCGTCCGGCGGCCGCAGCGGCGGGCAGCCGAGGATGATCGGATCGTTGCGATGATAGATAGCCTTGACGTCGAGCACCGGCTCGGGACGTATGTCGCTGGCGTAATATCCGGTCCATTCGCCGAACGGGCCTTCGGCACGGCGATTACCCGGTTCCACGAAACCCTCGAGCACGATCTCTGCGTTCGCCGGAATGGGAAGACCCGTAACCCGGCCCTTGATCACCTCTACCGCCTCACCGCGAATTCCGCCAATGATGTCCTGTTCCGAAATTCCCTGCGGCACTTCGCTGCATCCGAGCAGGAAGCTCAAGGGGTCGTCGCCCACCACGATAGCGACAGGCATGGATTCGCCCCGGGCTTCGTACTTATCGCGCATCATGCGGCCGTGTTTACCCGGCGATATGTAGAAGCCTACCTGTTTCTTGTTGTGAATCATGACCCGATAGGTACCGCAGTTGACCCAGCCGTCGTCCGGATCGCGCGTGATGTTATAGCTGCCGGTGCCGATGTATCGACCACCGTCTTCTTCATGCCACAGCGGTGTCGGAAACACGGTCACGTCCACGTCGTCACCAGTGATGACATTCTCGAGAATCGGACCATCATCGACATAACGCGGTGAAATGGTCGGAAGTTTCCCCAGGTATTGGCGGCGCGCAGCCTCGGACAGTTCGAGCTTCGACAAGCCGGTCGGAAAACCGAGCGTCATCGACTTGCGTTCGCCGCCGAAGAAATTGATCAGAACGCGGGAACCGGGCAAGGTATCGGGAACGTCCTCGAATACGACGCACGGGGTTGTATCGCTGCGCAACACGAGTTCCGCGGCCATACCAATCTCCTCCTGCCAGTTCGCACCTTTGACGATCTCGACCTCGCCGAGCTCGTCTGCGATGGCCAGCCACTGCCGAAGGTCGCGATATTCGATGGCCGGGCTCAGGCCCGCGATCGGATCTTCTGTTGTCGCTCCGGGTATATCGGCTTCGATTTTGACACCGATCGGAATGCCCATGTCGTCATCCAGCGTTTTCCTTGTCTTGCTCATGCAGCATCTCCTTGCGCGGTCGAGGCATCAATGTTCGTTGCCTCGGCGGAGCGATCCGCTAATTCGAGAGTCTGTTTGAAACCGAATCCGCGAGAATTGTCGATCAATGTGAGTTTATTCGAACGGAACAGATAAACGGCGGCAAGACGCAGATGCCGGGCAAGTTTGCCGGCGGCGAATTGCTTCAAAAACGGATAGCGCGCGACCAGCAAATCGAAGCCCCGGGCTGCTTGGTCAGGGTCTGCAATACGGTAAGCGTTGCCTGCTATCTGGAGCCCCCGGAGCTTCCGGAAGTCGTCCTGCTGCGCGGCAATCGACACAGCGGCCGAAGGGTTTTGAGCAAGTTGCTGGGAATGGCTTGTTTTCGGGTCGGACAACCAGTACATATCGAAGTCCTTGTGCGCGTACAGCAATGAAACAGCATGAGGCCCCGCCCCGCCGACCGTTGCCAGGCTCAGAACGGTGTGACGCTGTAACTCATCAACAATGGCGTTTTCCAGTTCGAGGTCCGTGAGGATCATAGCGCTACCGTTGGACGCCCTTCGGCCTCGTACCGTGTGGATCCGTGGCAGTTCATTTGAATGCCCCCGCAGCCGTGCAAGCCTGGAACTCGTCTTCGCTCAGTCCGAGAAATTCCTTGAACACGATGTCGTTGTCGCCGCCGAGTAAAGGCGCGGGCCGGGTAACCTCCCCCGGGGTCAGTGACAAATCGAAGCCGGGCATCAAATACGCCTGTTCGCCTATTTCCTCATGTTTGCGTGTTCGCCAGCTGCGTCGCTCGCAAAGCTGCGGGTCGCCAAACAGGTCGGCGACCGTGTTCACCGGGTAGGCTCGCACGCCATTGCCCTGCAGCGCCGCCGCGGTTTGCTCCGCATCGAGCTCAGACAGTATTTCGGACAACGCATCATCCAGTGTCTGCACGTTGTCGTGTCGAGCCTCCATGCCGGCGAAACGCGGATCTTCGGCCAGACCCCGGCAGCCTAGCGTTGCGACCAGTGCGTTGAACTCTGCATCGGACCAACACGACAGCGCAAGCCAGCGGCCACCCTGGCACTCGTATGCTCCGTGCGGCGCGGCAGTGTTGTCGCGATTGCCGTTACGCCCGGCTACCGATCCATCGCGCCGGTAGGCGAGCAGCGCACTCGCCATAAAGTGCAAGCCACACTCATACTGGGATAGATCGATGCACGTTCCGCTGCCGGTCCGGCGTCTTTGCTCGAGCGCCGCCAACGCAGCCGAGCAACCCATGACCGATGCAATGAAATCGATGTAGGGACCGTAGAGCAGCATTGGTGGCCCGTCCGGCTCGCCGGTCGTGCCGCAGAAGCCCGCCAGCGACGAGAGTTGCGAGCCGAAACCCGGCGTTTGGGCACGCGGTCCGGTCTGGCCCATGTTACAGGTGGAGAGCATGACCAGATCCGGATTGGTCCGACGAACCTCGTCGTAACCGAGGCCG
>JAOTVR010000184.1 GCA_029863305.1 Gammaproteobacteria bacterium | reverse complement strand
CCGGATCGGAGTTTGATAGTTGAGTCGTTTGTCCGGCGCCGCCGACGATCAGCACGACGCCCTCCGCATCGCGATCCGAAACGTCCTGAGCGATGTGGTTGGTCCAGCCCGGCAGCAGCGGCAGGATCACCAGGCCCCATTCCTCGCTGTAAATGAAGGCATGGAATTCGCTGTCGATCAGGGCCGCACCCACCACGTCCCCGGTTTCATTCACGGCCCAACCCGAGCTGATCCCGGCTGCGGGAAAGGCATCGCGAATGATGCCGCCGATGTCTACGATCTGGTACTGCGGAATTTCGTCGAGCGCCAGCGCCCCTTGCGCCAACGACATGGCGATGATCAACGTGCGTATGAGATGTTTCGGCTTGAATATCGAATGCATGACCACCCACCTCCAGCTGCCGGCCATGGCCTATAGCTACGCCTCGAGCTCAACGGGCGTCAATTCGTATTGTCCGAAATACCGACAGGTCTGTGCTACATAGCGAGGTTCATTCTCCGCGTGCTGCAGTATCCTTAAACGCCACGCCACGATCCTTGCTTGTTCTGCTTTTGTCATCCTTCTCTCCTCTCCAAGTATCTTTGAGAAAAGAGCTGAATGTGTCACGCATCTGTTGAGATTTCACACTTTGCTCGTCGGTGCGAACCTGTGACACGTGCCCTCGGAGAACTCAACCTGTCTATTGGGTAATTGGCTCTCAATCGGCGCGAATCGGTATCTTGCTGATTTAGAAATCGTAACCAAACTTCGGTACGCACATCGATTTGCGCCGATCGATCATTCGTGCCGTGGGAAACCATAGGCGTCGAAGCTCCAATCCGTAAATGCATATTCGTATGGGTGCTCGGCACCGAGTTCGAAATGCCATGAATTGTCGCGGCCGAAGCGAATCGCCGTTTGCATCACCGTCAGGTCCAGTGCCCATCGGTCGTTGATTTTTACGAAGAACCAGGGCGCACACTTGCGTTGCCGGACTGGATATCGGATGACACTCAGGCGACCGGATGCATCGATACGTTCTGCCTGCGCATCGCAGTTGCGGTATGTCTTTACGATGTTATCCATTTGCGCAGGGGTAATTACCCACTTGCGCAGCATCTGCCGGGTCGCAGGCGTATAGATATTCAGGTCGGGGTTTGCGTCTCTGCTCTGCATGCGCTTGAAATACTCTGCCAGGATCTCGGCCGGACTCGCGCCAACGGTCTGCACCGCCGTCGTCTTGGCGACCGGCTCGATTGGCCCCCGATCGATGTGAGCAGTTGTCGATGCTCCGGCGCCGCCGCTGCCCTCCAGCCACACTTCGCCAGCGAGGCCTGCATTTTTCGCTGCGCGCTGTGCACGCTGCACGATCAGCTCCGTTGTTGCCAGTATGCCGTCGGCAATTCTCCCGGAGCGGAAAAAAGGCACCATCTGCCGCTGTTCGATGTAGGCCACGAACGCGTCAGGATAGGACCCCTCGAGCGCGTAACCGACCTCGAGACGCACGCGATCTTGCACCGGATCGATGACCAACAGTAGCCCGAGGCCGCTGCTACTAAGTTCGCCCGCGCCAAGACGCTCGAACAGCCTCGCTGAGAGAGCGTCGATGTCCTCTTCCCCGTCAGCTGTAACGACACGATAGTCGATGTCGAAATCATCCCGCAACAACGTGTGGAAGAGTTCGATGCGCCCGCGCTGCCCGGTATCAAGCAAGCCTGCCTGGTCCTGAACAAGCTCGTTACGACCGGCCGGGGATCCGCATCCCACGCAGAGACACAGGCAGATCAATGCAGCAATAGTTTGCGGGCCGCGCATGACAGCAGGGCGTTCAGTCGAATTCGAGTACAGGCTTCTCGTGCGACTCGTCTTCCGCCTTGAAATATGCCTTACGATTGAAACCGCCTATCCGTGCGATCAGGCTACCCGGAAGTTTGCGAATCGCTGCATTATAAGTGGCGACCGCTTCGTTAAATCGCATCCTTGCCACATTGATACGGTTTTCGGTGCCCTCGAGTTGTGCCTGCAATTCCAGGAATTGATCGGACGAGCGTAGTTGCGGATAGCTCTCGGCCACGGCAAGTATGCTATGCATGCGCCGTCCGACACTTTGCTGGGCCGCATAGAGCGCGGCCAGATCTGCTTCGCTTTCGACGATGTCGCCGTTGCCTTTTTGTGCGAGTTCTGAAATAGCCTGCTGCGCAGCTATCAGCTCATCGAGAACTTCTTTCAACTCACTGTCGCCGCTGCGTTGCTCAGTCACGGCTATCAGCGTTTCCGACTCGTGGCGCAGGTAACGAGACACAGTCTCGACAAGCGCCGGAATCAGATCGGCGCGCCGCTCCAGATTACTCTCGGTCTGAGCCCACGCCTTGAACACGGACTCTTCCTTGTTTACGAGCGAGTTGTGCAACAGCGCCCAGAGGATCAGCGGCACGATGAGTAGTAGTGCGATGGCCAGCAGGCCCGAAAATCCCTTGTTCATCTCTCCAATACCTCCAGGTTGGTTCATCATGGCTGCAACATCCTGCGGCGTTTGCGGATCGGCGCCAGGGCCGATCACGAGCGCGTAAAATGCGACTGCAAACGCAGCTGCCATCAGCCACAACAGCCATTTCGACAGCGTCTTGCGATGCCGCAGGCGTTCCTCACCCGCAATCCCCATTGCCTCTGTCCTGCCCCATTCGAGGCTGTCACGCAGCATCGCCGCTTGCTCCGGCGTGAGGATTCCGTCGGCCTCCATGCGATGGAGTCTGTCCTTAGAGTCCACCGTTCGCCTCCTTAATCAGTCGCGCTGCCGTCTCAGGCTTCGTGTCCCCTGCCTCGACGGCTGCGAGCAGTTTGCCGGCGCGCGCTTCATCTGCCGATTGCAGGCCGCCGAGCGCCACGACCAACTCATCCAGTCGTTTACGCAAGGTCGGGTAACTGACCTCGAGATTGGCAGCCACTTGCTTGAGATTACCGGCCGCCATGATCAGCTGCTCCGCGAGGTGCTGCTGCGCGGGCGCCAATCGTCCCAGGCGCGGCAGCGAGAATTCGCCTTCGTAGCTGACCTGGCAGCTCGGGCAGCGCAGTTTGGTCACCGCGAGTCCCGATTCGCAATTTAAACATTGATGCATGAAACCAATGATAATTGAATAATATGTATTTTTCTATGATTATTTTTTAATTATGTGAACCCTGTCACGATTAGCGGATTCATAACGCAACACTGAATTGCCGCGGGCGACCGCCGGTCCGATACACTTCTGCGGATGACCGCGCCCATCGATATCAGGAGATGGCTGTTCCCACTGCTGTGTCTGCCCGCGTTGGCAACTGCCGATCCCTGTCGCCTGGAAACTGATGCGAACGTCGCAACCGCTCGCCAACTCGTTAAGCCGGACACAACGATTGTCAGCTACTGCTGGTTCTGCGATGCCGCGGAGCCGCTGCCACTGCGGGTAAATCGCGTCGAGTTCAAGCACACCGAGCCGGACGAGGTGCGTGTCATAGCTTGGGCCGGCACGCCGCGGGAGCATTCATTTCCGCGCCAATTGCTCGACCAGGCCGAACGAGACGGTAGCGGCCTGTTGGCGGAGTTCATCCGCGCCGACGTGGAGAAACAAAATGCGGATGCGACGGGCTACTCGGGTCCGAATGATCCGTATTTCGTGCAACTCAAGAGAGACCAGTTTGCGATGCGGGTGCGGCATGCACGAC
>JAOTVR010000016.1 GCA_029863305.1 Gammaproteobacteria bacterium | reverse complement strand
GCTGACCTGGCGGAAACGCTGCCGCTGTTGCTCTTGCGCGGCCAGTCGCTGAGATTGCGTGCCCAACTGGCTTTCGAGGCGCTGGATCTCGGTTTCAAGTTCCAGGATCTGACCCCGCCGTTCGCTCAGCTCATACGCGTCCTTTTGCAACGTTTCGATCTTCGCGGTGATGGCCTGGGTCGGGCCGTCGTAGCCTTCGTCCAACTCGGCCACCAGGTCCAGGGTCGCGGAAATTTTTTCGATTGGCTTTTCATTCGCCAGCGCAAAGTCTTCGAGGCTAACGTCCCGGTCACGCACCGGTTCCAGGGTGCGGGCCAGGTACATCGCGTGCTTTACCTCGTACTTGGCCTTACGGGCCAGACTGCGGGGCTCGTCGGTGTCATAACGGCTCTGGGTCAGCGCTTTCTCGGCCTGTGCGAGCAACGCCTCGGCCTTGGCCAGCGTCTTGGGTGCGTAGCGTTCCACGCGGTCGTTGTCCGCCTGCTTGATCAAACGCCGCGTTTCATCGAGATAATTCGCTTTGATTGCCGCAAGCTCAGCAGTGCGATAACGCTTCTCGGCGTCGATTGCCCGCGAGCGCGCGGAATTCACGTTGCCGTCTTCGAGGCGCATCGCGGCCGATGCAAATTTCTCTTCGGCGTCTTGCCACTCCTTGGCGGCAAACTGCTTGGCATTGGCCTCGTCGGCGTCGTTGCGCGCCTGGATGGCGGACGTCAGCGTGACGCCGGCCAGACGAGTCGCGTCGACGGCCTTACGCAGCGACCTCGCGGCGTCGGCCAGATCCTTCTTGATGCTCTCTATGCTGCCACCGCGCTCGAGCTTCTTCTCGGCATCCCGGTAATGCTCCGCGGCATCAGCGTAGTTCTTTGGCGCGAGCACATTCGCGCGTGCCTCGTTGGCCGCCTTCAATGCTTCATCGGTCTGGGCGAAAAGCGTCGCGCGCAGGTTCTCCTGGGCAGCAGCGCCGAGCACAAACAGCCCGAGAAGCAGAACGGCCAGGGCCCGCCCAACTGTTTTGATTGTGAAATTCATTTCAACCTCCTTTACGGGGCAAACATACAAAGCTCTGACGGCACTGCCGGCAGAGGAAGAAAGGCAGCTTAGAGGGCTTCTTTTAACAAATAAAACTAAAAATATTTGCTAGTTTGATAAGAATAATTTATAAGACTTCATGGATCTTGAGTTGCTCAGAACCTTCCTGGAACTGAACCGCACGCGACACTTCGGTCGCGCGGCCGAACATTTGCATCTGACCCAGGCGGCTGTCAGCAGTCGGCTGAAATCACTGGAACAGCTGTTGGGCGTGACGCTGTTCGAGCGCAGTCGCCGTGAAATGCGGTTGACACCCGAGGGCGGTCGGTTGATTCGCCACGCGGAACGGCAGATCGCCGCCTGGCGGGCGGCCCGCCAGGACGTGTCGCTGGCGCAAGCGAGTGAGCAGCTGGTCATTGGCGGCAGTCTTCGTCTGTGGGACGTGTTGCTGCAGCGTTGGCTGCACGATCTGCGGCGCACCTATGCCGACATGGCAATTATTGCCGAATCACAATCGCCCGATTTGCTGACGCGCCGTTTGATCGATGGCACGCTGGACGTCGCTATCATGCTGGAACCGGCGCAGCTCGATATCATGCAAATTCGGGAGATCGCCGCGCTGGAGTTCGTGTGTGTCTCCAATGTGGCCGGCCTGCAAATCGAGCAGGCGCTGCGGCGCCGCGATTATATTTATGTCGATTGGGGTTTGTCCTACGCTCTTGATCATCGGCGTGCCTTTCCCGATGCCCCGGAAGCCATGACCCGCGTGTCGCATGCCAAAATGGCATTCGAGTACATCAACTTGCTCGGTGGGAGCGCCTATCTGCCCAGACGCATGGTCGAGAAGGATATCGACTTTGGGTTGCTGCACGAAGTCGAGGGTGCGCCGGTCTTCAGGCGTCAAGCTTACGCGACATTTCCGGTGCGCTCACCACGCCTGAACCTTATAGAAAAAAGTCTTGGGCTGGTGCGTGCGACATAGAAATCCGGGCAAATGGGGACATTCTGTTTTTTCTGAAAACCAGAGTCTCGCCATTTCTCTCCAAGTAAAGAGGCACGTTGCCGTTCTGTTCCGGAGTTTTTGATTATCCCGGTTCGGTAAACCCAGACGATAGGTTCTAAATTCCCGGCGTCGCAAGCCGCTCAGCACGCGGCCGGTTTAAATTTTGATATCAAGATTTTTGACGCTAAATTTTTTTTCCATTAGGCTCCTTGACGAGATGGGCGATCAGGTCGATCAACTGCTGGAGGATTGGAACGCGGAACGTCCGGAACTGGACTATTCCCCGCTCGGTGTCGTGGTGCGAATTCAGCTACTGGGTAAACTCCTGCAACGCAGCGCCGAGGTCGCCTTGCGGCCGCTGAAGCTGAAACTTTGGGAGTATGATGTGTTGTCGGCTTTGCGCCGCAAGGGAAAACCGTTCGAGCAACCGGCAACCGAACTGGCGCGATTAACCATGCTGACTTCGGGCGCCATGACGACACGCGTCGATCGCCTCGAAGCGAAAGGTTTGGTTGAGCGAACTACGGATCCGGAAGACCGCCGCGGTGTTAACGTCAAGCTCACGAAAAATGGACTGGGCGTAATCGATCAGGCTATTCAAACCCGTCTGGAGATAGCGGAGGCGCAGCTCAAAAGTCTTAGCGAACGAGAGTCAAAATCGTTGACCGAGGGATTGAGGAAACTGCTCGTTTCAGTTTCAGAAAAATAGTCCCCTGAACCGGCCGGCCGGAATTAACCCTGCAGGAGCGGCAGAGCGAGACTTGCAAGACTCAAGACCAGGAAGAACCCACACATATCGGTCACCGTTGTCAGCAGAGGGCCGGACGCCAACGCCGGGTCCACCTGCAGGCTTTTGAGCAGCAGCGGAACCGTGCCGCCGATGGATACGGCGATCACCGTATTGATCGCCAGCGCAGCGCCAACGACCAGCCCGAGCCACGGATTACCCTGCCAAAGCCACGCCGCCAAGGCAAGCAGCGTCCCAAGTGCAACACCATTGATCAATCCAACCAATATTTCCTTGCCCCAGACCCGCCATGCGTCCTCCGCACGCACGATACCGAGTGTCAGTTCACGCAGGCTGACGGCTGCCGCCTGGTTGCCGGAACAGCCACTCATGTCGGAAACGATCGGCAGAAATACTGCCAATGCGATTGCTGCGGCCAGTGTTTCCTGATACAGCGCGATGACACTGGCCGCGATAATATTCAGTACGATATTTATGCTCAGCCACGATAAGCGACGTCCTGATCGAACATGCACCGGCATGGAGCGCAGTTCGTCGCCGCCCACGATGCCCTGACGTTTTAACGCGTCGTCCTCTGCTTTTTCAGAAATTGCCTCGAAAACGGCGCGGCGGCGCAACACGCCCAGCAACCGCTGTCGATCATCGACCACCGGCACGACAACCTGGTCATGCGACGTAAAAAACTTCTCCAGCGTCCCCAGTTCGGCTTGCACCGGGATTGCTTCCGTTGGTTTTACGAATGCCGCCAGCCGTCGGGTCGGCGCTTCGAAGGCGATGTCATTCAGGTTAACGGCACCGCGCAGACGCCCGTTGGCCGACACGACCAAAATGCGCTGCAAAAGATAGAGCGGAAAATCCTCTGTACGGCTGCTCACATCCGCAACCACCTCGCCAATCCGGGTATTCACCGTGTACGACAGGCACTCGGTCATCATCAAGCCGCCGGCGCTGTCCGATGGATAGCTGATCAGCCGCCGTGCTTCGTTGGCGTCCTGCGGATCCATCTGCTCCAGAATTTCTTCGAGATCATCCGCGTCGAGTTCGCCGAGCACGTCTGCAGCAAGATCGCTGTCGAGTTCGCCAATGATCGAGGCGGCCTCCTCGGGCGGTATGTCATCCAATAGTTCGGCCGCGTGGCTCTCGGGCACATCGTCAAGCAGCTCAGCGGCACTTTCCGGCGGAAGCACCGTAATCAAAGCAGCTTGTTCATCCGCCGTCAGGCGGAACACGGCGCGGACGATGTCATCCGAGGACAGTGAATTCAGGTATTCGACCAAGGCATTCGCGTCACTTTCGGCCAGCAGCTCGCGAAGCCGCTGCCAGGGACTCGTCACGAAAGCTGCTTCCATATCATCACCTCCTTTGCATTTGCGAAGATATATGGCACGAAACTCGAATACCCGCAATACAAAATGCACCAATACTGCTTGATGCTTCACAGGACCGAAACGACGTGCCACACTCAAAAGTTATGGAGCAATTTTTTCGATTTCTCGGCTATCCACTGATCACCGTAGCTGACCAGCCCGTGACCGTCGGACAGGTCGGCATTGTCGTGGCTGTCATCGTCATTGGCTATTTCCTGGCCCGCTGGCTCGAACGTTTCATTGTGAGACGGCTAACCGAAAATCGTATCAATCCAGATCTGATTCACCTGGTGCGCCGCATTTATCTTGTTTTAGTGCTGGCCATTTTGCTCCTGACGGTTCTGCAGCTTTTGAATGTGCCGCTCGCCGCTTTTGCTTTCATTTCCGGCGCTATCGCAATTGGCTTCGGATTCGGTGCGCAGAACATCATCAACAACTTCATCAGTGGCTGGATTCTGATGTGGGAACGCCCAATCCGAATCGGCGACTTTCTGGAAGTTGGCGAAACGAAAGGCACCGTGGAAGCGATCAACACGAGATCAACACGCATCCGTCGAACCGACGGGGTCCATCTGCTCATACCAAATAGTCATCTGCTCGAGAACATGGTCGTCAATTGGACACTGGTCGACAGGCTGACTCGAGCGCTGGTGCGCGTCGGTGTGGCCTACGGATCTCCAGTCCGTAAGGTTGCTGAACTCATCGACCAGGCTGCAAATGAACATGACGAGGTTCTGAAAGAACCGAAGCCGATGGTTATTTTTGAAGACTTCGGTGATAACGCGTTGATTTTTGACTTATACCTGTGGGTCTTTGCGACGGCTGATCGGGATCTTAGAAAAATCCGCAGCGACATTAGATTTCGAATTGACGAGCTCTTTCGCGAGCATGGTATTACCATCGCATTCCCGCAGCGCGACGTCCATCTCGATAATATTTCACCGGTCGAGGTCAGGGTAATTGAACGGAGTAGCCAGGATGACAAACGGCCAGAATAAAGCCGACGAAACCGGATTGATTTGCGCATATGAGCTCGATGGCCAGGGTGGTGGTCGCAGCATGGCGTGGCAAGATATCGACACGAGTTCTTCGCCAGGGCGAACGCGCTGGATTCATCTTGACTTCCGCGCGCCGCACGCTTGCGAATGGATAAGAAAAGACAGCGGTATCGACAGTTTCGTCGCGGACGCATTGCTGGATGACGACAGTCGCCCGCGGGTAGTCGAACATGGCGATGGGCTGTTGATCATCTTACGAGGCGTCAATACGAACCCGGGGGCTGAGCCCGAGGACATGGTATCGATTCGCATCTGGTTGGAGGAGGGGCGGATTATATCGACGCGCCGGCGGCGGCTCTTATCAATCCAGGCTATCCGAGACGATATTGCAGCCGGTGTGGGGCCGCGCAGTTCGGCGGATTTCGTGGTAAACCTGGTAAACAAGCTCGGAGACCGGATCGATCCGGTCATAGAAAGCCTGGACGAAGCGATCGAGGACGCGGAGGCAGAATTCAACGATGGTGCGACCGGATCTTATCGCGGAGAGTTTTCGTCGCTGCGCAGGCAAGCGGTCCGAATTCGAAGATTTCTGGCCCCGCAGCGCGAAGGTCTGAGCCGTCTGGCCAAACAGAAAATCGGGCTGTTGCCCGAAGATAAAATATTTGAACTTCGGGAGGAGGCGGATCGAGTTACCCGGTATCTGGAGGATCTCGATCTCATTCGCGAACGAGCGATGGTTGCCCAGGAAGAATTGCTTGCCAAAATGGCGCAGGAACAAAATCGGCGCATGTACATTCTGGCCATTGTCGCAGCGCTTTTTCTGCCCTTGTCATTCCTGACCGGCCTGATGGGTATGAATGTCGCCGGATTGCCAGGCACGGAAGATCCATTGTCATTTGCGATTGTTTCGTTGATCATGGGTGCGGCGGGCGCCGGAATCCTGTTAGCTTTCAGATTACAGAAATGGCTGTAGTGATCGTGGGCGCCTTGTCTGATAAAGGCGAAGCCGAGCCGAAACGGATCGTTGGCTGGCGAGAATGGGTCGCGCTGCCTGAACTGGACATCAAACGTATAAAGGCCAAGATTGATACCGGTGCGCGGACCTCGGCGCTGCACGCTTTCAGTGTCGAGCCCTTCGAAAATGACGAAGGCTCGGAATGGGTCAAAATTGGCTTGCACCCGGAGCAGCACAGGAGCGATAAGGAAATTTATTGTCAGGTTCCTATTCTCGACCGGCGAGTGGTGCGCGACTCCGGGGGGCACCAGGAAGAAAGAATCGTCATTGCGACGAGTATGACGATTGGTCAAGAGACGTTGCCGATTGAGCTGACCCTCACCGCGCGGGACGACATGCTATTTCGTATGCTTATTGGCCGAACTGCAATGCGCGGCCGATTTGTCGTTGACCCATCCAGATCCTTTGTGCTGGGAAAAAGAAAGAAGGCGCGCAAGAAATAGATATCTGCCTATGGGAAAGATGATACTGAACAACAAGTCAGTCCGCATCGGCGCGGTCGAAATTAAACCCGCCGAACGGGCGTGCGTGGATCTGCCAGTGGCAGATCTCTATACCCATGCGTCTTTGAACATGCCGGTGCAGGTGATTAACGGCAAGCGCCCGGGGCCAACATTATTCGTATCGGCGGCAATCCACGGCGACGAGCTCAACGGCGTGGAGATCATTCGCCGCCTGCTGGCCCAAAAGGCTCTGGGACGTTTGCGCGGCTGCCTTATTGCCGTACCCATCGTCAATGTTCATGGGTTCCTCGACCAATCCCGCTATCTGCCGGACCGCAGGGATCTAAACCGTTCCTTCCCGGGCAGTTCCAAGGGGTCTGTCGCATCGCGGCTGGCGTATACCTTCTCGCAGCAAATAATCCAGCAGTCTGACTACGGCATCGATATACACACGGGGGCACTGCATCGCTCCAACCTGCCGCAGATTCGCGCCAACCTGGAAGACAAGACAACCCTGGAACTGGCACGGGCGTTCAATGTTCCGGTGCTGATCAATGCCCCGGTTCGGGACGGCTCATTGCGCGGTCATGCCGCGGAAAATGGCATCCCGACATTGTTGTACGAGGTTGGCGAGGCATTACGATTCGACGAAGTTGGAATTCGCGCCGGACTGCGCGGTGTCACCAATGTGATGCGCAAGCTGGGCATGTTGCCGCCGCGCAAAAGAGAGACGCGGCGCATCGAGCCGATAACGGCGACTTCCACGAGCTGGATCCGTGCCTCAGCCAGCGGCATCGTTCGCACCAGGGTAAAGCTGGGTCAGCGCGTGCGGGCGGATGACGCGCTTGCCGTCATCAGTGATCCGTTCGGAGAAGTGGAAATGGTTGTCGCGGCGCCATTTTCCGGTATCGTCATCGGCCGCAGCAATCTGCCATTGGCGCATGAAGGCGATGCATTGATCCATATTGCGAGATTCGACAGCGTTGCGCTCGCGAACGATATTGTGGCTGAATTTCAATCAGCGCTGCAACCAGCACAGCCCGTGAATGAGGACATACCAGAATGAAGATCGGAATCCTGTCAACCAGTAAGAACCTTTATTCGACTCGCCGACTGGTTGAGGCTATCGGACAGCGGGGTCACGAAGGTCAAGTGATCAACCATAAACGTTGTTACATGAATATCGCGTCGCATAAGCCAAGCGTCCACTACAACGGCCAGGCGCTGACCGGGTTCGACGCGATAATCCCGCGAATCGGCGCATCCGTCACGTTTTATGGTACGGCGGTCGTCCGGCAGTTCGAAATGATGGGCGTCTATTCGGTGAACGAATCCGTGGCGATTACCCGGTCTCGAGACAAGCTCAGAGCATTCCAGCTCCTGTCTCGCAAAGGAATAGGCTTGCCGGTGACCGGATTCGCCAACGCTCCGGGCGATACCGATGATCTGCTGAATCTTGTCGAGGGAACACCCGTGGTCATTAAACTTCTCGAAGGGACCCAGGGTGTCGGTGTTGTCCTTGCGGAAACCAGAAAGGCGGCGGAGAGCGTCATCGAGGCCTTCCGTGGTCTGAGTGCGAACTTTCTGGTACAGGAATTCATCAAAGAAGCGGGCGGGTCCGATATTCGGTGCCTGGTGATTGGCGAAAAAGTTGTCGCCGCAATGAAACGTCAGGCGAAGGAGGGTGAGTTTCGTTCCAACCTGCATCGCGGTGGTACGGCGGAACTCGTAAAACTGACACCGGAGGAACGGTCCACGGCAGTCCGTGCCGCAAGGATCATGGGACTTAACGTGGCCGGTGTGGATCTGTTGAGATCGAATCACGGCCCCGTCGTTTTAGAGGTGAACTCATCGCCGGGACTGGAGGGAATCGAAGCCGCGACCGGCAAAGACGTTGCCAGTACGATAATCGAATTTATCGAGAAAAACGCCAAACACGGTAAAACCCGCACCCGCGGAAGCGGCTGAAACGAAAAACTTATAATTTAGACCGCCCAATTCGTTCGACGGCCGACGTTCCGGCCGGCTCGGAGCCAGGACAGTTGCAGTAGCTCGGCTGCCGCCGCTGCATTCCACCTCGAGCCGAAGTCGACTAATGCTGAATAATGGCGGTTTAGCCCGCAATACCCATCAGTGCGCGCAGCCAGCGTGCTTGAACGTCCGCAGAATAATTCAGCGAATAGTCGACAACTGCTTCTGGCGCTGGGAAGTAGCGCGCGACTGGCCGAGCTGAACATACGCATCCAGCAAACGATAGCAAAAAACTATTTGACGAGAACTGGGGACCCATGCAGCCTCCGCCGATCGACAGCTTTTAAATACGATTTGAATCGGTTCTTTAAAGACGAATTTCTCCTGCAGACTTTGTAGCGTCTTCTCGAGAGCCCGTGAATTCTTCAATGTTTGCACGGCCTGTCGGGAAGCGGCCGTGGGAGGCGTCTCAAACAAAATCTCCATGCCGGTTCCGCCAGCCTCTGACTTATCCGGCTGACCGTACGTGGTCCGCAGCCACTCGACAGCTCTTTCGACGCGCGCAAATTCAGCCGGACAACCATCTGCACGAGCGCGCGGCATACCAACCTGTTCCGGAAGACGCGGAAATACTTCGGGATTACTGCCGAACGTCAGGCAGACGATATTGTAAAACCGCTGGATAGTCAGCCCGTGGCTTTCCCAGTAAGGTTTTTCCAAACCGATTTCAATACGTTTTTCCCATGCCGAGGCCAGGCCGTTCGCCGTCGCTAGCAGAGTTTGCCGCGCGCGCTCGGCACGCGCGGCGTCACTGCGTTGATCACTTGCCAATACAGCCGTAGCGAAGTAATCCGCTGCCAATTCCTCGGGACCTAATATTGGAATGTCATAGTCACCGATCAGCACATGAGCAAGCTCATGAAGCAAGACAAATTCTACATTGCCGATCGCGAACTCCACTGCCCCGGACGATACTTTTGCGACCGCAAAACCCGAATAAGACATCAGGAAAACTGTGGCGATGTATCTCAGTCTGGCGTCGCTGATTAAAGCGAAACCGGTTGTAGTTTGCATGTCGCTGACTCGGCAGATGGGTCTTGCTTCGAGGTAAGGATTTTAATGAGAAACGGCACGGCGACGCCCTGCAAAAATCAAGATCAGGTAGCCGATCAAGCCGGACAGCAGAGACCCGATAATCACCGCCAGGCGATCCACGCGAGCGTAGCCGAAGGCATTCTCTGCGAATGCCAAAGAGCCGATAAAAATACTCATGGTGAAGCCGATTCCGCAAAGCAGCGAAACGCCATAGATTTGCAACCATGTCACGCCGCTTGGCAGCGATGCGAAGTTTAGTCGCACAACCGCCCAAACAGCCGCAAATACGCCCAACTGCTTGCCAACAAATAGCCCGAGCATTATTCCGAGTGGCACGGGCGCAAAGATCGCCGCAATGTTCAGGCCTTCAAAGGATACCCCGGCATTGACGAAGGCGAAAAGCGGCAAGATTCCGAATGCAACCCACGGATGCAACATCGTGATCAATTGACGCAAAGGCGGCGTCATTTGTGGTTCGGCAGCGTGACCAGGAATTGCGAATGCGATGACGACACCGGCCAAGGTTGCATGAACACCTGACTTGAGAACACAGACCCACAGAATCAGGCCCGTAATCAGATACGGACCCAGTTTCATGACGCGCAACCGGTTCAAGGTAATCAATATAGCGACGGCAACAGCCGCAAAAGCGATCGATAACAGTGACAGGTTGGCCGTAAAAAATAATGCGATTAGAATAATCGCCCCCAGATCATCAAGAATGGCGAGCGTCATCAACAAAATTCTGAGACTAACAGGCGCTCGTTTTCCTACTAACGCGAGTACTCCGAGCGCGAAGGCAATATCCGTGGCCGTTGGAATAGCCCATCCGGTCAAGGCGACCGGATCCCGCCAATTGAACGCCGCGTAAATAAGTGCAGGCACCAATATTCCGGCACAGGCCGCGGCTCCCGGCAATATCAGCTGGCGACTGTCGGCCAGGTAACCTTCCTGCATTTCGCGCTTGATTTCCATCCCGACGAGCAAGAAGAAGATCGCCATGAACCCGTCGTTGACCCAGAGAAACAAAGGCTTCTCCACGGCCAGAGAGCCGATTCGCACCTCTCCGACGACGTTCAGAAACATCATGTACAGTTCCGCCATCGGAGAGTTCTTTACGATCATGGCCAGCGCGGCTGCAGCAAGCAGGACAAGGCCCGCCGCAGATTCGAGGCGCAAGAAACGCCGAATATTCTGGCCGAAAATGCTGAATTGATCGTCGCTGACCGACATTGAGTTCTAATCGAACGGAATTATTTATGGTGCCGGTCTCAACCGAGAATGAGTCACTCGCTTTCCCGATCGATATTATCATTTGGGCTGCAGAATAGCTTTCGCGTCAATGGTTCTGTCGAAACCTGTCGAGCCACCGTAATTTTCTATCACTCAGGCCTCTCGACACGCCGGGAAATGGCGGCAGCTGATTTGAACCGACAGTAAATCAGCGACCGTTTACCGAGACGGATTTTTCGATCGCTGACATGGCGCTGCGGATAATAGAACTTCGTCGTCAGTGCAATTTGCGTTACTCGCGCCGTCAGCAAATAGACTTTGCCCTGCCAGCCCTTGGCGAGTAGTTCCAGAATTTCACGTTTCGGATCCATCCAGTCACACGCCTGCAAGTCAACCGATTCCATTCGTCGTCCCTGCAAAGACATGCCAGGCTTCTCCCGGGCCAGCATTTTCGGTCTGACGCGGCGAATCCGGGTGAGCCGCCAGCGGCAAGGCTCACCGCAGTCTTCGATCCGCCGGCCGGCGCAGCCGGAGACGTTCCCATGGGCTGCCCGCCTGCCTGATTTAACAATAAACCGACCGGCCAGAACGGTATCTTTATCGGCTCTTAAGCGGTCATTATTTTCAGATAAAAATACTTGACATCGAAGTAAAAGCAAATTAGTTTTACATCAAAGTATCTGGAGGACGATCATGATTGAGCGAACTAGACCTCCCCGCGTACATCTGCCGCGGCGAAGCTATGCCCGTGTTGTCACCGATCCCGCGGGCGATACCGAAACCGGCTCGCCTCTGGTCCGGACCATGGCGGACCGTATCGAGAGCCTCCCCGGCATTCGATGTGCTCCGGGCGCCGAAGCGGACCTCGGGGTCTCGCCGAGCTACTACCTGGACGGTGCATTCGCCCTGCAGCCGCCCGAGGATGAGCCGATTCTATTCGCGGTGCTCGACGCGGCGGGCCGGGTATCGCTCGACGTCTCGCCCGAAAACCATTTTGAAATTCTGCGCAGCGGTTGGGGCGAAACAGCCGGCGACCGAATCGTCACCCTTGCCCCGCGCGACCTTATGGACCTGTCCGTGCTCTGGCGAATTATCTTGATGGCGTATTTCGACATCGCAGGACGCCGCAACTTACACGTCTGGCGGGAGTCTCGACTCGGCAGCCGCTTGCCAAAGATCGGCGAGACCGGTGCGGCCGGACTCGCGCCGGGCGCTTTTTTCTAGAGGAGACATGATTGATGAAGAAGCAGGTTGAATACGATACCGAGGAGCTGTTCGTCGAAGATCTCTACCCGATGCGGCTCGCGCAGAAACTCGCTCGTGAAAAGCGGCGCAGTAAATCCCGGCACGGGTTAAACCCCGATAAAGGCGGGTATCGACGCGATTACGATGAACATGATGTATCCATGAATCGATCTCGTGCCGGCTAAGGAACCCGGCGCGGAATCCATCCGACTCACAATAGAAGGACAAGCGATGAAAAAGAATAGTGGGCGAAGCCACGCTGGCCGACCGAAGAAAAAAACGAAACTTGCAGAGATCAATTTTGACGACGATGCGATCGATAACCTGGAGAATTCAGACACTACAGGGGAATTCGAGTGGATATTGCCGCCGACTAATTTCCAGAGTCTTGCGGCGCGGCGCAAACTCGAGGCTCGACTGGACGAGCTGGCGCTGCGCCAGGCTCTGGAAGACTTTCCCGATGACCGGATTCTGAATTGATTCCGCAAACGAACGGCCTCGCTAAAAAGTTAGCCGCAAGCCCATGCTTGTCATGGCTGCGAGGCGGTACGCGCATTCGCTGCAGCAGATTGCCAGCAATGGCGCGCGACGAACCGCGGCCGCAGCAGCCATGAATAATCCCGGTTGAACTCCAGCGCTCTTGGCGCCCACGGAGGATTGCGGGTCAAGTATCTCCAGCCCTGGAGTACTGCGCGAGAAAGCTGACACCGGCGCCGTCAAAGGCGCTGTAAAAAGGGGCGCCAGGCAGCGTCACTGTGCGTGGCAAGAAAATGTTGCCTGCCGCGCCCGTCCGCGAACACCTTATAATAGTCGTAAAACTGACCGCGGCGCGTCAATTAGCGAGCCGCATCGGAGAATTATAGGAGTAGATGATGACGCGAGAATCCAATATGCATCCCTTCGAAGCGGGTGACATCCTGATCGGTTGCACGTTACTGAATGATCCGAACGATGATCATGCCGGTGAGGGACGCATTCGCCAATACGACAAGAATATGCAAGTCAAGGGCGAACTCTGGACGGAGGGCGGTGGGCATTATGTCGGCGGCCTGGAGTTTGACCCCAACGGCCTGTTATGGGCGTTTAACGATCATGCGGTCATTCATGTCGATCCGAAGACCGGCCGCCAGCTGCCGCTGGCCGAGTTTCCGCCGCGTTTGTTTTATAGCGCCAGTTTTGCCAAGGACGGCAGCATTTACCTCGGCGAACACGAGAATGCCAAGGAGCCGCCGCCGGGCGTGGAAAAGTATACGACGATCAAGTTCGTGCGCACGCCGGATACCGGCGTACTGGGCTGTGGGAATATTTATAAGTTCAACGCGGACTGGCAATTCGAAAAGGAATACGAGGTAGACAATGAGCCCGAGTTTCTTGGCTTCAAGGGATGCACTCACTCGACGTTGCACCCGAGTGATCAGTTCATGACCTACACCACCGAAACCGGCAAGCGAGTCATGCGCTACGACGTGGTCAATGATCGACAGATGTCGGATCTGATTGTATATGATGGCGCGGACTATTCGGCGGGTGACGTCGCGGCAGAGGGCACCGGCAAGTCAGGCGAGGTCGTGATTGCGGTGAAATACCTTCCGGATGGGCATCTGCTGGTGACGCATCGGACATCGATGGACATGGTTAACGAGGCAGGCGAGGTCGTCCGGGAGTATCCGTTCGATGGCACGGGCTGGTCGAATATTGCGCTGTGCCCCGATGCCCAGCATGTTCTGGTCAACAGTATCTGGGAGGGGATTTTCATCAAGCTTAATCTCGAGACGGGCGAGATTGTGGATCAGGTCGATACCGGATTCAAAGCACCGAATCGATGCGTCGCGGGAATTGCAGTTTATCCCGGCAGTGGCTAGTTGTGAAAACTCAGATCTCATCGGACAGACAGTGTCCGATCAAGCGAAAAACGGACTTTGCAAATCCACTGATTGAGGCAGTTCGCCAGAGACCCTTTCCTTGGGAATAAAGCGGACCGCAGGGAGCCATCCCAAGGAAAGGGTCTCTGGCGAACTGCCGTGAGTTCTGGCATATATCTGGAATAGCCGATCATTCCGCCAACCGCAATCCTCCCTCTGCCAGCCATTCGGCCTTGTCAGCGACATACGCTGTGCCGGGATGGCTCCCTACGGTCCGCTTTATTCCCTGCACAGCGTATGTCGCTGACAAGACCCGGGCAGGTCACGACTGTTTGGAATCGGTGAACCTGTGAGTTACCAACCTAACAGCGCCTTTAAGATTAAGTCTGAGTTATTACAGCTAGTACGTTGGTACGAAATGCGTGTGCCGTCCTTGCGTTGCACACGGCTGATGTTGACTGCGTGCCTCGCCGCCGCAGCGGCTGGATGCAGTGCTTGGTTGAGTGCGAGGAAAATCTTGCCGCACTCAACCGAGAGCTTCCAGGCCCTTTTGTTCAATCAAATTCAGAAGCTTTAAGGACGGGCCGTTAGGCTTCTTCTTGCCCTGTTCCCACTTTTGCACAGTTGAAGGGCTGGTGTTCAAGTACGCAGCGAACACCGCCTGACTGGCCTTATTTTGTGTACGCAAACGCCTGATCTGCGTGGCGCTGAATTTTTTCACCGGCGGTAAGCACAGCGCATCGAACTCGCGCATGGTCCTGGCATCCATTGCGCCCGCGTTGTGCAATCCCTTTGCCGTTCGATGCACGGCATCCAAGATTTTCCTAGCCATCGTTCTCTACCTCGATCAACTCCCCAGCCTCAATCGCCCTGGTCAGCGCGTCATCGGTCAGCAGTTGACTGGATGCCCATTTAGCGAACCATCTCGTCTTGAAGGCCTGCATTAACGTTACTTTAATATGAAAACATACTGTAGCACTTAGTGCGATAGAACGCATCTCACTTTATTGGCTGTCTGCCAATGGATGTCAGACGGCTGCCTGAAACCGGAATTATCCGGGAAGCGGTCGCGGGTCGTCTGCACTCAATTCCGCTGCAAAACTCCGGAATAAGTAGCCAGAAAAAATTGCAACGAGGGCTGATTACTTTAATGCGCTGCCGGTGAGAGGGGGGCCCTTGAACCGAGGAGTTCGGCGATGCGACTTGCAGGGGTGCGCGAGTGCCGCGGAGGCTGAAATTGCGTGTATTCGGTCACGCATTTCGTGCAGCCCGTTTCCAAGACGAGTAGAACCGGCACGTCAGATGCCCAATTGGGTGTCAGGAAAACCGCAGCAGCGTGGCCGGGGTCTGGTAAGGCGGAAATCCAAAGCCACGATCGACTGACGGCCCCTATTATTCATGGAGCCTAATCGCTATGCTGAGAGGTTATGAATCAGCAAAGCTTGGCCACAATAACAAGTCGAGATCAGCATGCTTCTACCGGATCATAGTTATGTAAAAGTCGATAGCCTGGAGGATTGCCTCGAGCGACTCCGCGAGAACGGCGAAAAGGCCATGATCGTCGCGGGCGGTACTGACGTGATCTTCAATATGCGGCTCAAGCTGTTCGACCCGGAAGTCGTTGTCAGCCTGCGGGGGCTGGAAGAACTGGAAAAAGTTGAAGAGATCGCGGACGGTGGGCTGCGCATCGGCGCTGGTGCCCGTCTGGCCGATCTGGCCGAGAACCCGATCATCAATTCTCGCTACCCCGCCTTTGCGGACTCGATTCGCGCAGTCGCGTCGACGCATATCCGTAATATGGCAACGCTCGGCGGCAACATCTGCCTGCAAACTCGATGCGCCTATACGAATAATTCCGAGCAATGGCGCGAGGGACTGAAGACCTGCTACAAAACCGACGGAAATATCTGCCACGTACTGAAATCATCGACAAAATGCCATGCGATCAATAATGCCGATACGCCGCTGGCGCTCATCGTACTCGGTGCCGTGCTGACGATTCAAAATACCGATGGCTCAAGGGACGTGCCCATCGCCGAGTTCTATAGCGAAGACGGTATGGATAACACGATGCTTAAACCGGACGAAGTCGTCACATTCATTACGATACCCGAGGTCACCGATCGCACGACGTTTCTGAAGATCGCCCCTCGCGCGGGCATGGATTTTTCGATCGCGGCCGTCGCCGCGCGCTGTGATGGGAGCGGTGCCGACGTCAGTAAGGTGACCATCGTTCTGGGTTCGTTGTCGACGCATCCGATTGTTCTCGACAAACCGGCCAGGATCGTCAGTGAAAAAGGACTAACCGACGATGCGATAGCGGAAGCTGTCGAGCAGGTGCGCGAAGAGCTGGGTGAATTGACAAACCTGTTCAGCCGTACCGTTTACAAAAAACGCATGGCGAACGTTATAGTCAAACGCGCGCTTGTTGCTCTGAGGGAAATGTAGTCATGGCAAAACATATGATGACGCTTACCGTGAATGGCGACACTTACGATCTTGTCGTCTCCGATACACAGACGTTGCTCGACGTCATTCGTGACACGGTCAACCTGAAGGGCACGAAACGCGGCTGCACGACGGGCGCCTGCGGCGTTTGCTGTATTAACAACTCCAAGGGCGAGGCCGTGCTGTCCTGCATTACCCATGCGCTCGAATGGCATGGCGAATCGATCACGACGATCGAAGGCCTGGCCGCCAGCGGCGAGCTGGACGCGATGCAAAAGGCGTTCATCGAGTTCGGGGCCGTGCAGTGCGGCTTCTGTACACCGGGTGTGATCATGTCGGCGAAGGCCATCGTCAACAAATACCCGCAGCCAACCGAGGAACAGATCAATGCGGGCCTGGCCGGCGTGCTGTGCCGCTGCACGGGACATATCAAGGTCAAGGAGGCGATCCGTCAGGACCACGGAATCCGGGAGGCCGCGAAGAATGCCAGCTAAAGACGCCCTCAATGTCATAGGCACACGACAGCCGCGCCTGGATGGTCCGGAAAAATGTTCCGGAAAATCGATATTTGGTGACGACGTCGTATTACCAGGGATGCTTTGCGGCAAGATCCTGCGCAGCTCGCATGCGCATGCCCGCATATTAAGTATTGATACTTCGAAAGCCGAAGCACTGCCAGGCGTCAAAGCGGTGATCACCGCCGCCGACTCGGAAGGCATCATGGGAACACGGCGCGGCCAGGAACCGGTTTTTTGCAAGGACATCACAACCTATAAAGGCGAAGAGATTGCCGCAGTTGCCGCGCTTGACGAAGTGACCGCAGAAAAAGCGCTGCGCCTTATCGAAGTCGAATACGAGGAATTGCCATCGGTCGAGAATATGCGCAGGGCGCGGATCAAAGGCGCGCCGCAGGTGCATCCGGACAAACCGGGCAACATCTGGTCGGACGTAGTCGATACCTACGGAGAACCGGATGAAGCGTTCGCGGAAGCGGACCTGATTTACGAGGAAAAGCTCAACGCATCGGTGACTCATAACCTGTTCGCGGAATTTCACGTTGCAGTCGTCGATTTTTCATTGCCGGACAAACTCACCCTGTGGACGCCGACGCAAACCGCGCTGCTGATGCAGCACGCACTGGCTCCAGCCTTTGGCCTGTCGATCAGCCAGGTGCAAATTATTCATCTCAACACTGGCGGCGCATTTTCGGGCCGCGGTGGGACGCGGCCACATCATTACATTGCGGCGTTGCTGTCTCGCGAGACGCGCCGACCGGTCAAGATTTTCGCCGCCGGAGACGAAGAGTTCCTGGTATGCAGGGCATTGGGCGAGAACCATTACAAGATACGGGCCGCCGTCAATAAGGACGGCACTTTGAAAGCGTTCGACATGGATGCCGATATGGACGGCGGTGCATTTCCCGCCGAAGTCGGGTATTTCGGCTGGATGGCCGGTTTGTGCAACAGCTGGGTTTTTCCACTCAAGGGAAATCGTCTGCGGCGCAGGGTGGTGATGACGAATACGCGGCCGCATTTTCTCGGGCACGGCGGAATGATGCTGTCGACCAATTCAGCGATCATGCAATTGTGTTCGAAAATCGCCAAGTCACTCGATCGCGACCCGATCGATTTTTTGCTGCAGAACGCGATCGACCCTGGGCACAAGGGCCTGTCGGGAGAGGTGTTTGCCAGCTGCGGCTTGAAGGAATGTCTCGAGACCGTTCGCCGTGAGTCCGGCTGGGAAGATAAATACGGCAAGTTGCCGGAGTATCACGGCATTGGCGTCGGCATTGGCGCGATGGCAGCCGGTGCTAAAGGGGCCTTCAAACATGATACGTCGGCGGCTTTGGTGAAAATTGGTGAAGACGGGTTTGTCACAGTTTTTACCGGCATACCGGACATGGGGCAGGGCACTCATACGACCATGGCGATGATCGCTGCCGAAGTTCTCGGCATTGATGCGAATCACGTTCAAATGGTCGCGGGTGACACGGACATCACACCGATCGACATCGGCGCGTTCGCGCAACGCGGGACCATCCAGACGGGCAACGCGGTGCGCAACGCGGCTCTGGATGCGCGTGATCAGCTTGCTAAAAACGCAGCAAGTCTATTGGAAACCAGCGAAGACAACCTGATTTTTAAGGCCGGCAAAATTTTCGTCGCGGATGCGCCGGAGAAATCCCTGGATTTCGCGAAAGTCGTCTATGGCACGCTGCACAATGATGAGGGTCGCTACACGATGGGCCGCGGTTTTTACAACTCGCCGCTCGAATTCAAAACGACGTCCTGGTCGTTCGGCGCGCAAGTTGCCGAAGTCTCGATCGATCCGGAAATCGGGCAAGTTACGGTACACCGGGTGACGGTCGCACACGATCTCGGCCGCACCATAAATCCGCTGGCCTGCGAGGGCCAGATCGATGGTCAGGTCTACTCGGCGATGAGCCAGATTTTGTACGAAGAAGTCCTCAGCGATGACGGGCTGTATCTGAATCCGTCACGCCTCGAATACAAAATGCCGCGCACCTATGAAATGCCGGAAATCACGCACCACCTGATCGAAACCATCGATCCGTATGGGCCATTTGGCGCCAAAGAGATCGGCGAAGGCCCTATCGTGACGGCCGGCGGCGCAATCGCCTCGGCGGTTTCGGATGCGCTGGGCGGTATGTACATGCATCAGGTTCCAATGACGCCAATGCGAATTCTGCGGGCCATCAAGGTCAAGGAATACCTGGAAGCTGCCGAGGCCGCGGCATAATCATCGCTGCCCGAACATACTCGGGCCGAATGCGCCCTGGCAGTGCTTAGTTCGTCGCCGGCTGTAGCTTCTTTATTAATCGGGCGATCGAGAAGCGCGAAGAAGTCTGATTGCGCGGCGGGAATTGCTCGAACGATATCAGGAACTCACCGACGAGATCCTGGGCCGGCGCGAGAACATGCAGTCGGTCGAGATACCAACCCGGGTAGCCTGTCGATTCGTCGATTGCTCCGTCGAACGGCTCATGGCGAAGATTGGTCAGGCTCGGTGCATGCATCAAGACGAATGGGTCGCTCCATGCCTCCACGCGCGGTGCGCGCTGCTGTGAAAACATGATCTTCCAATCATCATGGCGGAGATTCAGCAAGTCACCGGTAGCGGAGAAGTAGAAAAATTCCTGTCGCGGCCAATCGCCGCTAATGCCCTGCAGGTACGGCAGGACGTTATACCCGTCGAGGTGAACCTTATAGCGCTTGTTGCCTAACCGTAAACCATTCTTGAGTTGCGCCTTGATATCGCCGTCACCGAGCGCAGCAGCGATCGTCGGGAACCAATCCATGTGAGAAATAATCTCATTGATTCGCGCGCCCGGTTCAATCGCTCCGGGCCATCTGACGACGAGTGGTACGCGGAAGCGGTCCTCTCCATCATTGTTCTTCTCGCCTTCGGACACCTTCGTCCCGTCGTCAGGCGGGCTCGATATCCCGGCACCGTTATCGGTGGAATAAATAACTATCGTGTTTTCGACGAGACCGAGTTCATCGAGCTTGTCGAGAATCCGGCCCACATGGCCGTCGTGCTCGACTACATGCACCGGATCGATGTTGACGCCCGCCTGGCTTTCGGACGCTGACTGCGGGTGGCTCTCATTGTGCATGCCCGCGGAGTTCCACCAGAGAAAAAACGGTTGATCCGCCGCATTAGCGCGTTCCATGAAATTCATTGCGCCGGCCGTCACTTCCTGATCCAAAGTTTCCATGCGTTCACGGGACAGCGGTCCTGTATCTTCTATCCGGCCGTCGGAAAATGACTTGATAACCCCACGCGGACCATGAAGCTTGCTGAGCTGCAGCTTATTCGGACGCGTGGCATTCCCAGTGTCTTGCCCGCCGTCAAGCGGGAAGAGATTGCCAAAAAACTCGTCGAAGCCATGGTTGGTTGGCAGATGATTGTCGCGGTCGCCGAGGTGATTCTTGCCATACTGCGCCGTCATATACCCCTTGGTCTTGAGATATTCGGCAATGGTCGGGTCCTCGTCCTGCAACCCCATATCGGCACCCGGCAGCAACGCCTTGGTCAGGCCGGTACGAAAGGGGTTCTGGCCGGTGATGAACGCAGCTCGTGCGGCGGTGCTGCTATGCTCGCCGTAGGCGTCGGTAAAGAGGACACCCTCCCGCGCGATGCGATCGATATTCGGCGTCCAGCACCCCGTCATGTCCAAATTGTAGGCGCTGATATCGTCGTAATTGATATCGTCGCCCCAGATGATGACGATATTCGGCCGGTCCTGAGCAATTGCGGCGCTCGATGCGAGCAAGGCTAAGTAATAGAAGATGTTGCGAATCATCGGCCGACTCCAACTACATCGTTCCGGTCAGATTGAGGAACACGCCGTGGTGATCGAAACTCAGATCCGTAAGGTCATCGGAGAAATCCGTGAAGTTGTAGCCGAGCCCGACTTTTACGTGGTCGCCAAAATAACGCGAGATCGTGGCCAGTGCGCCAGCGCGTCGCTCGTTCAGATCCGACATGTCCAGTAACCGGCCTTCGAGCAGCAGCTCCCAGTTCTTTCGAAACCGGTAATCGCCGCGGATGATGTACAGGCTCGCATCGTTATCGTGGAATTCTTCATTCTCGCGATCGAGGCTCACCTGGCCGAGCCGATAGGCGTACTTGCCGCCAATTGAGAATTTTGGCGTCAGGTCATAGGTGACATCGACAGCGGCAATGTGACTTTTCTGTATAAATTCAGCGGCGATATTCTGCAGCGTTATCTGATCGCTGGTCGGCACATTATAAAAATACGTGTATTTGGTCAGCATATTCAGGCGATCGTTGTGTACCGGCCGGAGTGCGTAACCGAACACCGCTTCCGTGTAACCGCCATCGTAAAAAGTCCCGAGCGAACTCTCGCTGAAAGAGTGATTCAGCTTGCCCAGCAAGCGGGATCCGGGGTTTATCTGGTATTTGAAGTTGTTTCTGAACAGCCACGTCGTTCTCTTCGTCCAGCTAAGATCCGGTTGTTCGGACTCGTCGTTGCGGTATTCGACACCGCTCGAGAAATGAAATGCCTCGGACGCGAAACCGAGCTGCGTGCCGACTGCCACACGTTCTGTCTCGGCGCCCGTCAACGTGTCTTCCAATGTGCCGGTGTCGGTATTGAAGCCAAGCGTCCAGTTCTGCGTCGGGGCGAAACTGATGCCCGTACCATGCGTCAAACCCGTCATCGCATCGTTGTGCTGATAGCGCTCTTCCAGAAATACGCTGGTACTGTCGGCAATCCGCGATTTCACGCCCGCGACGAGATTGCCTTCACTGCCGAGTCCGCTGCGCGTGCCGTAATAGTCGCGCTCATTCTCGAGCGAGTAATTCATGTACATGCTCGTGCTATCGGAGTGCATGTAATTCGTGCCGACCCGGCCGCCCCGCCCAAGATCACCATCCGAAACCTCGGCGTCGACGCGCAGTCGTTCCCACATCAGGTATGAACCCCCCAGGCCGGCGCGGGCATTCTCGCTTCGATTACCGGTGACGGAGACCGTATCCTGCAGGAAGCCGTATGCGTTCCAGTCTGACTTCGAGTCGTAGCCGACCTGCGCAATCGCGTCGGCGCGTTTACCCTGCTCCTGGGTCAGCGCGACAACCGGCGACCGGTCGATGCGCTCATCCATTCGATAGCCGAGGCCCACATCCCAGTGATAGCTGAGCTGATAACCGGCGTTGAATTCCTGGACGCTCGTCTCCAGACCCTGCTCCTGGGTGAGGTTGTCGACCTTGGCGCCAACAGAGGCGCGCTCCGCGATCGGCATATTGAAGGTTCCGCCGTAATTCTCGGTATCCATCAGGGTCGTCAGTCCCGGCGCCGAGTAACCCGCGTCGACTTCCTGCATGTAAAGCGTCAGTTGACTGTTACCGAGATTCAGCAGCTCTTTGGACGACAGGCTGAGGTCGGCGCGGCTCGCATTAGCCTTGGCATTGACGAACGACAACGGATCGTAACCGACGAACTCGAAACCCCCGTCGTCAGAAAACGTCGTCGCCGCTACCTGACCCTCGCTCTGCGCCTGCTGCACCTTGAACCAAGATTGCGCAGCGTACCTCAGCGTAACATCGGCGGCGTTCAGGCTACTGTCGCCCACATCGTTGTCATTATCATTCGCGGTGACACCCAGCTTGACGTAATCACCGAGCCAGACATGCGCCTGACCGCCGAGTGACATGGAGTCGATTTCATTCAGTCCCGGCGTGTATTCGTAGCGAACCACGAGGTATGGCACGTCGCCACTCAGCGCGTTGCTGCGCACCAGCAGGTCGTCGTCGACTGTCGATGCCAGCGGCTCGGTAAGTACGACGCGACCCTGCAGGTAATCGATGTCGTAGTCGATGACCGGGGTCAGATTGACGACGCCGGTCACGATGCCGGACGCCTTGTCGCGTATTTCAATGCGCACGCGTTCGGAGCCCGTCAGAATATCCTGGCGATTCAGAAAATACAGTGACCCGCCAGTGCCGCGAAACTCCTCGCGGCTCGGCACCGTGCCCGGCTCCGCCGCGAATCCATCGACCGCAAAGCGTTGCTCGCCGAAGTCGGTCGCCGCATCGGACTGATAATGCAGATTTGCACCGTACAGACCGCGGTCGACCTGCGCGAGTTCGTTATTCATATACCCGACTTTGAAATTACCCCACTGCCCGTAATTGGCATCGTCGCTGAGGCGAACGAAGAACTTGCCCATGGTCGGCGCCATTTCGGTCACGGTGCTGTCGTCGCCGAAGGTCGGATAGTAATAATCGGGATCGAGGCGCCGGAACAGGGATTCGGGCGACTTGTCCATGAAGTTGCTGAAGATATCGTCGAGCGACCCTTCCCGGGTATCAGCGCTGGCCGTCAGCTTCCAGTCATCGCTGAACTTGCCATTGACGAAGAACGCGAGCCGGCCATCGGCGTTCGAATCGACGTCCTGTGTTGGATTATCGCCCGCGAGCAGGGTGGCCGCGTCACTCGAGTCGCCGCTCGACAAGGTCAGGTCCGCCATGCCCACATAGAACCAGTCGTTGGTTTCGAGTTCGAGATCACGAAGATAGAGTTCGCCGCCGCCCTGCTCATCGACCAGGGCCACTTCGACGGTATGCGCGCCCGTCGGCAAAATTTCCTCGGCGATGAAACTGCCGTTTCCGTCCACCGGCACCGGCCGGCCGGCGACGTACACTTCTTTATCCGCCGGAATACCGGTGCCGCGGACGCCGACTGTTCCGCTGCTCAGCTCGATATTGTGCAGACTCAGTCCGTTTTCACCGTACGAGGCAAGTAATGCCGGGTCGGGTTCGAAGCCATCCTCCGAGTCGGTGTCCTTCGGTTTCTCAACCGAGTCGTAAACGAACCACAGCGGTTGCGGGTGGGTTTCGTCGAAGTTGCCGTCGTCGCTGTAGGCGCGAATCACGTAAGCGAGTTCGTTAACGGGTCCTGTAAACCAGAATGCGGGCGGCTGCCAGCTTGCCACGCCGTTCAATTCGATATCAATAACGGCCAGCGGATCTGCTTCCAGCGATTGTCCGTTGTCGAAGACCCGAACCTCGGCACGGTCGATGAAATGCGCATAGTTCGTATACATCCGGAATTGTACCGGAGCGACCAGCGTTTCATGGTCAATCATGCGCGAGACCGCGACTCGTTGCGGGCTGACGCTGCCACTGAGCCTTGGTGCTGCGCGCAGATTGTCGAAGCCGAACTGGATGTCCGCGGTCTGCATGGCAACGTCGGTACAGCGCTGAATGTCGGATGAACTGCGTTGCGGATCGTCGATGGGTACGCCGTCTATGGTGATACGCATAAGATTAAGCCCCAGCGGATTCTGTGGTGTAATCTCGCGAGTCAGACGCGTGATATCAACGCCCTCATAATCGTCGAGTACGGCCAGCTCGTCGTAGACGACTTCAATCGCAACGTGCGAGGTTTCACCCAGTGTAAAGCCTGCGTTGACGACGTCTTTCGAATGCACGTAACCGCGTCCTTCGTATTCGCGCTGTGCCGAATCGAGCTGCATATCAGCCTCAATCGACTCCATCGCGCGCCGCGCGCGGGAGGCCGAAAAACCGATGTCATCACCGTAAACAGCGGCAGTCCTGCGTGACAGGCGTTCGTTCCTCGTATAGCCGGCGAAACGCAGCCGCGGGTTCGTCTTGTCGGCAATATCGGCCAGCGCGCGTTTAAGCTTATCGGTATAGCCTTGCGGCACGACCGGTTTCCCGTCAACGAATTCGATGTTCTCGATCGTGCCCCACGGTGGGTCGTAGATCTTGGTCACCATTTCGGCGTCGCTGGATTCGGGACAGAGCTGCGGCTCGTCCGGTAATTCCTGCAACGGATCGTCATACCAGAACTCGACCTCGACGCGCCGATTCAGCGCACGTCCCTGTGCGGTCTGGTTGGAAGCCAGCGGCTTCGCCGCACCGGCCCCGCCACTGATGACGGATACGGAAGCCAGGTTCAGATTTTCCTGCACGGCGAGTGCGACGCGACGCGCGCGCGCCTTTGACAGTCCGACGTGGTTGCTGTAGATCCGCGCGTTGCGTCCCGTAAGCGGTGTTTCATCCGTATAACCTGTAAATTTGACGACGACATTCTGTTTATCACGCAGATTTTCGAATCCCTGTCGAACCTGATCGATAAACGACCCAGGCACCTCGATCGTTTCTGCCCCGAAACGAAGTGGCGCGATCAGGTTTTGCACACGAGCGCGTTTTGCATACCCGTCGACATAACGCAGCTTGCAGACAGTTTCCATGCGACAGACTTTGACCCGCTTTATTTCGTGCGGCACGAGGAATTCTTCGAGCGCCACGCGTTCAGCGACCTCGTCGTACCAGACTTCGATTTCGACGCGGCGGTTCAGCGCGCGGCCTGCCTGGTTAAGGTTGGACGCGATCGGCTGCGTGTCGCCGGCCCATTCGTAGGAAATCGCTTCGGGCGGAAGTGCGAGCGCGGTTTGAAAATGTTCCGCAACCTGACCGGCGCGTTCGCGCGACAAGCCCTCGTTATCACCATAAATCTTTTCGAGCCGGTCCGAGAGCGGCTGATTGTCCGCATGACCGATCAAGTTCAGTCGCACGTTGATGCGATCGCGCATACGCTCGAGTATTTCGGCCAGCGACTCCACCGTTTCATCCGGAATCTCGGCGACGCCGGACTCGAAGTGAATCGGCGGCACGAGGTTGCTGAGTTTGACGGTCTCCAGATCGTTCGCGACGATCTCGCGCTGATCGATGCGGTCACCTTCCTCGCTGGCCATGCGCTCGGGATCCTGCACCCATTGCGTGAACGTCACGTCATCCGGCAGGTGCCGTTCCACGGCGTTACCCATTGCCGTCTCATCGACGCCTTGCGCATGCACTGTCAACGATAACAGTACTGCGCCAGACGGCAGCAGCAATCGCCACTTCGCCATGCGGGCCATCACTGCGCACCCCCGCTTCTGTCCGGCGGTCCACCGCGCCGCCAGAAAATTTCCGGCTCGATGACGAGTTCGTAGCAGCAGTCCTGCTCCCGCCAGGACCGCATGATGTCACCCTTGAGCTTGTCCAGGCGATGCTCGACGAGTGATTCGTCCTCTATATCGGCGACGTAGGACAGTCGCAGCAGTGCAGGCGATTTCTTCAGCTCGGTTAGCAGGAGTTCGATACGCGGTCGCCAGAGACGACGCATTTCCACGGTGCCCGGTTCGAATGCGGCATCGGCGATATCTATGGCGACGACACGATGGATCGATGCACCGAAGTTAATTTTTAGCGCTTTACCGCGCGTGGCGCGCTGCACCTGAACAGGCCGGGTCGAACCCCGATAGCCGGTCGGCAGCGTGCGGTCATCGAGCTTCAGCACAAAATTGCTGCCGCGACTTTCGTTGGGTGTTATCGCGCAGGTAATGTGATAGCGACCGTACGTGTCCGTCGTTGCAGCCAGGCCGCGGGCGGTTATGAGCCGGACACCGGATAAACCTTCCTCGCCCTGATCCTGATATCCGTCCCGATTGGCGTCGTTAAACACCTTGCCGGTCACATCCGTACAGTCAAACGTCGGATCGGGCACCAGGCGCACAGTTGCGGTCGCTTCCGCGGACAGCGCGGTGCCCGTTAATGAGCTGACGGCCTGCGCCCGGTTCGTGAATTCGCCTTCCGTGACGCCGGCGCCGACGGCCAGCAACAACTTGATTTCGCGGCCTCCGTCGACGGCCAGCGCGAGACCCGGCCAGGCCAGTTCGCGGCCGTTAATCACAGGCTCAGTCTTGACGTCGTCCAGGCGTGCGGAGCCTTCGACATAACGGAACCCGGGCGGGAAACGATCGACGATGCTGACATCCTGCAGGTCGACGCCAAAGGAATTCGACACCGTAATGACATACGGCACCATCTGACCACGGGACACATTCAACATCGGCGTCGTCTTCGTCACCGATACGGCACCGCCGAGGCGCGGATCGACGGGTATGTGATTGTTGAAAAGCTGACCTGATCCGGGCAGCTGACTGTTATCGAGCGTCAGATGCGTGTGATACGTCGTCCCCGCACTTTGTGCAGCGACCGATGGTGCCGGTGCGAACTCTGATACCTGGACCTCGCAATACTGATTGGTTGCAGGGATCACATCGTTCACAGAACCCGGACATGACGGTACGTTGAAAGGCGGTGTCGACTCATCCGATGTCGGCGGAATAAATTCGGAAGCGCCGGCCATGTAACTGGCGTCGGGCGGCACCACGCGGATCGCGTAATTTGCACCGCTCGGACACGCCGGGTCCGAGAAATTGATGTCGAACTTGTAATAACCGTCAGCCAGCGTGACCTGGTCCTGTTGGTCTCGATCGTCGAAACAAAGATTTGGCACGGGCGCGCCACTGCGCGCGTCGACGAGCGAGACGACGGCGTTTGAGATCGGCGACCGCGCGATAGAGTCGTAAATTACGCCGTCCGGATCGATCGGCAGATTCAGATCTTCGACAATGCCGCCCGCCTGAACGACTATTTCATCGATGCGCTGCAGGCCGTCGGTGAATGCCGAGTCGGCCTGGCCGAGCAAAGCGGTTCGCCCGCCCGCCCCCGGCGCGCTGAATACCAGGGAATATTCCTGGCCGCTGAGATAATTGGGCGGCACCGCGGCCATGGCGAAGACGCCGTTGGCATCGGTCGGCGCCGTGCGAATCGGATCACCGTCGCGCAACAGCGTTACGGTCCAGCCTTCCAGTAAACGTTCTCCGGAGTCCAGCGTGTTGTCGAAATCCGCATCGTGCCAGGCGGTGCCAGTGAGTATACCGAGGCCCGGCACCGCGCCAACCTGGATTGTGATCCGGGCTTCGGACCATTGCGGCGGATCATTCCACGTGGCTCGCGCCACGTTCGTGATCGGCGTGCCGGCGGCCAGGTTCGGTTCGATGACTGCCTGGAAACGCAGGACAATGGTTTCACCCGGTTGCAGCGGACCATAGTCCGTCGAGTAATCGGCGGTCAGCAGCGACCCGACGAACGTAATGCCGTTCGTCAGCCCGTTCATCGTGGCCGACTGGGCGACATAGTTCAGGTAGCCGGGATTCGGTACCGCGAGATCGTCGGTTATGACGACGTATTGCGCCGGCACGGCGCCGACGTTTTGCACCGTCACGGTGTACTCGAGCGTTGCGCCCGCGATGGCGGCGCCACCGCCAACCACGGCCACCGTCTTGACGATCGAGAGCTGCTGCACATCGCCGACGACGACGACCGTCGGTTCGGGTCCGGTCGCCGGATTGCCGTCACCGTCGGTCAAGAGATTTGGAAGTTCTTCGCTGTATACAGTCGCCTGGTTAGTGATCAGGGTGCCGGTCGGAACCCCGTTGTCGACCAGCAAATCAAACTGCACGACCGCAGACTCGCCCGCCGTCAACACACCTGCACCTGCGCCCGGCAACGGTGGCGTCAAATCGGCGGAGCTGACCGGAAGCCGCGCGGTCAGCGGGAATACGCCGCCGTCCGGCTGGCCCACAGGCTGGCCATTCAGCGTCAGCGTATCGGCGACATAGGTCGTGTCGGCCGGCACGTTATCGAACAATTCGACGGTCGTCGCGTCTCTTGAACCGTTGTTGTAAATCGTAATCGTGTAGCGAAGCACATCGCCCGGATCGACGATACCGGGTGAACCGGCATCGACCTGCAGGGCTGCGGACTTGGGTGCAAACAGAAACGGTAAATTGCCGACAATGTCCCGCGTCGGGTCATCGGGAATCTCGGTGCTCGGATCGTCGGACGGCTGATCGGCAATGCCGTGGCTTAACGCACTCAGGAATGCCTGATTCGAAAGAATGGTGCCGTCCGGCGTTGCCGGATCGACGACGACGTCAAATGCAATGGTCGCAACATTGTTGGCGACGCCCGCGTTCATCACACCAGGCGTGCTGTCCTGAGGCGCATTGACCTGTATGCCGTCGGCGAGCGGCGTATTGCCCTGAGCATTGTCGGCGAGCCCACCGCCATTCAATGTCGTGCTGCCCGCCACATATGTCGTGTTGGCCGGTACCTGGTCGAAGATACTGACGCCGGTCGCGTTGTCCGTACCGATGTTCTGGACCGTGATCGTGTACCGCAGCGTTTCGCCGGCCAGCAATACGTTGGGATCACCCGTCATGTAGGTCGAGATTTTCTCGACCGTAAACGCCGGCGTGGACGTGATCGTGATCTGTGTTGGATCTTCGTCACCGTCGATATTCGGGTTGGACAGGCCGTTGATATTCGGGTCGTCACTGTCGGCGAGCTTCGTATTGCCGATCAGGTCTGCCTGGTTCGTGACGACGAGTCCGTTGGCCAGAACCGGTGCCAGCGTGATATCGAACTGGACCAGAACCTCACTGTCGGCAGGGACACTGAGGTTCCCGATCTCGACCACGCCGGTGCCGTTCGCGCCGCCGGTCGGGTCGGTACCGCTGGTGTCGGCACCGGCCGGGATGGTGCCGGCAACCAGCACCAGCGATCCCGGCACGAATACCGGTGAGCTGTTCAGCTCATCGAGTTCGTCATAAAAGGTGACATTGTTAACCGGCGTATCGGTCGTCCGCAGGCGCAACGTATAGCGCAGTGTGTCGCCCGGCGTGGCCGTCGGCGCCGGGCTTACACCGGTGGTGAGATTCTCGACGCTTTTCTCAAAGAAATATCCGGTTAGCGCCGTCGCGACAGTGTGGGCATCCTCGTGGTCGAGCGTGCCGACGGTGCCATCCGTGAGCGAACGCGTGTAAGTTTGCCGCGGCGTATTGATGTCGGCATCGAACCACTGGGTAGTACCCGCGATATTGGTCAGCGCTAGATTGTTCTGGCTATCGCTGTCGAGTTCGGTCTGGTACGTGATGATCAGGCGCTCGTTCGGGCCGATCGCGGCCGCGGCGCTGAGCATGGTCAGGGTGAGCTCGCAGGTGGGCGCCGCGTTGTAATTCAGCGTAAAGTCGCTGCCCGGAGTCAGCGCGCCCTTGCCAGGTACCGGCGTGACACCATCCGACGCGAAAACCCGGGCGCTTGTCACGGTCGGCGTGAAGTCGCACATGCCACCCGTGACGCCGTCGGGGAGCCGATCGAGGATCGTTGCATTCCAGGCATCGGTGTTACCGATGTTCTGTACGTCGAGGGTGAAATCACCGGATTCACCGAGGTTCAGTGTCGCCGGACCCGTCTTGGTCAGCACCAGGTCGGGCCTGACGATCGTCATCGGCTGCGTGATGCCATTCTCGCCCGGCAACGGCTCGAAAAACTCGCCGTCGACGATTCTTCCAAAGTCCCAAGTGGCAGTGTTGATGAACTGCGTTCCCGGCGCGTTCGCCGGCGTGTCGTCGAGTACGACCGTGATCTCGAGGATGATTTGCCGTCCGGCCGGGATGATCGGGAAGTTGTCGAACGTCAGGTTATCCCCGATGTTCGAGAAGGTATGCGCCACTTGTGCGCCGGTGTCCTCCCAGTATGCCGTGTGGCTCAGATAACTGAGATCCGCACCGGTCGCGTTGAGATCGTCCCAGAGCGTGACGCCGTGTAATTGATTGACCGACCCGCTCGTGTTAATCACCGCACCCGTGCCGGGGTCGAATAACACGGGCAAGGTTAGCCGGTAGGTAAACGGCACACCGATGGCGGCCGTGTTCTGGCCGGCCGGGTTCTGTTTATCGATTTTCTCGACGGGTATTAACAGATTCTGACAGCCGTCCTGAATCGTGGTTGAAGAGCCATTTGTAAACCAGATCTTGTGCTCGAGGACGGCGTTACACGACATCTGCCCCGTGTGCACGACATTGTCAAAGATAATGAGCCATCTATCGGGATTTTGCCCCGGCTGCGTGAAGAAGCTGAAGTTGGTGCCCATCGGATTGGACGCCGGATAATTCCTGACCGCACAGTTCTGGTCCACCTGCAGCTGCGACGGGGCAAGGGTGCCCGCGAAACCGTCGAGCAAGCCACCAGGGTAATCGGAACAATCCTGCGCCTGCGCCGAGACGGCTACCAACAGCAACAGCGCTAGAGTGACGAGTCGGATAATCGAGCGTTTGTTGCCAAACGCTCGCGCAGCAAATTGGAGTTGAGCCATGTCAGTCGCTAACTATCCGTGTGTGGTCTGGCTCAATAGCGCGGATGGCCCGAATGGACTGATAAAGTCGAGCGGTCCCGCTGCCATGGAGCCATATTGCTCGTTAGGCCGGTGACTTTGCGTCGCCACCTTTCGGCAGCTTTGCCTTTTGTCTAACGGGAACTATCGCTCATGCATAGTGCCCAAAAGACGAACCGCGTCACACCATCGGCACGCGTTCGCAATTAAAAAATAATTTAACAAAATATTTTCGTGCGCGTCTCAAAGCCCCTGAATTCGGCGGTTCTGGACACACGTGACATAACTCGGATGAACAAAAAGAGGCGCCCAAACTGCGCGTGCGCAAACTGAGAATTACTTCCGTGTTTATGTCAATGCGGTGCTCTAATAAACCTGAAAACTTCGGCAAGGAGCGTGGATCCTGGGTGAGAGCTCAGCCGTACAGAATCCAATCGGGCCCGCGATCGGCGGCCGGCGGCATTCGAATCGTAATGGGTATTAACGATTCCAAAAATCGCGGCCGGTGCAGGCCTTGTCTGCGGCATAGCCTTTGCAGGGAATAAAGCGGACCGAAGGGAGCCATCCCAGCAAAGGCTATGCCGCAGACAAGGCCGAATCCTTGGCACAGGGTTTCGGTTCGCGGATTTCTTGGCTATTACAGGTGTGTGCCAGAGCTCGCGGCAGTTCGGCGGAGACTCTTTCCTTGGGATGGCTCCCTGTGGTCCGCTTTATTCCCGCGGAAAGAGTCTCCGCCGAACTGCCTCCAACTTTGGATTTGCGAAGTGCGTGAGTTTTTTAATCAGATAATGTCTGTCCGATCGGATCGGACTTTTCGCACGTCAGGATAACTTGATCGTTGAATCCCGTGGGTTTTGTCGGTTAACGCATTGTTGAAATATGCAGGTTACACCGCAGGCAAAAAGTCAATCGGATAGATGATGGTCATCGCAACGATGTCTTCCTTTGCACCGAAGTCGAATGCGCGGACGCGATCGACGACCTGTTGTGCGAGTGTGGGAGCACCCATGTTGGAAGACTCCAGCTGGCAAAGAGACACGGAACCATCCGGCTCGATGGTGAGTTGCAATACCAATTGCCCCCGCAATGTCGGGTTCTTGCGTAATTCACGGTTGTATAGCCGGTACAGCGCCGCTTTATAGCGATCAAACACAATTTGTATTTCTTCGTCGGTGCGTCCCGCTGACCGCCCGCCGCTGAGCGGCCTGCCGGCACCCTCGCCACCGCCAATTGAACTTGCAACCTGCATCACCCCGCCGCCTTCGATAGCCTGCCCGCCACCGCCAACGTTCCGACTGATGTCGCCGAGATTGATCCCGCCGCTCGAACCGGGTGCCGATGTCGTCACCATTGAGCGCTCCGGCCGGCCGACGGCATTTGCGCCGGCGGTCGTGAATGTGGCCCGTGATCCGAGTTGCGCGGCCGGCCTCATGTTCGCGCGGCTCGCGAAACTTTCGCGAAACGCGAGAATGCCTTTTGATTTAACCTGCTCCCGCGTCTCGGGCTGCTCGACCTCGGCGACGACCGGTTCCTCTGTTATATCGGGCAACTCGTCAGGCGTCTGCACGTCGGCGAGCTCCGGTTCCGGGATTTCTTCCTCGGGAATAATCGGCTCTTCGACCGTTTCGGGCGGTGGTGGCAGCCGCCTCTCGTCGCGCACGAGTTTGGCAACCCGCTCCGGAAGTTCGATTTCCGCAGATCTTTCCAGGATCGGTATATCGAAGATACTGACCAGCAAACCCACCGTCATCGACACCAGCAACGATGCAGCCAGCGATCGACGAAAACGAGCATCTTCCTCGGTGCCCCTGGCCCATGGCATGACTTGCGCCCGGCGCGGCAGCGTGACCACTTCGCGCTCGACGAGCCACTCCTGCCAGCGGCTTTCCGCCTGCGCCCGCGCGTCGCGTAAATCGTAGTGCAGGTCTTCCAGAACATTGTTCTGATCGCCGATCTTGGCAAGAACCGCCTGACGACGATCCTCGACGCCAGCAACTTCCGCATTGAATTCAGCGAGCATGCGCCGTGCGTTTTGTATGTGTTCGGCTGAATGCTCAGAGCCGCTGTGATCACCCCAGAATAACCGGGATGCGCCGAGATTCTCGAGTTCATCGAGTGAACGGCAGACTGTCGACAGAAGCTCGTATTGGTGGTTGCGTTGCGCGAGCTCACCGAGTTCGGTATCGATGGCTTGCAGATCGCCTTTCAACCCGTCGAGTTCGTGCTCCGACTTCGCGAAATCTTCCTGAATCGACTGCTCTTTTTCAGTCAATTTCGAATTCACTGTGTGACTGTCGCCCATGACCTGTTAGATCCCCGCGACCTGCGCTGCCTTCTGGATTACGGCGAGGGATACATTTTCATAACCGCCGTCGGTGCAGGTCGACATGATCGTCTTTATCACCGTGAACGGAACGGACTTGTCGGCCAGAATCGTGACTTCCCGGCTGCCCGCTACGGCCAGCGTATTGGGTCCGACGATGCTCTCTTTCAATTCCGCAAGCCGCGACGTTATCGGATCGAGCGCTGTCGAATCTCCGTTGAGTATGTCGGCGACCAGCGCCACCGGCTTACCCTGCACGAGCACTTCCTCGCTGCTCACGAAAATTACGACCGTTTCGCGCGGCTTGGCCTCGACCCTCGATTCCGGCAGTTTGACGTTCTTGGGCGCGTCCAACACTTCGACGGACCCGGAATTCACGAGCAGGAAGAACACGAGGATGGTGAACACGTCCATGAGCGACGTCAGATTCATCTTCGAGATCTTGCCGCGGTTTCGCGACATGCGCTTGATTCTGCGCGAATTCCTCATGGTGCATCTCCGACGGAAATTTCCGTGAACAGCGCGAGCAATTCCACGACACTCTCGTCTTCCCCGGTAACCTCGACGCTTCTGACGATATCCATGACCCGGATCAGGTAGTCGTAGGGAATATGTGCCTCCATTAGCACGGACGCAGCATCATGCTCGGGATACTGCCGCTTCAGGGAAACCATGAAATCCGACAGCGTGTCGAGATCGAAGTCGTCGTCTTTTTTGGGAATAGATCCAATAATCGCCGTGCCATTGGTGATATCGATGCCTGTCTCCCGGACGATGACCTCAACACGAAAGCTGTTGTCGATGTTGGACCCCGCGCCTGACGAACTCGGCAGGTTCAGTTCCACGATCGTCAATCTCGAGAACACGGCCGTTATCAGCAAAAACGGCACCAGCACCACCATCAGGTTCAAGAAGGTGGTGACGTCGAGTTCGTGCGCGTCTTTAGTTCGACGCTTGTAGTGGTGCCGCCGTGCCATCGCGGCTAGGCCTCGATCGCGAATTTTGCCCGTTTAGAGAATACGTTCAGGGCTTTAACCGTAGCCATTTCCAGGCTGTCGACAATATCGCCGGTCTTGCTTGTCAATATTGCGTGGATGATGAGCAGCGGTATTGCCACCATGAGGCCGAACGCCGTCGTGTTCATCGCAACCGAAATACTCGCGGACAACAGGTCCGCCTTTTCCGCCGGATTGGCGTTTGCAACCGCGGTAAATGCCTGGATCAGACCCATAATCGTACCGAGCAGGCCGAGTAGCGTGGCGATACTCGAAGCCAGCGCGACATACGGTGTTCGCTTTTCGAGGCGCGGCACGATCTCCATCATGCTTTCCTCCATCGCAATCTCTATGTCCTCGCGACGCCGGACCGCACCCTGCAGCGACAGCCCCATGTTCAAGACCTGCGAGATCGTTGACTCGTCGTCGCTGGTCATTTCACGTGCGCCATCGAAATCACCGTTGGCGAGCAGTGGCTGTACTTTATCCCATACCACCTGGTTCTTATTTGTCACCGTTGCGAGCGTGACAAAGCGCTCGACTGAAATTGCAAACCCGACAGCGAATACCACCAGTATCGGAAACATGAACATGCCGCCCGACGCGAAGAAGCCTATGATCGAAAAGAAGAAGTCCATTACCAGATCCTCATTTGACAGAATGCCCTAACCCATCCAAGGGCAGAACCAAGAATAGTTGTACGTCAATGTCTTGAATGTGATGTACCGCACGTTCAGACGCTAATTCTCTCGATACTTCATGTTGGTTTGTTACCTGCGTCACCAATAAGACTCCATTTTCAGCGCTGCCATGACGAGTCACTCATCGTCGCGGAGTCGCTTTGGAGATTACTCAGCGGATCGAATTTCATAGAACCTCAACTCGCGCAGGAATACTTCCCGGTCGACCGGACGCGCTCGATCGTCGAGCGTATCGGAGAGGCTGACCGTCTCTCCGAGCTCCGAAGATTTCCATGGAATGATGACGAGTGATTTCGGCGCTTCCTCGTTGCCCAGAATCGACATTCCGGACATCGTCTTCGGCCGCTCGATACCGTCTCCGCTCACTTCGGTTTCCTGCACATCTTCCGTCGCCTCGGCTTCCGACTCATCAGACAGAGCAAATGGACTGGCCAGTAACAGAGCCGCGCTAATCAAAAGTAACCTCAGCATGAGTCCTCCTATTGACCGAGTCGCGTACGAATATCGGTTATCCACATGGCAGCCTCGTCGTCGCTCGTCACCGTCGCCATATACGCTTCATAGTTTTCCAGCGCACAGCTCAGATCCGCGAGATATAAATCGCAGAGAACGGCCAGATTTCGCCGCGCATAGTGATAGCCGGGATATATCTCCAGGGCGGCCTCGTAACTCTGTCGCGCTTCGGTAATTCGCCCCGACTTGCGGTAGACAATGCCGAGCTCATTGTGTGCGATGGGGTGATCAGGATTCGATTCGAGCGCCATCAGCAGATTGGTTTCCGCGGCTTCGAGATCGCCGGCGCGATGGTAGGCTATGCCGAGATCTATACGTGGCGCGCTTAACTGCGGTGCCCCATCTGCAACCGCTTCGAGCAACGCAATGCCTTCCTCGTGACGCCCCTGCTCGAGATAGTCCAGGGCCGTGTCGTAGTCTGTTCTTACACCGCTGCTAATCCGCACCTCTTCGGTAATCGTGAATCCGACTTTTTCCTGGATCTCGATGTGTGCCGGGGTGCTTGTCGACTGAGTCGTCGCGCAACCTGACAGCACAGCAGCCAGCGCGATAAAAAACCCGCCGGCCCGGGCGATAATGCATTTCGGTAGCGAATTTTGCGTGCTCATGATAGCTCCATTCAACCTCTACCTCAGATCGCCGGCCACAGCGCGTGATATCTGTGCAGGCGCTTGCGGCGAATTGGCCTCGTCTGCGGATTCCGGCAACTCTGTTTCGTCGGCTTCCGCAGGCGCGACGTCACCCGTTTCGTCGACAGCAATTTTTGCTGCAACCGGCATACGGTACGCGTAACTGTCGATTGATCCGACGAAGCCGCCGCTGATTTCGTTCTTTGCATAGCGTCCCGGCATGAGCCCCGCCAGCTTGTCGAGACTCTTCTGGACCCACGGGTTGTAAATGCCGGCGGTCAGCAATTCGAAATTCTGTTCGTGTACCGCGATAGCCTGCTCTTCGAACGGAAACGCCTCCTCCTCGAGGATCAGTTCATAGTCGGCTTTCTCCGCGTCGCTAAGGCCCGCAGGACGTTCCGAATCGAGAAGCGCGGCGCCGAATTCGCGGGAGATCTCAGCCATGTGATAAGTTGCCGCGGCCGTCACGTCCGCGACTTCATAATTTACGAGGCTTTCAAAGGCCCCCATCGCCACATCCATTCGCCGCTGCTTTTCGGCCAGGCTCTCCTCGAACGGCTGCGCCAGCCGCAACTCCGCAAACCGCTGATAAGTTTGTTCTGCCAGTACCAGCGAAGCGCCGGCTGCGAGGTATCGACTACGGTCCGTACGCGCTTCTCCGGCGTTGCGGTCAGCCGCAACAATATCGTTCAAAGCGGCATAATAGTTTTCATCATCGAGTTCGGCCTTGAATATGTCGGCAAGGCGCGATCGCGTTTCCATCGCGATGTCGAGCGGTTGCGGATATTCGGTGACATATTGTTGGTAAACGCGCACCGCATCCTCGATGATGTTGACCTCGTCATAAAGTTCTGCCGCTGTCAGCAGGGCCTCCCGGCTCAATCCCGGATCTGTCGATTCGGCGGCGATTCTTTCATGCTCGGCGGCCGAGCGTTCGACCTGTCCGTCTTCACGGTAAATAAATGCCAGTTGCTTGGTCGCATCGGCCTGTAACTCGTGCTCCGGATGGTCGCTGCGAAAATCCTCGAGCACACCCGACGCCAGAGACCAGTCCTGCAACTTCATGAGTGCGGCGGCGGCATCATATTCGGCCACGCTGCGTATATCGGAAGTCGGCGCGAGCTCCTTGATTCTCAGGAAGTGATCCGCCGCGGCTCGGTGGTCTTCGAGGAGGCCGGCCTGCTCGCCCTGCTTGTAGATCGCCGCCGCCAGGCCATCGACAACAGCCGGTCTCGATTCGTCATCGACGGGCGTGAGCTCGAGCACGTTCGCGTAAGCACGCTCGGCATTCTGATAGTCGGCCAGGTCGATCGATGAGTGTGCGATGACGGCCCATGCCGACCGCTGCAATGAAGTATCCGCCAACGGATACCGATCGATCAGTTTCTGCGCCGACTCGATCGCCGCAGCAAAGTCCTTCAGTTCGTAAAGATCATCCGCGGCTGCGCCGAGCACAACGGGCGCTTGCTCGTGCTGCTGGAACGTATCGGCGAACCGCAGCGAACTGGCGATCGTCGCGGTCTTCACTTCGAGCGCGCGAGCGGCGGTCGCGAGCTTAAGATCTTCGCGGTGAGCGTAGACCGCCGCGTAACCGGCTGCCGAGGCCTGTTCGTGTTCCGCATAGTCGTAGGCGGTGCGCTCGTATTCTCTGGCTGCCTCACCGAAGTGCTCGTTTTCCAGCAATAGGTCGGCGAGCTGGTAATTCATCTGCGGCGACTCTTCATCCGTCGGGAAGGAAGACAGGATTTGACGATACCAGTGCTGTGCTTCCGCAAAGCTGGCGGGACGCTCTTCGACCAGGTTCTCGTCCTGGTATAGCGCGTGGTAGTGATTGGCGAGGTCCGTCAAATTGGTCTTGAGATAACCGACAACCTCGGGCGATGCCTCGAGATCGAAGTGTGCCCAGTATTCGGCAGTTAGCGCATAAGTGGTCGCGAACTCCTTCTTCGACTCCACGACCAGTTGCGGGAACCCGGCGTCAACGTATATCTCGACGATGCGCATACTGAAGTGGGGTGATACTTTATGAAACGGGTTCTGCTTCGTGAACGACTTGTATACCGACGCGGCGTCGTCGTAGCGGAGCTTGGAGAAATAGAACTCACCCAGATTGCCGTAAATCTTGTCGGCATAACTACGGCGCTCGCTTCCCGCGAAGTACTCGTCGACGACGTCTGGGCCGCCCAGATTTGAGAAGCTAAGGCTGATAACCCGGAACGTATCCCCGACCCGGTGTTCGTCATCTTCGTCATGAGCCTGGTCGAAGTCGTAACCAATCGACAATCGATAATCGAGCATGGCGATGAAGTTACGCAATGCGTCATCGTAGAACTCCCGCTTGTAAAGCGCCCATCCGAGTTTGTACAAGGCGAGTTCGTAATAGGACGAACTCGGCCCCATCGTGATAATGGGACTGTAAGCGTTTTCAGCTTCACCATATTTTTTCCGGACGAAGAAATATTCGCCGCGTCGGAAGTGCACTTCATCCAGGTATTTGGAATATGGATATTCGGCCACCAGTCGATCCATAACCAGCATCGCCTGGTCCGGCTGGCCGATTTCGTCGTACGCGCGCGACATTTGGTAGAGCACCTGATCGTTGCGCTCGTAATACGGATAGGTTGCGAGAATCTCGCGGTAGGTCTCAATGGCATCGCGCGGACCAGAGGGCAACGCTGCAGTCGCCGCTCCGGGCGAGCGTATATCAAATTGCGTTGGCCCGGATAAAAACTCCTGGCGCCTTAACGCACGTTGTTCGAATTGCTGCTCGGATTCTGCTGGCTCCGACGCATCCTTTGGCTGGGCTTCAGCCACATTTTTTCCTGCCGGCGCTGCAGCCGCATCCGGAGCCGGCAATTCGACAAGCTGAGCGCCGCCGATGACGCCGTATTCCTGCTCGATCTGCAAGTCAGCGAGTCGGCGCATCGCTTCGGGCGTCCGTGCGCCATCCGACGTCTCTTCCAGATAGTTTCGGTAACTCTGCGCGGCCCGCTGCAGGCTGTCCTCGAGATACACCTCGTCGGTGTCCGCCTCTACACGCGCAAGCTCAGCGAGCGTGCCCTGATCGCTGATTGTCGAACATGCGCCGAGGCCAATGCTTGCCAGCGAGAGAATGACTGCATGCCGTAACATCACTGCTCGCCCGTCCTGGCCTGCGCCTGTGTAGCACGGTCGTAACTGTCGGCCAACGCGAAGCGTGCCTTGTCGCGGTAATCCTTAAGACGATCGCGCCGCGCAACCAGCTTCTCGATCGCCACGAGTTCGAGCATGTGCCCCTGCCGAGCCATCAGCTGGTCGATCTTCTCGACGGAATCTCGCGCACGCACCCGCAGCCTGTTGATCGGCTTCTGATAACCGATATAACTATGAGTGGCGGCCTGGCGCGACCTGACATACTGAGTGTATTCCTCCTGCAGAATCGCAATGGCCTGATCGAGCGTGCGCAGATTCTCGTCGAACTTTGCCAACCGCTCGTGATACTCGGTTTCGAGTGTCCATGTCAGCGTGCCTTTAAGTCGCTGGATACGCTGTTGAAAAGAGGCTTCGACCGGTGTTTCTTGTCCCGTTAACAGACGCTCGACATTTTCGAGCCGCGCAAGCAGCGCCTGCTCGTCGCGGGTGGCCAGAAACTCGGGCTGCGGCATCGTCAGCATTGCGTCGCGGCGCTTGACCAGCATTTCGTGCTGCTCGATGCGCAGCCGCATTCTCGAATCGAGTTCCCGGAATTCCTGGTCGATACCGGGCAACAAAGGCTGGTAATGGTCATAGCGGATATCGACCATGTCATCGAAGGCATCGAAACTGGCCTGCCAGGCAAGAAGTTTTCCGCGCATGTCGGCGAGGTCCAGGTAGTTTTGCAGGCCGGTCTGAAAATCGTGCGTGGCGAGCAATTGCATCAGGTAATAAGTCTCGGGTGTCTCGGGCAATGCACGCAGCCGGATAACCCAATCCTTGTCGTTGCGGATCTCCTCGCGAACCAATGCCGCCAGAAACTTGCCTTCCCTGATGCTGTCGATGGACGCGTTGAGTTTGTCGACCTCGACACCGAATGAATCCAGCGCCCGGCCGTAGAAGCTCGCCGCACGGCCATGTACATTAAGTTTCCCGTAGGCATACGGCAGCGCCAGCATGGCTTCCTGAGTTGCGCTATCGGTTACCTCGCGTTCGGCGAGGATTTTCCACGGCACGACGGCGCGTTCGAAATCCTCGCTGGACATGTTGGCCCAGCCGGCACTGAGCAACGCCTGATTTGAAAACGGCCCATCCAGGCGAACGCGATTCAGGAACGGCACCGCCCGATCGTAGTCGCCGGCTTCCGCCAATAACGTGCCGAGCACCAGGTTGGACTTGTCCCGGATTGCGAGTTCAGCAGCATCGTCGGCGACAGTCTGGCCGGCGCGATCTAGTTGAGTCACCGCCGCCTGGCGTTGCCCGTCCTGCAGATAAGCGATGCCAAGGTTGTAAGCGGCAAACGCACCGAATTCATCAGTGTTCTGCAGCCGCTTGAACAAGTCCATTGATTTTGCCGGCTGACCCTCGGCCAGGTAAATATTCGCCCGCAGGAATTCGATGTCGTCGCTAATGGATGCGGGGACTTTGCCGTCGATGCGCTCGAGTGCGCGCATTGCATCCGCCAATTGATTCTTCTGAAAATGAATCCGGCCAAGCCGATAGGCCGCATCATTGCGTATGACTTCGTCGACGTCGCCCTCGAGTACCGCCCTGATCGCGCGGCCGGCGCGATGATGCATCCGGTAGCGCAGCTCGAAATCGCCGAGCGAAAATTCGGCGTCATTTATGTGCGCATACAGCGTGTCGAGTTCCGGCTCGTCAATCTCGTAATGCTGCCTGACTTCACTGTCGAGCCGCTCCAGCGCCTCGAAGAAATGCCCCTGATGAGCGTAATAGAGCGCCTCGCCGAAATGCAGATCATTCAGCTCGCTGCTATGGCTCGGACTCGTTGCCAGACAGGCGAGCAGCAGGAGCCCGATCACCGAGAACGGTGCTCGACGCATGGTCTACCAGTCTCCGATTTGAATTCCGCTCTTACCCAACCCGGGACCGGCCAGCGTAATTCCCAGCGCCTTGGGCTTCACACCTTTGGCAAATGCGAAACTGTCAGAATGATTGTAATCTTTGCCATTCTTCAACTTGCCCATCATGGTGACACTGAGCTCGTGCTCACCCGTGGCCACGTTGCCCGTGTAAATGCGTTGCACCCCGCCTTTCTGCAGCGCTTCGAGCTCATTGAAGCTATAGATGTGATGCGTGGCCAGTTCGCCGTTTATCGCGATTTGCAGCGCGTCGAGTCGAAATGTTTCGTCCGGCTCCATCGATACGAAAACCGCGACTTGAGTGTTTGAAGGGAACAGCAACCTTTCTTCAAGATTGTCGAGTTCCGATGCGATGCTTAAAACGTCAGTCTTAATTTCCTGGACTTGCCCGTCCAGGCTTCGCATATCTTCGGCCGAAATTTCCTGAGCACTGCTCGTGGTCGTAACCCCCCAGACGAGCGCCAGCAGCAATGTGCGGATAAGAATCGACATCGCATAAATCCTTTTCTGTGACAGATAACCCAAATGCAACCGCCGTATGCCCACAGTCGCGGCAATATTGCAGAGATGGGCTAGTGTTGAGGAATTCAGAAGCTCAATCTGTGAACTGCGCCTCAGTTCGGCCCAGCACGACAGAAGCCATTTCGGAGAGAATCAGCTGCAGAACTGCGCTTACTTATGGATTCAAAAAACACCACTTCTTCTTTCGGAGGCAGCATTGGTGATGCTGCGCTCGAGTTTTTCAACAGAATTAGGGCTGGAAGCGGCCAGCGCTCAGCTGCTCGTCCGTCCGACCCCGGCGTTATTAGAGCGACTGCCCAGTTGTAAATTTTTGTTTTAATTGATAACTGCCAAAGGGCGTCCGTTGTGACGTACAGGATGTACTAATGCCGCGGAGGCCATGGATGGCCGAGAGCGGCCCAAGTGCAGGACCGTGCATAATGATGCACGACCAGGTCCCGAAGAACTCCCGAATTTGATTCAGACGGAAAGGGTTGATGAGCCACTAAGCGGCGCATATCCATCCCGAACTTGCCCATTAGAAACTGGGCATTTCCTTTGGGCCAACAGTACGGTGACCTTGCTGCGCCTGCCCGTTTGCCTGGTTCCACGACAATATGACAAGGTGCTGAACTGTGACTCAAGTCACACTAGGTATATTGTATCTCGCGGCAGAAACGCGCATTTTTAATTTATGATGCGACTGATGTTGTTGGCGCTGTTTCTTTGTCTCTGTCCCGTTCTAACTGATGTGTTCGCGGAGACGCCGGGCGAAATCAAGATTGGAGAAACTCTTCCGCCGGTAGCAATGCGGGGCCTGAACGGGCCGCCCAAAAAGCTGTCGGAGTTTCGTGGACGGCCGCTGATCATCAATGTCTGGGCTAGTTGGTGCGGTCCCTGCAGAGCTGAAATGGCGTCCTTGGAAAGGCTCGCGTGGCTGCACGAGCCGGGATATTTCACCGTAATAGGCGTCTCCATAGACGACCATTCCGAACAAGCCAAAGCCGTACTAAAAGCATCAAATGCGACCATCACCCATTTCATCGACTCCAGGCTACGCATCGAAAATATGCTCGGGGCCTCCCGCGTACCTCTTACGGTGCTCGTCGATGCCGACGGCCGCGTCATCGAAAAAGTCTTTGGCGCCAGAAAATGGGACGACCCGGATGCCTTGAAGTTGATCGGCAACGCGTTTGGAGACCAACAGAGTAACTTCACGCAAATAAGAACTACAAGCAGAAACGACGACGTAGAATTGCGACGCTGACCATGCTGAAACAATGGTTGTCTAAAAAGCTGATCGGCAGCTTATTTGCATTCACGCTTGCTGTTTTCGCCGCTGGGTGCACAGACAGCCAAAATGAAAGTGCACCCGAACAGGCGCAAACGCCTGCAGGCGACGGCGATCAGGCGCAAACGCCTGTAGGCGATGGCGATCAGGCACAAACGCCAGCAGGCGATGGACTGGCTAGTGTTGTCGCCAGAACAGGGCCTATCGTTATAGTGCGGGTTGGCGAGACAGCTACCCTGGACGGCAGTAGATCGTTTACCTCATCAACGGAATCGTTGAGCTTTCAATGGTCCTTCTCCTCTAAACCCGATGCCAGTAATACCGTACTGCAGGGCGCCACAACGGCGAATCCCAGTTTCATCGCCGATGCCAGCGGATCCTATGTGGCACAACTTGTGGTCAGCGCCGAAGGTGTTTCTTCCAGTCCGCGCGCTATTGAACTTGTCGTGGCTACTGTTCCACCCGAACCAGGGGTTTTTCATCAAGGGTTGTCATCGGACTGCGTGAACTGTCATAACGACGAGTTTAGTACGATTCCGGGTAAATCGCTGAATCACGTCGCTACCAGTAACAGGTGCGCGACCTGTCATACAGCGACACCAGCAGGATTTGCCAATATCCACTTTGTTGATCATCTGGAAGTATATGGAAATTGCAGCGAATGCCACAACGGCGTATCGGCCATCGGTAAGTCCGAGTTTCATACGCCGACGGACGCTGAATGCAACGACTGCCACAACACCACCCATTTCCTGGAACTGGAACCGGACGGTAGTTTTGATCATTCGGGTATTCAGCGGTCATGCACAGGTTGCCACAACGGTACAGTGGCCAAAGGTAAGACGCCCACCCCAGCCCACCCGGACACCAACGCCGAATGCGGTTTCTGCCATACGACTGAAAGCTTTCAGGGCGCCTTCCCCGACCACAACGGCCCTGAGGTTGTGGGTAACCGATGCGATTCCTGCCATGGGGTTACCGCGATCGGGCAAACCAGCGGCCATCCCGGAACATTCGTCGATTGCGCAGAGTGTCATAGCATCGCCACCTTCAGTCTTGATGGCGTCTTCAATCACCGCATTGATCCAACGGTACAACCGTGCGAGTCATGCCACAACAATAACAACAGTATCAATGCGCCCGGTAAGTCGTCCGCTGTGCCCACGCACCCGGCAACTATCGAGGACTGTGGAGCCTGCCATAACACCGATAGTTTCGCTGGTGCATTCGTCGATCACACCGGCATCGTGGACGATTGCGCCTCCTGTCATGGTGTGACGGCGAGCGGTAAATCGGTCAATCACATGCCCACCGTCGAGGACTGCAGTGTTTGTCACACCCCGGGCACCTTTATCACGGGCAGCTACGATCATTTCGGTGTGATCGATAACTGTGAGTCGTGCCACGACAATGTGATCAGCGTTGGCAAGCTCATCAACCACTTACCGACCACCGAGGATTGTTCCGTGTGCCATGACACCACAGATTTTGCGGGTGCGACGTTTAATCACGTGGGTATCGATACCAACAACTGCGGGGGTTGCCATGACGGCGAGATCAGTATCGGATTGTCTGCCGGTCATGTACCGACATTACTGGATTGCTCTTCCTGTCACGATATCAACAACTTTTTGAGCTTTGCGGGCATAACTTTTAGCCACCTGGGTATAGATCCGAACAATTGTGCATCCTGCCATGCCACGGGTATAGCAACGCCCAAGAAAGTAAATCACATCCCGACTCAGGATGATTGCAGTGTCTGCCACGACTCCACGAATGTTTTTGCCTCGTCAACGTTTCTTATCACGCTTCACCAGGACATTACCCGCGGGTGTGAAGGTTGTCATATAAGTCAAATCTTCCCGGCCAATCCTAATGTTGTGCAAGGGGCAGACCATTTGCCGACGAACCAGGATTGTCACCTTTGCCACACGACTGCCGCGTTCGCTCCCTCGGTTTTTGACCACGTGGGTATCGCCGACAATTGCGCCTCCTGCCATGATGGCAGCGCCAATTTTGCTGCTCTCGGCGCCAGAGGGCAGCCCAATACATCAGTTCATCAAAACACCAACGGAGATTGCTCCGTTTGCCACAACACGACTGGTTTTGCCGACGCGTTCGTCGACCACGCCAGCCCCCAGGTAGTCAATAGCAGGTGTGATTCCTGCCACAACGGTACCGATGCAACCGGCAAGGATGCCAAGACCAATCACGTCGTAACCAACGAGGATTGCGATGTCTGTCACGTGCCCGGCGGTACCTTTGCGCCGGCGGTGTTTAATCACGTCGGCATCGTCGATAACTGTGAGTCGTGCCACAATGGTATCGATGCAACCGGCAAGGATGCCAAGATCGACCCGCCCCATATTCCGACCACCGAAGACTGTTCGCTGTGCCACACCCCTGCGTCCTTTGCCGGCGCACACTTTGATCACCAGGGCATCGTGGATAACTGTGCGTCATGTCATAACGGCATTACTGCTGCAGGAAAAGCCAACAACCATGTACCAACCAACGGTGATTGTGCCGACTGCCACCAAACGACCGGCTTTTTTCCCGCAGCGTTTGATCATGCCGGCATCGTGGACAACTGCGCATCGTGTCACGACGCCGGGTTCGCGACGCCCAAATCCAACGATCATCTGGCTACCAATCAGGACTGCGGCGTCTGTCACAATACCGTTGGCTTCGTTCCCGCAACCTTTGACCATACCGGCATCGTGGACAATTGTGCTTCCTGTCATGATGGTATGACGGCGATCGGCATGGATGCCGACCACATTGACACCGCCCTGGATTGCTACTTCTGTCATACCACGGCGACCTTCCTTGGCGGCACCTGGGTTCACGATGAAACTACCATCGGCAGATGCGACGACTGTCACAGCCCTGGCGGCGGAGCAACCTTCAAGCCATCAGGTCATTTATCCACGGATGTACAGTGCGACGGGTGTCATGTGACAACGGGCTGGGCACCAACCAGCTTCAGCCATGACCCCCAGGGTAACTACCCAGGCGACCACAGAAACGATCCGGGGTGCAGCGGCTGTCACGGCATTAGCATCAACAGCACGTTCGTATACCCCTGGCCTCAATACGCACCCGACTGCGCGGCCTGTCATGAAAATGATTTCAGACGCAAAGACAAGCACATTGGCGGGGAAAACGGCACTGTCGAACAAAACAAAGATTGCAGCGGAGGTGGTTCCGGCTGTCATAGAATCACCGATAACGGTTTTGACTAGAGTATCTGGCTAGCAACGAACTTAAGAAGGATAAGAAGGATAAGAAGGATAAGAAGGATAAGAAGAATAACTGATCGATTTCAATATTCGACGAAGTCAGGCGTGGGAAATGAAAGACCATAAAGCGTTTGTGATTCCGGCTGGTTTCGTCAAGAACAAGCTGGATCGCCTGGTTGTCTGCAACTCGATTGCCATGTCTGTAATCAACTCTGTCAGGAGCGATCACCCCGAGTGGGTATTTATGTATATGAACGGTCCCGTCCGAAAGATCGGTAACAGCGCATGGAAACGAGCAAGGATCAACGGCGGACTGCCAAACGTCCGAGTCCACGACCTGAAACACACCTTTGGGCATCCCGACGGCGGCGAATTCGCGAAGGCGTACGGCGTTGATGCGACGCCCGGCCTGCTGATCTTCGACAAGGACGACCGCTTGGTTCTGAATCTGTACGACATGATAGAAGAATACAACCAGATGGTGACGTTACCGGACGATCTGAGCTTCAAGCAGAAAGCGGCGCGCATTCGCAGGGCACTGGACGACCTCGATATCAGGCGCGTCGATCTCTAGAAATTTGCGGCAGCGCGCCGCCACAATTCTTCAACTAGGCCGTGGCTTCGCACAGCTCAGCAGGTCCAGCGCGGACACGAACAACCATATGGCCGCCGGAACCGGAATCGGGCTGAATTCAGGTCGGGTCATCGGCCGGCCCGATGCTATAATGTGCCATTGTATTTCGGGCGCAATTCAACAGGGACATATGCCCGTGAAAAGCACCGGCTCCGCCGCCGCCAGGACTTCGACCGCATCATCTGCCGTAATCCGGACAACCCAATCGTCCGGGGGCGCGCGTGCGCCGGAAACATTCCTGACCGCCCTTGAATCTTATCTGTGCGGCCGCCGCGACCTGGCGGCAGTTCGCCGGGAAATCGACCGCAGCCTCAGCGTCAGCCTGGAACCGGCGACGCCGATCGAGCTGGCCCTGGAGAGGGCGCGCAACAGCCGCCGGCTGACGCCCGCCGACCACGCGGTGCTGCTGGCGGACGTACATCGAATCACAACCGAGGAAACCCCGACGGACGCGCGGGTGGCCCCGGTTGATGTGCCGAAGACTATCCCGTCGCCCGAACCCGGGCTCGGTGCGGTTCTGGACAACAGGTATCAGCTCGAAGAACTCGTATCCGACGGGCCGATGGGGAAGGTGTTTCGCGCGTCCGACCTGCTCAAGCGACTGGCCGGCACAACGGCCGCGTTGGCCGTAAAGATGCTGAATCCGGAGCTGCGAGCCGATGCCGACGCGCTCGCGCGGTTGCAGCAGGAAGCCTTTCAAGTCCAGCGACTGAGCCATCCGAATATTATCAATGTGTTCGATTTCGATCGGGCCGGCACGACCGACTTCATTACGATGGAATGGCTCGAGGGTGATACCCTCGCGTCGCTGCTGGACAGGACGCGGCCTCACGCGATGGATCTGGGCGAGACCGAAAGAATCATCTCCGGGGTCGTCGCCGGACTGTCTCATGCGCATGCCCACGGTCTCGTGCACGGCGACATCAAACCGCAGAATATCTATATGTGCCGGGATCAGGCCGTCAAGGTTATCGACTTTGGCACCGTGCGGGGCCGTGCGGTGAAGACGAAGACCGCCACCGGCGAGGCTTACGCATTGACCCCTGGGTACGCGAGTTGTGAGTTACTCGAAGGCAGCGAGCCCTGCCTACAGGATGACGTGTATGCGCTGGCGTGCACGTTATACCGGATGGTCGCAGGATTTCGCCCGTACGGTCGGTCGACGGCGCTGCAGGCGGAAGCCGCTGAGCGCGAACCAGGTAAGCCCGACGCTTTGACGCACGATCAGTGGCGCGTCCTTCGGCAGGGACTGGCCTTCAGACGACAAAACCGGTTGCGAGACGTCGACAGCCTGCTGCAGATTTTCCGTCAGGAAGAGACCAGCACGAGTAGAAGCGCGTGGGTGGGGCCCGCGATACTCGCGTTGCTTGTCGGCGTAATCATCGGCGCCGCGGCACAGTTCACCATGGATGGTCGGGGCTCGGATCCTGAAACGAGCATCGCGACGCGGCGCGATGTGGCCGAGCCCGACGGCAATCCGGTCGTCGCGCCCCGCACTCTCGCGCCACCCGAAACCGACGTCCGGCGCACGGGTGACCGCCCGATTCCGGAGGCCGTGCCTGTCGACGAACTTATAGCGCCGGTCCAACTAGCCGAACCAACGATCGAGGAGCCGATCGATACCGCGACCGCCGACACGCCGGCAACGATGACGGAGACCGAACCGGCGCCCGCGATTGAAGCGACTATTGCCGCGGAAGCGGCCCTGCCGCCGGATCCGGCGGCCCTTGAGCCCGCCGCGCCGATCGGTCCGGCCGGATTCGCGCGCCAACGTGTCGAGGTCAGCGAGGGCGACGGCTTCGTGCGCCTGATCGTCCGAGCACCGGCAGACCTGACCACAGAACTGCCGGTTCGAATCGTCGCTGATTCTGGTTCGGCAACCGCGGGCAAAGATTTCCTGGCGCCCCCACGCGATCGACTGGAATTCGCGCCCGGTAACCGCGAAGAAATCGTGTTCATCCCGCTGATCGCGGATGCGATCGGCGAATATACCGAGGATTTCGGGTTGCGCCTCGAAGTTCCGGAGCAGGAATTACGGTTCGAGAATTCATCCGTATTGATCATCGTCGAAGACGACGACTAGACGAATTCCGCAGACGTCAGTCACGCAACATGCCGACGTCCCTGACGAGTCCGACTCCTTAAAAAAAATGCCCCGGCGAAATCCATGCCGAGAATTGCGCGTTTCGGCGATCTGAGCCCAGTTGACAACCGCATGAAAAAGGGCCGGGCGCGGAGCATGCCGCAATCGGTTCGACTTACTGTCGTGCTGCGCACCCTGATCAAGACGTCGCCAGGTTTCGGTTCCGGCACCTGCCGGATCTCCAGGACATCCGGCGACCCGTAATGTGTGTTAACAACCGCTTTCAAATCCGAAGTCTACGTCGTATGCCAATCCAGTCTTGGGGGCGGTTTATTTCCCGTAAACCCGTGGCTGCCTGCATTCATCTTCATGGCAATTCATGAAGCGCGGCCTTCGCCGCCGCGCCGCCGGTACATATCGCACCGGTGAATCCACCAGCACCGCCGTAAGATGATGCCAGCCACAATCCTGCGATCGTTGTCTTCGGTGTTCGCGGTGGTCCCGACAAAAACATCGATTCTGGAACGTTCGGGGCAAATCCATACACCGCACCACCGGGTGTGTTCAGATATTCGTGCATGGTCCGGGCCGTGGCGAATTCTCGTTGAGCCACTGCCAGAGCAAAACCCGGCCACTCGTCTTCCAAACGCTGGATCACGGCGTCGAGCCAGGCATTTTTCTTTGTTTGATAGTCGTCGTCATTCAGCCCTTCCCAGTTCGAGAGCTCGTCGACACCGACCACGTTGACGGGAAAAAGCTCACCATTGGTGAGGCCGCTGTCAATGCGGCTGTAGTCGACCACTCCCAATGGCGGCAACTGGTCACCGGGCATGTCGTCGAGCAGCGCCCCGCACCGCTTCAAATCGCTGAGTCGCTCCAGCCAGTTTGGAATGAGTTCGGTCGAATACGCGGTAAATCCCAGTTCCGCCGGACGCCGGGTCAGTCCAAGAGTTATCGAAAACAACGATATCGACACGGGCTTGTCGCGGTACGGTGCCATGAATTTATCACGCTCGGTTTCGGGCAGCATAGATTCCACCGCGTGCGGCGATGCATTGGCAAATACGATGGGTGCATGCGCTACGCTATCAGCGCCGCCACCCCGCGGCCGATATCGAACGCCAGACACTTTTCCATCCATGCCGAGCAAAATCTCAACTGCGGACTGCCCTGCAAGTGCTTCACCGCGCTTAGCGCGAATACGATCTAAGAGCCGGTCGCTTAATACCTGAGATCCGCCTTTGAGATAGTGGCCACCGCCGTGGATGAACCCCCCTTGAGCAACGGCATAAAAAAGCCACCACATCTGGTCCGGATCGTCGGCGTAATAGTGAAGGTTTGCGGCCAATGCGATCTTGATGGCTTCATTGTCACCAAAATAGCGCTGCATGACTTCGGACACGCTCGAGCGCAGGTCGCGCAGTATCGGCCAGAGCCGAAACGGCAATTCGGCGCCATGCGCCAACCACCACAAGCCACCATGCTTTTCCATGAAGATCCGCATCGCCGATTGAATCGAGCCAACCTGTGCCAAGAAGCGGCGAATATTATCCGCGTCCCGCGGAAAGCGCTCGATCAGACGGTCGCCTAAGGCATCAATGCCGTGGGGAATGGTCAGTGGTGCCCCGACGAGCGGGCAGCGCACCTCGTAGAAATCGTTGACCGGGACGAACTCGATATCCTCGTATAAGTCGAGTGCCGCAAATATCTCGCCCTTGGGATCGGGAGTCGTTCTCGGATCGGTCGTCTCGTGCAGCGAAGCCTCTATGGTCATCGCGCCCTTGTGATAGGTCGTCGCTGCACCACCAAACGATTCGTTTCTTTCGAGGACCAGGACTCTTTGTCCGGCGTGTGCAAACAGCGCACCGGCCGTCAAACCACCGAGGCCTGATCCAATGACGATGGCGTCGTAATGATTATCCGGTGACATTGATCTCCCCCGTCGGCGAATGCACAGCCGATGCCAATGTGCTCACCGCCAACGGGTCGTGACTCCCCAGGATGACCAGATCGGGCAACTGGCCCTTCAGTCCGCGGACCTTGGCAAAAGACGATCGCAGCTCGGCTTTGTCGGCGTAGACACCGGGAAGTCGGTCCTGCATCAACGAGTGCACGTCATAGGTGAGATCACCGACCAAAAGAAGCGGCGGATATCCGTCCCTTCGCACCAGCATGGACAGCGATCCGACCGTATGCCCAGGCGTTGGGAGCAAAACCATTGAGCCATCGCCCATGACGTCGTAACAACCACCGAATGGCGCGAACAATGGATCGTCTGTTTCGGCGAAATCGATCGGCCGCCACTTCGCTCCCGGCAATTCAATGTGTTCACGCAGAATGAAATCGCGGTCCGGATGCGGCTCCGAAAGTTGCCGCCACTCGTCTCGACTCACCATCAATTCAGCCTGCGGCATTTCTCTAATACACCCGATATGGTCGAAGTGCAGGTGGGAGACTATGACTTTGCGAACGTCGGCAGCGGCAAATCCCAACGGCCCGAGTTTGGTGGCGACGGTGTCGTCGGGGCCGATGTGAAGCCGAAACACGCGTTTCATAAAGAATCGACCGATCGGGCTCGCGACATAGGACGGGTCTGACACGATGGCGGGATCGAGTCCCGCGTCGAACAACACCAAACCGTCACGATGCTTGACGATAAACACGTGGATCGGAATTTCTATCCAGCTTCTGGACGTCAACGCCCACCACGTTTTCGGCAGCCGACTACCAAAACGATGCTCTTTGTGCTGTTCGCCAGAACCGGTGGAAAGGACCTGCACTCTTTTGATCGCAGGCTCGGGCGGCCTCAATGCAACCGTGCTCACTATCTCATTCTCCTCATCTCTTATGCATTTAGTCGTCGCAAAAATATCTTAGAGTGTTGGCGACAGCATTGCGGACGCCGAAAGCAATTTCAGATTATTCTGCATAGTGCGGATAATCCCGACTGAATTTAAGCCAGGCCGTCTCAGCATCGGTTGCAGCCTCGGCCCTGCCCTGCGCAACATCTACAAAATGCTCCAGGGTCGTATCGCCCAGCGTATCCAACGTTCCATCCGCTAACAAAGACATGTACTTTCCTCTGGTACGAATAAAGTACTTTTCTTTGCCACTATAACTTTCATCCAAAACAACATCGTACCCGCCAGCCATGGCCGCCTTGATGTGGGATTCCGGGTAAGGACTTTTGATCCGGCCAATAGATCGGACAATATGCTGAATCGCATCCGGATCCTGCAGCACGCCGGTGTGGCTGCTGTTGAATCCGAATTGCTCGGTTGCCTGGCTTTGCGCAATTGGATGCAACTGACTGGACAGCGGCACGACGCCGTCGCTGTTCTCTCCGAGCTTCAGTGTCTCCGGATTTGCATATGTATACACAAGGAGATGGCTGACGTGTGACGGCAGTGGCTTGCGGAACAGGCGCTTTATGAACGAACCGTCCGGGTTCAGATCGCGCCAGGAAGGCACGACGAACGGCCCGCGTTCTTCACCCATCGCCGCGGCAGGATGGCCGCCGAGAGGACTCGCGATCGTAATGAATAGATCTACCCGGTTTTCGCTTTCGTCACCGCGATATTTGTTCAGCGCCTCCCGCACCACCAGCCCACCCATACTGTGGGCGACGACAATAACCGGTCTCACGCTTCCAGATACAGCGTGGCCCGAAAGAAAGATTTCATAGAAAATCTCGGCCAATTGATCTAAATCAGTGCCCGAGGGATAGTAGAAGAACCACGGCTTATAGCGCTCCCGGTCCAGCGCAGAGACAATCTCCGCGAATTCTCGAGCACTGCCTCCGATGCCATGTACAAACACTACGGGAATCTTGTATGACTCCTCTTCCAGTGCATAAAACATTGTGGGCGCTTTCTCCAGAAACGCCGCAGGCTCATACATGCCGAGTGCTGCGATATCCGAGTCAAACAGCGGGTCGTTCAGGTCCCTAATAGACCCTTGTGGAAAAAATAGTGACTCTTGTGAATGCGCGATCTCCGGCACCGGAATATTGATCGCCCAATCAACCGATTCTTGCTCTGACAACCGGATATCAATATTCTCCGCTACCTTCTCTGAGTAACTCTCAACGTCTAATCCAATCTGACGCCGCCCAACCACCTCCGTTTGATCCAAGGCCCCGTTTTGATCCTGATCTGCGAATGCCAGCAATTCGTATGCGCCATCAGGCAAATTCAAACCGTATTGCGTACCGGCGTGCGCAACATGCGTGACGTCAACGAGTTCATTCCTTACGTACAGATTCGAGAATGCCGCTACTGCAATGGGCCGGCCGGAATACGAATTCGTTGCGTCCACAATCCGGCCATAGACAAAGAACGTTTGTCTATCGATCATATGTTTTAGATTTCGCTGACTCGGATTAACCTCTTGTATCCGCGCGTATTTGGATTGTTTGGCTGCGTTTTGCATGTAGGTGCATGAAGCAACGAGACAAGAGATCGCCATACAGAATGAAACTGTCATTAGATAAAAGCCGCGCCGATACATAACTGCCACTTCTAAATCATTTTTGAGCTGCAAAATACATCAAGGCCAACAGCGAACATCGCCCCGAACGATCGGCAACCGCCCCGCATCGCCAAGGACGTACTACCCATTATCCGATTCGTACCGGGCTCGGCTATTCAGTATTGCGGATTCGCGAGCGTGTGTAGATCAGGGAATACCGAACGGCCGAAACGAGTCGATGGCTGCCTAATGCAACGCGGCCGCCAGCTCTTCCGCTTTCCGCGCCAAACCAGACGTTAAATTACATCGAGTTGGCTGCTAACGGCAGTCAGCAACCGGCTAGGAACGGAATTTCCAAATTCTTCGAGCATACCGATAAATTTCTCAGGCACGGCCTGACTTCTTTCCCCGATCAGGCGTTCGACATTACGCGATTAGCCACGCCTGTGAATCAGGGATTCCCGAATGTCCGTTGTCGGTTGCGGACTCAATCGGCACTGCCTTTACTCTCCTGATACAGCCACGCACCCGCAGTGGCAGCGATGGGCACTTCAAATAGCCTCCAAATGATCGAGGTGACCATCAATCCCATCGGATACATGCCAGCAGTGATGAACGATGCGGCGACGCTTTTTTGTAGCGGTACCTTCAGCGCCGTAGTGTGCTGATGACCATCATAAGTCAACTGCAGCATGCTCATACTACGACTCCTTTTCAGCGGCCACAGAAATCTGGCCGGAGCTAACTTTATGCGCCGACCCAGTGCGGACCGCAATGCGGAGTTGCACGTGCGCAGTGCGATGCGACGAACACCTGCTTTGGCTGGTCAGCAGACGGTAGACTTGGTCTAAAACAGCAATTCGCGGATGACTGCCTTGGGTCGATAGTCGCATAACGCCGCGCCACAAGGGGTGCGGCTGCTTTCGAGCGGCTAGCGCACAGCGCTTGGCCACGAACCCGGCCGAGCGCGGCCGCACAAAGGCCATGATTGTCATAGCTTTCGTGGATGCGAGGTCTTGGCAGGTTCGTCGCTTGAACAGGCTGTGTGCTTATCGACAGATAGCTTACAGATTATTCCGGACACATGGTTTACACAATTGAGCATTTGGGGAGAACCCAGATGCCCTGGAAAAAGAGTGCAAACCATGTGACCGGAATACACCCTGGGAGAATGGTGGTGATGGGTGTACTTTAAATGACGCCATCTTTCCGGGCATCGCGAAGCATGGCAGGAAAGATCTGAGGCGGAATTTATGCCGGGCGAAACCACAGGTTTTGCCCGGCTAACCACCGACCCCGGCGTTATGAGTGCGACTGCTCGATTCTAAGTATTTATTTTAACTAATAATCGCCAAGGGGCGTTCGTTGTGACGTACAGGATGTACTAATGCCGCGGAGGCCATGGATGGCCGAGAGCGGCCGATGTGCAGTACTGTGCATAACGATGCATAACCTGGTCCCGTAAAACTCCCGAAGTCGATTCAGACGAAGCAGGGTTGTGGGTCACCAACCAGGGCATTTCTATCGCGCGACTTCATGTTAAGTTTGATTGTAAATTCTCAGTAAGAAATGATCATTCACAATAGTGTGCGAAGCCCTATTTCTCGCTCAGGACCTGCGGTCCGGAATCCTTTGAAGACGTACAATCAATTCAGAGCTCAGCTGCATGCGCTTCGTGCGAGCCCTCATCGCTCAGTCAATCTTGAAAGGTCAGTTTCGCGCCGCTCACTGCTGGACGCATGCGTCCTAGGAGAAGAACCGTCTGCCGGGGCCACGCGCACGCCGTCGCGCCCAGAGTGCTTGGCCTCATACAGGGCGTTGTCGGCTGCTTCGACGAGGGCTTCGCGGGTTTCGCCGTGATCCGGAAATGTGGAGACGCCGATGGACACAGTGAGCGAGCCCAGGGGCTTGCCGTCGTTCGAGTGGACGACGACCTCCCTGATCGCATCGACGATGCCGTTCGCTCGCCGTATCGTCGCCTCCAGCGGAGCGCCGGGCAGGATCACCGTGAACTCCTCGCCGCCGTAGCGGCAGACAATGTCCTCGGCCCGGGTGATCTCCTTCAGCAAGGCGCCCACCTGGATGAGAGCGGTGTCGCCAGCACCGTGGCCGAATCGATCGTTGAAGCGCTTGAAGTTGTCGATATCGAGGATGATCAGCCCGACGGTGGACTCGTGCCGTATGGCCCGCGCCAGTTCCCGGTCCAACGTCTCCTCCAGATATCGCCGATTGAACAGGGTCGTCAGCGGATCGCGGATCGATTGGGATCGCAGCGACTCCCGCAGATCGAGATTGGCCAGCCCCACCGCCATGACCTCAGCGATGGCGGCGATTCGCAGCAGGTAGGAGTGCCACATCGGGTCGGCATCGTCCGGTGAAGCCAGCCACGTCGTCAGCAACCCGACTACGTCGTTCGATCCCTTAAGCGGGATGCACATCGATTGCGTTGGCGGGACATGGTGATGTTTGCACGGCAGCCCGGAGGTTGTCGGGTCGAATGCATGCGTCCGACCTCCCCGCAGCCCCCAGCAATCCATGGGCTCCATCGTCTTCACCGGGACCTTGACGCTGTCACCCCACCTGGTAACCAGCTCCAAGAGGTTCCTGGAGGCGTTGAAGACCCACACCTCACCCGGCCACCCATTAATCGCATCGGCGCAGAAGCGGCGGATCACCTCGCGCGC
>JAOTVR010000091.1 GCA_029863305.1 Gammaproteobacteria bacterium | reverse complement strand
AGCGCGAAATTGATGCGGGGCTCTTGGTTCCGTACGGCAACCTGGCCGTATCGCCGAGATACACCAGATGCTCGTATGGCAGCAGCGACCGAATCGCCTTGAGTACTGTCAATCCACCAACGCCGGAGTCGAAGACACCGATCGGCAGATCTTTTGTCGCAGATGCATTCATCCCGCCATTGTACTGTGGAATAATCCAGCACCTCTATCGATAGCGAAAACCTCGTGCAAAAAATCTTCTCCGGAATCGTTGCGTTCATCATCCTTCTGGTCATGATCGGATTCGCATTGCCGCGCCATGCGCAAGTCCAGGTCGAGGCCCGCATCGATGCACGTCCAGCGACGGTTTTCGCCCTGGTTAATGATTTTCATCGCGTCAGCTTGTGGTCACCATGGCTGGACACCGACCCGAACGCGCGGGTTGTTTACGCCGGGCCTGCACGCGGCGTCGGCGCGACGATGACCTGGGACGGTGCGATTATCGGCGCAGGCACGCAAACCATCGTCGCAAGCCGGCCATTCGAGTACGTCGAAACTGTCATCAATCCGGGCGAGTCCGGGGAGGCGCGTTCGTGGTTCGATATCGCGGCTGCGGATGAAATGACGCGTGTCGCATGGAGCTTCGAAACGGACTACGGCTACAACGTTGTCGGCCGCTATTTCGCCTTGCTGCTTGCTGGCATTGTGCGGCGCGACTACGAAACAGGTCTCTCGAACCTCAAGGACCTGGCGGAAACACTGCCGAGCGCAGACTTCAGTGACATTGAAATCGAACAAATCGTCGTTGAGGCGGCTCAGATTGCCTTCCTGCCAACGACCTCAGCGCCGGAACCGGCAGCGATGTCCACCGCCATGGGTGACGCATATTTTGAGATATTGAGCTTCATCGACGAGCAGGGTTTGACTGAGGCCGGTGCACCCTTGTCAATTCTGCGCTCCTTCAGCGGGTCTGAACTGCTGTTCGATGCGGCCATACCTGTCCGCGGGATCAACGAATCGACCCTGCGGGACGGGCGATCCGTGAAAATCGGCCAGACATACAGCGGCACTGTCATTCGGGTGAAGCACATTGGCTCCTACCGGACTCTCGGTGCAACCCATCGGAAAATCACGGCCTATCTGGCCGCATTGGGAATCGAGAGGGCCGGCGACGCCTGGGAATCGTATGTGAGCGACCCGACAAAAGTGTCGGAGTCAGAGCTGCTGACGTACGTCTATTATCCGATTACACCGTAGCAAGGCCGGACGGGCGCCAGTCAGTTCGTCTTGACGAGAAACGGGGGGACGACCCTGGTGTCGTTGCCTTCGAGTGGCAGCAGCGCCTGACCGCCCTCACCGAGGCGCGCCACCTCACTGTAAAGCGAGACGATCACGACGGCACATTCCGCCGCCTCATCGACGGACATTTTGCGCACCGATGCGCAAATCGCACCCTCGCCATTGAGCGGCGTGACACGATTCATCTGGTGTTTGAGGTCGGAAAACGTCTGTTTTATCGCGATCGGCAATTCGTCTTCGCTGATTTCTACGAGATTGTCCTCGTACGCTTTGATAAGTCTTTGTTTTATATGGCCATGACCCGCCAGCACCGAGACGGCGGCGTAAAAGCGCTCCACGTGGTACGACATTTCCACTCCAGCGTTTCGTTATTGTTAGACCGCTTTTTATTCGCTCTCAGCGGCTTCGTTACGCTCGTGAGTGACTACCTCCTGTAGTCCCGATCCTCTCAGTCGGTGCATCCTTTCTTACTCTCTATCTTTCAGATACCTGCGTTTGGTTTTTATAGCAGACTTACGAAGACGCACGCAAGTGGTGCAAATACCTAGTTCTTGCTGAACTCTATTTTCCAGTGCTCGTCACCCAGGTCCCGCTCTATTGAAAACAGGGCAGCGGATTGTCCGACGGCCCAGTTCGTCGCCAGCGTTTCACTCATGACGTAGTCGCGGTGCGCTGCAAGTGCCCTGTCAACGCCCGCAGAACCTGAGATTCCAAGCGAAATGCGGTCCGAGACCTCGAGACCCGCCTGCTTGCGGGCATCCTGAACGGATCTGATCAGTTCACGTGCGACACCTTCATCGATGAGTTTGTCGTTAAGCGTTGTATCGAGCGCGGTCAGAAAGCCGGCATCCTCAGCACACGCGTAACCCTCGGCCGAGCTCGTCTCGATCAGGACATCCTCACCCTGGAGCGACACGGTCTCGCCGGCCACCGTGATGTCGAATGCTTCGCCGCGTGCCGCAGCGCCTGCTATCGCAGCGCCATCCGCTTCCTCGAGTGCCGCCCGAAGCGCCGGGATGCGCTTGCCAAACAGCTTGCCGATGCGCGGCAAATTCGGTTTGATACGGTAACTTACCAGACCTGCGTCGCGCGCGATGAACTCGATCGACTTGACATTGAGTTCTTCAAGCACCTGGTCCTGGTGGTCTTGCAGCGCCCGGGCGGCCTGATCGTGCGGCGCACGCACGAGCAACCGGGACAATGGCTGGCGAGTGCGCACACCGGACTGGCCGCGCGCAGCGCGCGCCAGCCCGACGACTTTTTGTACGACGCCGATATCGAACAGCAGTTCATCGTTTTGCCAGACTGGATCGGCCTGCGGCCAGTCTGTCATGTGCACACTGTCGGGCGCGTCCGGATCGATGCCGCGAACCAGATTCTGGTAGACATTCTCGGCGAGGAACGGAACAAACGGCGCCATGAGCCTGTGCGCCGCATTGAGACATTCGTAAAGCGTCTGATAGGCGGCACGCTTGTCCTCCGGATCCGTCGATTTCCAGAAGCGGCGGCGATTGCGACGCACATACCAGTTGCTGAGCTGATCGATGAACGACTCGATCGCTTCGCCCGCCGTCTTGGCATCGTAGTTATCGAGTGCGGCGGTCGTCGTTTCGATCGTCTTGTGCGTGAGCGCCAGCGCCCAGCGGTCTATTTCAGGACGTTCCTGTACCGGAATGATATTACTGAGATCGACGTCATCGAGACGGGCATAAAGAACGAAGAAGCCGTACGTGTTCCAGAACGTATTGATGAAGGAACTCGCAACGTCGGCAACGATCTCGACCGATATGCGTTTTGGCATATCCGGTGACAGCCGCGCCAGGAAATACCAGCGCAGTGCATCCGCACCGACTGTATCGAATACATCGTACGGATCGACGATGTTGCCGATCGACTTCGACATCTTTTTGCCGTCCTGATCGACGATGTGATTCAGGCAGATACAATTCCTGTACGCGACGCTGTCGGACACGAGCGTCGCAATGGCGTGCAATGAGTAAAACCAGCCGCGCGTCTGGTCGATCGCCTCGCAGATGTAATCTGCCGGAAAGTGCTGGTCGAAGATCGCCTCGTTTTCGAACGGGTAATGCCACTGCGCATAGGACATTGCACCGGAATCGAACCAGCAGTCGATAACCTCGGGCACGCGTTTCCAGGTCTTGCCGTCTTTTTCGAACGTCACGTCATCGACCGCCGGCCGATGCAGATCAAGCTCGGTGAGCGACCGGCCGGTCAGTTCTTCGAGCTCTCTGACACTGCCGACACAGGCGTATGCACCTTGCCCGTCAGTCCATACCGGTAGCGGTGTTCCCCAGAAGCGCTCACGCGAGAGCGCCCAGTCGACATTATTTTCGAGCCATTTGCCAAATCGTCCGTCACGAATGTGCTCGGGTACCCACGTGATCGTTCTGTTGAGCTCGGTCATGCGCTCGCGAAACTGAGACGTGCGAATGTACCAGGCGTTCTTGGCGTAGTAGATGATCGGATCGCCGGTGCGCCAGCCGAACGGGTAGTTGTGCTTGTGACGCTCGGAACGGAACATGATGCCGCGATCCTTGAGAAGGCGGATCAGCGGTTTGTCCGCGTCCTTGAAGAACATTCCGGCGACCGGCTCTACTGCGCCGACGAAGTGTCCGTCCAGGCCAACGGCGTGTAGTACCGGGAGACCATTGGCCTCGCCAAACGCCAGGTCATCGACACCGTAGGCGGGTGCCGTATGCACTATGCCGGTGCCATCCTCGGTACTGACGAAATCAGCCGCGTATACCTGAAATGCCTTGTCTGAATCGACGTCGAGATAGTCGAACAGGCGCTCATAACGGGCTCCGACCAGCTCGCTGCCCTTGACGGTCCTGCTGACCGTGTGTTCGAGGTCGCGCATGACCGACTCACGCAGCGCTTCGGCAACAATCAATGTTTCTCCGTCGACGTCGCAGTAGCTGTAGTCAATGTCGGCACCAACCGCGAGCGCCAGATTTGACGGCAAGGTCCAGGGGGTTGTCGTCCAAACGAGAATCGAGGTGTTGTCTTCTTCCTCGAGCCGAAAGCGAACCGTGATCGACGGGTCTTCAACTTCCTTGTAGCCCTGGGCCAGCTCATGCGATGACAGGGTTGCACCGATGCGCGGATCGTACGGCACGACCTTATAGCCGCGGTAAATCAGGTCTTTGTCCCAGATGTTCCTGAGCAGACTCCAGACGGACTCAATATAGTTGTTGTCGAGCGTGTAATACGCTTCGTCCAGGTGAACCCAGAAGCCCATTCGCTCGGTCATTTTCTCCCAGTCACCGATGTAACGCATGACTGACTCGCGGCAGCGTCGGGTGAATTCCGCGATCCCGACTTTGTCTTCGATTTCCTGTTTATCGAAAATGCCGAGTTCTTTCTCGATTTCGTGCTCGACCGGCAAGCCGTGCGTATCCCAGCCGGCTTTGCGGGGCGCGTAGAAACCCTGCATGGTCTTGTAGCGTGGAAACACGTCCTTGAACGCGCGGGCCAGGACGTGGTGGATGCCCGGCTTGCCATTGGCCGTTGGCGGACCTTCGTTGAAGCTGAACCTGGGCCGACCTTCCGATTGCGCGATGGTCTTCTCGAAGGTTTCGTGGTCACGCCAGAACTCCAGCACCTCTTGCTCGAGCGCCGGTCCGTTGTAACGGCCTGTTACCTCTTTAAAGCCCAAATTCATTCTCCAAACAAAACCGCCCCGGACGCATTGCCTGCGTCCGGGGCGAGTCGTGAAATTCGCGGTACCACCCGGTTTCGCGACAGTCTCGCAACTGTCGCCTCAATGGTCGATTGACCCGTGGCCCATTTCGAGGACCAGCCGGCTGCGTCTACTTGAGCGTCGAGACTTCTTTCGGGCAGCGACTCGGGGGTGATTTTCGGCGGATTCCAGCCCGGGGCTTTCACCATCTCCCGGTCGCTAGTGTCTGAATCGCCCGCTTACTCGTCCCCTTCAGCGTCTTGCGGGCAAACTATTCGAATTTGCTCGCGCAGTCAACGCAGCGCAGCACTGTCGGATCGAATTCCAGCCGTTTCGGATTAATCGGCTCTTCGCAGTCGCGGCAGAGGCCATAGACGCCGTCGTCGATTCGCGTCAGCGCCAGCCCGATATTGCGCAGCATCGCTTCGCGCCGTTGCGCGGAGGCTTTTGCCATGGCCTGCGCCTGCATGGCGTCCATGCGCGACAACCGACCGACTTTTGACTGGTCCAGTTCGACCACGGCGGCCGATTCGGCGCTGCTTGCCGCAATCGCGCGAAGCTCCTCGCGCAGCTTCAGCAATCTCTCTCGCATCGCATTTTCTGACATATTGCCCATTCTCTGTGAGAATACCCTGAAATGTTTCCCGAGCCCCATTTCGTCGACAGCAACGGCATCCGTATGGCCGTTTATGAGCAGGGCGAAGGCCCCGCGGTATTCCTGCTGCACGGATTTCCTGAACTCGCGTTTTCCTGGCGGCAGCAGATGCCGGCCATCGCGGCCGCCGGCTTTCGGGCGATCGCCCCGGATCAGCGTGGCTACGGCAGGAGTGACGCTCCGCCGGATGTCAGCGACTATCGAATTGACCGGTTGGTGGGAGACATCACCGGCTTGCTCGACACACTCGAACTGGAGCGCGCAATCTTCGTTGGCCATGACTGGGGCGCGCTTGTCCTGTGGCACATGAGTCTGCTGTGCCCTGAACGCATCGAGAAGCAGGCCATTCTGAACATCCCGTTCTGGCCGCGGCCGCCCATAGACCCGATACAGATCATGCGCGCGAAACTCGGCGATGACTTCTACATCGTCAATTTCCAGGATTCCGATGAGGCCGATCGTGTTTTCGCAGCGGATCCCGGGCATTTTTTCGACGCGCTGATGCGCCGGAAGCAGATATCGCGGGCCCAATTCGAGCAACTGCCAGCGGCCAGGAAGGTGCTGAGTCTGCTCGCGACGATTGCAAGGTCTGAGCCCAGCGGCGAGCCGTTACTGAGCGCCGCGGAACGTGACTACTACGTCAGTGCGTTTGCCGCCAGCGGCTTCACCGGGCCCATCAACTGGTACCGTAACTGGAGCGCCAACTGGCAGCGCCTCGAAGGAGTACCGCAGATCGTCGCCGTCGAGACCTTGTTTATCGGCGCGCGTGATGATGTGGTGGTGCCGCTCGAGCAGATCGAACAGATGCGGACCTGTGTGCCGAAGCTCGAGATGCACATGCTCGAAGACTGCGGACACTGGAGTCAGCAGGAGCGACCCGACGCGGTCAACGCAATTCTGATCGACTGGCTAACGCGCTGAGCCCCTGCATAAAGGCAAGGTATGCTGCCCCGCCGGCAATCATGAAGTTGATTATTTCAGGCATCGTTACGATTCCGGTGCCTGATTCGAGCATGGTGTCGGTCACGATCGTGGAGCGCAGGGCCATAGGGCGGTGGCCGCGTAACGGGCGATTAGGATCGTGCGTGACATATTCGGGACGGTTTACGGATCTTTGTGCAATATATCGGGTCCAGAATCGGTCTATATAACCAGACGATTCATTGAGGAACCGAGATGCTGATCCAAAAACCCGCTGACATTCGCCCGTCGGAGATCACGAGCAAGGAAAATTATCTCAATCGCCGTGATTTCATTCGTGCCGGCAGCATCGCCGGAGCCTCGGTACTGGCAGGGCCGGCTTTGGGCGCGATCGTTCCGGATCAGCAGCGCGCCAGACTCGCGGACGTTGCCCGCAGCGAGTTCAGTACGATTGAGGCCCCGAACGATTACGAGGATGTGACCACCTACAACAATTTTTACGAGTTCGGCACCGGCAAGGACGATCCGCATCAGAATGCTCAGGATTTCGATCCCCGGCCGTGGTCGATAACCGTCGCCGGTCACGCCGAGAAGACCGGAACGTTTCACTTTGAAGACTTCATCAGGCTATTCGATCTCGAGGAACGCATTTATCGCATGCGCTGCGTCGAAGCATGGTCGATGGTCATCCCCTGGGTCGGCATCTCGCTGGCTGACGTCGTAAAGCATTATCAGCCAACGTCGAAGGCCAGGTACGTGGCGTTCGAGACGCTGCACGATCCCGTGCGCATGCCGGGTCAGCGGCGCCGCGTCCTTGACTGGCCGTATCGTGAGGGTCTGACGATTGCGGAGGCGATGAACCCGCTGCCAATACTCGCGGTTGGTGTATACGGCGAGACGATGCCCAATCAGAACGGCGCACCCATTCGGCTTGTTGTGCCCTGGAAGTACGGCTTCAAAGGCATAAAGAGCATCGTGCGGATCAATTTCGTCGAGAAGCAGCCGCAAACCAGCTGGAATATGGCGGCTGCGCGGGAATACGGTTTCTACGCCAACGTCAATCCTGAGGTCGATCATCCGCGTTGGAGTCAAGCCAGAGAACGCCGCATCGGGGCGGGGCTATTTGCCGCCAGGCAGCCGACGCTGATGTTCAACGGCTACGGTGAGCAGGTCGCTCACCTGTACAGCGGACTCGACCTGCGCAAGAATTACTAGCGTCGGTGAACACCCTGCAAAAAGTCCGGTTTGTCGGCAAACCGCTCGTTTTTCTGTTGTGTCTTGTGCCCGCTGCCCTGGTCGTTGGAGATGCGTTCGAGATCACCGGCAGACTCGGTGCCAATCCTGTCGAGGAAATCCAGGATCGATTCGGTATTTGGGGCATTCGCTTCATCATGATCACACTGGCCGTAACGCCTTTGCGCCGTATTACGGGCTGGAACTGGCTGTTACGGTTTCGTCGCATGCTGGGCCTGTTCACTTTTTTCTATGTACTGATGCATTTCCTCAACTGGCTCATTCTCGATCAGGGTCTGCTCCTGTCCGCAATTTTCGAAGATCTGACGCGCCGCCCGTTTATTATGATCGGATTCGCCGCTCTGCTGTTACTGCTCGCAATGGCGGCGACGTCGACCGACGGCATGCGCAGACGCATGGGCCGGCGGTGGGACAAGCTGCACTACAGTGCGTACGCCGTGGGTCTGCTCGGTGTTTGGCATTATTGGTGGCAGATCAAGAAAGATACGAGCGATGCGTGGATCTACGCGATTATCCTGTCCGCGTTGCTCGGCTACCGAATCTGGTGGAGACGCAAGCTGAAAAAAAACCGGGGCGGCTAGCCGTCGCCCCGGCAGTCACACCTGCTTCAGTCGTCGTTAAGCGACTTTTATGGTGTGGCGTTCCGCCGCCTGAACTTTAGGAAGAACAACGTTCAAGATACCGTCTTTCAGTTCGGCCGTGATGTGCTCCACATCAACGTCGACTGGCAGAGCGATCGTGCGCATGAGTTCGCCGTAGCCGAGCTCATGGCGATAGAACGATGCTTTCGTCTCTTCTTCCTCGAACTCCCTCTCGGCCTCAATCATCAGACGATCGCCTGAAATTGTGACCTCGACATCGTCTTTCTCGATGCCAGGCAGTTCCGCCCGGACAATGAGCTCTTTCTCACGGTCTACGATATCGACGCGGAAGCTCCGCTCGAAATCGATACTGGCAGGCCACTTAAAACCAAAAGGCTCAAACGTCTCCATCCAGCGGCGTGGTGGGAAGTCCTCGAAGAACTCCTCCATGCTGTGGGTGAGAGGCGCGGTCCGTTTTACATCAATTCCCCTCTTGCGAGGTTCTATCTTGTGCAGGATTGACATATAGCTCACCTCCTTCCCGTACATACGCCAGCGCAGGTGCACCAGCAGGACCCATATATGCCCGACCCGAAAAAAACAACATCCGGGAAACTCCTGATTGAAGTTTCGCCGGGCGAGATGCGTTAATGGGAGCATCAGGGAGAACGCCCGTGAACAAGAAGAACAGTGATTTGGGCGCTCCGCCCGACGTCATCGCGATCATCGAGCGCGGCTTCGCTTGCTGGGCGAGCGACGACGTCGACGATGCATTGCGAGCGCGCTTCGACAGCGAGCGGATACCCGTCGCGGGCGTCCGCCATGTCCGCGTGTGGGGGCTGCAGGTGGATGACGAGCGTACCCTGCCCGGGCATGAACGCACCCAGATCCCCGATGAGGAGATCTGGGAGGTCAATCTGGTGTCAGCTAACGGCTCGCATTACGAAGTCGACTCCCGACTGCTCAGGCCGGCGCCCTGAATTGAAACGTTGGTACTGCATGGCAGCACCGACACGCTCCCGGGCCATCGCAACAGCCGCCTCGCGTGGCAGGACGCGTCCGAGTTTCATGCGATCGAGCATTTCTGTCGTATTGCTGCGAATCTTTTCGTCGATGGTCCGGAACACCTGTCCTTGCGTGCCGCCACCGTATTCAACGGCGGCGCAGATTACGCCTCCGGCGTTCGCGATGAAGTCCGGCACGCACAGCACACCGCGCTGGTGCAGCATCACTTCTGCTTCCTCGGTGATTCCGATATTGGCACCCGGAACGATCAGTTTCGCTTTGACGCTGGCCTGATTATCGGCTCGGATGACGTCGGGACGTGCCGCCGGGACAAGGATGTCGCAGTCGATACTCACTACCGCCTCTGACTCGAGGTGCTCTCCGAACTCGGAGTCAGCGAAGCTGCCACCGCTTTCCTTAAAGGCGATCAACGCCATCACGTCGATACCTCTGGCGTCATAAACCGTGCCACTGGAGTCTGCGGCTGCAACGAGGATTGAGCCGTGATCCGCGAAGAATCGAGCCGCGTGTTTGCCGACTGCCCCAAATCCCTGCACCGCGATGCGTGCGTCCTTCAGCGACATGTTCAGCTGGTCTTTCGCGATATCGGCGCTGGCGACCACGCCATAGGCCGTTGCACCGATTTCGTCGAGAGGAATACCACCAACCTCCTTCGGCAGGCCGGCGCATTCGCCACCTTCGTCCCTGACCCAGGCCATGGCGGCCTCGTTCGTACCCATATCCGGTCCGGGTATGTAGTCGGTGATTGGTTTTATCGCCTGTGCGTAGGCGCGAATCAGCTGCTCCTTGGCTTGAATATCCATCGCTGGATCGGCAAAGATGACCGATTTGGCGCCGCCGTGGGGCAGACCGGCCGACGCATTTTTGAACGTCATGGCCCGGGCCAGCCGGAAGCATTCCTCGAGTGACACATCGGGGGCCATGCGCACTCCACCGATGGCCGGTCCGGCCGCGACATTGTCAACGACGACGATCGCCTTGAGACCGATCGTCGGTTGATACACATGCAGGATGGTCTTGGGACCAAGATCATCACAAAATCTGAATGCTGATGTAGTCATAATGCTGCTCTCTCTGGCTGTGATGTTCCGGTGGCTTGCTCGAACTCTTTTGTCAGCAGCTCGCGCAGGATGAATTTCTGCACTTTGCCCGTAACGGTCATGGGGAATTCGTTGACGAATAGCACGTAGCGCGGGATCTTGAAGTGCGCCAGTTTGCCGCGGCAAAACTGGCGAATTTCCTCGTCAGTGGCTTGCTCGCCATCTCGAAGCCTGATGCACGCAGCAATTTCTTCGCCGAATTTCGGGTCCGGTACGCCGACGACTTCGACCTGATCGATCTTGGGATTGGTGTAGAGTAAGTCCTCGATCTCGCGCGGATAAATATTCTCACCACCACGAATCAGCATATCTTTGCTGCGGCCGACGATTCGAATGTAACCGGCCTCATCCATCGTGGCGATATCTCCGGTCCGAATCCATCGGTTCGGGCCGACATCTTCAGCCGTCCGCTCGCGATCTTCCCAATATCCGGGCATGACGTTGTAACCGCGGACGCAGAGTTCGCCCGGTTGTTCGATAGGCAGGATTCGCTCGTTCTCATCGACGATTTTGATCTCTGTGTTCGGCAGGCTGCGGCCCACGCTGCCAACACGAAGTTCGATCGGGTCATCCGGCCGTGTCTGCGTCGACAGCGGACCGGTTTCCGTCATGCCATAGGCAATCGTGATCTCGCTCATGTGCATGTCATCGATCACGCGGCGCATGAGTTCGGCCGGACACGGTGCGCCCCCGATAATGCCTGTCCGCAGCGAACTCAGATCGTAGTGCTCGAAACCTGGCTCATCCAGCATCGCAATGAACATCGTGGGCACGCCGTGCAGCGCCGTGCAGGATTCCGCTTCGATGGCCTTCAGGGTTGCCTCGGCTTCGAATGCGGGCCAGGGGAACACGATGGCCGCGCCACAGCCTGCGCAAAGCAACGTGCCCAGCACCATGCCGAAGCAGTGGTACATGGGCACCGGTATGCACAATCGATCCTGTTCCGTGAATTTCAGGATAGCAGCCGACATCCGTGCGTTATTGACCATGTTGTGGTGCGTGAGCGTCGCGGCCTTCGGCGCACCGGTTGTGCCGCTGGTGAACTGAATATTGATCGGTGCATCAAAATCCAGTTGCGCTGACACCAAATCCAGCCTGGCGCAAGACTCCGCATTCGCGTTGCCAAGGATTTCATCGAGACTGAACATACCCGCGATACCGGCGGATCCGAGCTGAATGACCATGCGCAATTCAGGTAATTGGCTGGTATGCAGATCGCCGGGCGTCGAAATCGACAGGTTCGGTGCCAACGACCGCAGCATTGCAATATAGTCACTGGACTTGAACTGTGTATCGGTGATCAGTGCACGACAGCCGACTTTATTGAGGGCGTATTCGAGCTCCGAGTGTCGGTAGGCAGGGTTGATGTTGACCAGAATCAGACCGGCATATGCAGTGCCAAACTGAGCCAATAACCATTCGGCACGATTCGGCGCCAGCATACCTATTCGATCCCCCGGGTTCAGTCCTGTTGCGAGCAGCCCTGCCGCCAGTTGCCTGGCCCGGTCACGAAGCTCTCGCCAGCTCCAGCGCACATCCTGATTCACAACGATCAGGGCCTCGCGATCCGGCCAGGTGGCGGCCGCTTCATCGAGCACGCCGCCAACAGTAATGCCTCGCAATGAAGGCCCGGCACCTCCATGCGCATAGCTTTGCCGGCGCTTGTCACGATTGAATGTCACCGCGAAGCAATTATTTCAACTACTTACCAGCTCCAGAATTGGTACAAGTACAGACTTGATCATCGTGTTGCGAAACCACAAAAAAAGCCCGGCTTTCGCCGGGCTTTTTTGCCTGTTACACAAATGCGCAGGCTAGAAGTCCGCCACAAGCCTCGCGTACCAGAAACCACCGTTATTGCCGAAGGGCGAGGTAATCGACGTTTTTGCGCCGAGGAATGCCAGTGTGCCATCGCCCTCGTCGTCCGGCTCGACATCGAAGACATTTTCAGCACCAACACTCAAGCGGAAGTTGTCGTTGAATCTGTAGCTTGCTTCGAGATCGACCAATACTTCAGAACCATAGCTCGAGACGTCCGATGCATCACCCGCGCTGAAGAGGCCGCCAGTTGATTTCCAACCGCCGTAGCTGTTCAGACGCACGTAGCCACTGAATGCATTTCCCGAATCATAATCGAGCGTTACTGTCGTTCTGCTGTCAGGAACCTGGTGCTCGAGGTCAAATACGCGCGACGCGTTGATCGTGTTGGACGCCACTTTAGCCACTTCCTGCTCGTTTTGATTGTGGCGCAGGTCTAAGGTCAAACCGCCCGCACCCACCTCGAACTCCGCCGTAACCGCGAGATCGAAACCCGAAACGTCGGAGTCAAATGCATTTGCGAAATAATTTGCCAGACCACCAAGCAATAAATCGGCATTGGGCACCCCTGCGTCCGTCAGATCAATGACATCCTGCGCGGTAATCGTCGTGTTGAACAATGCGAGTCTGTCTTCGATGGTAATGTCATAGTAGTCCAGCGTAACGCTGACATTGTCCGCAGGTGACCAGATCGCTCCCAATGTAAAGCTCGTGGACTCTTCCGGCGTCAGCGGCTGCGAGCCGAGCACCATTGCGACCGTACTTCCGACCGGATAGGTGCCACTCGGTATCAGGTTGCCATCGGTGTCCGCGCTCGTTGTCGTATTGAGCGTGTTGACCTGGCCGGGGGTCGGCGCACGGAAACCGGTGCTGACCGTTGCGCGCAATGCGAACTGATCGCTAAATTCGATGCGGCCCGAAAGCTTGAAGTCGGTAGTGTCACCAAATTCGTCGTAGTCTTCGTAGCGGACCGCTGCCCCAAAGGTGAACATGTCCGTTATGTCCGCCTCGATATCAACGTATGCGGCGATGCTCGCGCTGTCGAAGCTGCCAGCGGACTCGGTCGGAAATCCCTGGAAGCCGTCGGAACCCACACCAAAAATGAACGCGGGTCCGGCGCTGATCGAGGCCGTGTCGCCAGCGCCGATCTTGTACGTTTCTTCACGCCATTCGGCGCCGAAGGCAAAGTTCAGCGGCGATGCGAGACTGCCGACATCGATGCTCTTGACAAAATCCGCATTCAAGCTCGTCTCTTCCTGAGTCAGTTTGCCCGGCTTGAAGCTCGTCGGAGACAAGCCGCCCAGACTGGCGTTAATGGTCTCGGACAACGTGTAGTCCGCTTCGCTCTCGGCGACGCGTGCACGAACGTCCCAGCTCAATTCTCCACCCGTTTCGCCGCGCACACCGAAAACAAACGCCATGTCACTTATAGCGGCGCCGAAGTCCGGATTGTAGCCACCCGGGAACTGCGTATAGATCGGGTTCAGCAAAACGAATCCGCTCGGATTGGTAACAAGGTCGGTACTGGCCGTCAAATAGTCAGACGGATTCAAGCCGGCATCTGTAATGTCGTTGACCAGGGACTGCGGCGCCGGATCGGGAATGCGGTCACTGTTGCCATCGATGATCAGGGTGTTGCGACCATCGACCCCCGCAGCCGGATCCAGCACCGGGTGGCGGTAGAAAAAATCGGAGACCGTGTCATTGTCGGAGAAGCTGACGTTGCCGTAGATCTCCGTGCTGTCACTGATGTCGACTCCTGCGTTCAAAAAGAACTTCAGGGTTTCAACGTCCGGATCGCCCCAGCGCTGACACAGACCGTCCAATGGCACGACGCCCTCCCCAACGAAATCGATAACCGGCTGACAGTCAGCACGCTGCACACCACGCGAGGTCGTATCCGCCGTCGAGCGCTCAATCGTTGCATTCAGGAAGCCGTCGTCGCCAAGGCGGAATCCACCATTAGCCGCAATCGTCGTGCGCGCACCATCGCCTTCAAAATACTCGCCGGTTTGAGCCGACACGGAGAAGCCCTCATTGGCGTCTTTCAGGATGACATTCACCACGCCCGCAATGGCATCCGATCCATACTGTGCCGACGCACCGTCGCGCAAGACTTCTACCCGCTTGATGGCCAAAGACGGCAGAGCGGCGAAATCGACCGCCTGTGCGCCCTGATTCACGGTGCCCAGTGGAGCAAGCTGCAGGTTCACGAGTGGCGAGCGATGCCGGCGTGTGCCGTTTACGAGCACCAGGGTCTGGTCGGGCGACAGATTGCGCAAGGATACCGGTCTTATGAATGCGGTACCGTCAGCGATCGGAAAACGCTGTGTATTGATAGACGGTGCGACCTTCGTCAGGCCGTCAGTCATATCAAACGTGGCCTGATTCGCCAGAGCTGCACCGGCCAGCACGTCGATTGGCGACAATGTCTCGGTCGGCGACAATCCTTCTTTGCGCGTACCCGTCGTAATAATCACTTCCAGCAGATCGTCTTCCGACTCCTGCGACAGCGCGACCGGGCTGCTAAGCACCACAGCTGTGGCGACGGCCGCGTGCACAAACCACGGCACATAACGATTCGTTCCTTTCATGGTATCCCCCTCAAATATCGGGCGCTCGGCGAGCGCTAGCCAGAGTATAGTATGACTTTGACCGGCTAGCCTAGTTCGGCCGGCGATTCGGCGCCGTCGCCCACGGCAACGGGGGCTCACAAAAAAGCCCGGCAAAAGCCGGGCTTCTTGATTCGCGCTGCAGGCAGCGCTGCAACATGAACAGCTCTTACATCATGCCGCCCATGCCACCCATGCCGCCCATGTCCGGCATTGACATCGCAGCCTCGTCCTTCGGCGCATCCGCGACCATCGCTTCGGTCGTGAGTAACAGACCCGAAACCGACGCAGCATTTTGCAGCGCGTAACGGGTGACCTTGGTCGGATCGAGAATACCCTCTTCGATCATGTCACCGTACTCGCCCGTCGCTGCATTGTAGCCAAAGTCGCCCTTGCCTTCGGCAACAGCGTTCAGGACCACGCTGGCATCGCCGCCGGCGTTGCGCACGATCTGACGCAACGGCTCTTCGACTGCTCGCTTCAGAATGCCAATGCCGACATTCTGATCGTCATTGTCACCCTTGAGGTTGCCGATTGCGGCAACCGCGCGAATAAATGCAACACCGCCACCAGCGACGACGCCTTCTTCGACGGCGGCGCGGGTTGCATGCAGTGCATCTTCAACGCGTGCTTTCTTTTCCTTCATTTCGACTTCAGTCGCAGCACCAACCTTGATAACAGCAACGCCACCGGACAGCTTGGCAACGCGCTCCTGCAGCTTCTCCTTGTCGTAATCGGATGTCGAATCCTCGATCTCGCGGTTAATCTGCTCGACGCGGCCCTTGATGTCTTCGCCGCGACCAGCACCGTCGATAATCGTGGTGTTCTCTTTCGAGATCTGGATCTTCTTGGCTTCGCCGAGGTCATCGAGGGTAGCCTTTTCAAGCGACAGACCAACCTCTTCCGAAATAACCTGGCCACCCGTCAGGATTGCAATATCCTGCAGCATCGCTTTGCGGCGATCACCGAAACCAGGCGCTTTGACGGCTGCGACCTTGACGATGCCGCGGATGTTGTTGACAACCAGCGTGGCCAGAGCCTCGCCCTCAACGTCCTCGGCAACGATAATCAGCGGCCGCCCTGCCTTGGCAACACTCTCGAGAATCGGCAACAGATCACGGATGTTCGAAATCTTCTTGTCAAACAACAGGATCAGCGGGTTTTCGTGCTCGACCTGCTGGCTCTGCTGATCATTGATGAAATAGGGTGACAGGTAACCGCGATCGAACTGCATGCCCTCGACGACGTCGAGTTCGTTACCGAGACCGGAGCCCTCTTCGACGGTGATCACACCCTCTTTGCCGACCTTCTGCAT
>JAOTVR010000090.1 GCA_029863305.1 Gammaproteobacteria bacterium | reverse complement strand
GGCAACACGATCCTGTTGCTCCTGGCCATGATGATCGTCGTTGCTCTGTTGCGTCCGACCGGCGTGTTCGAGTTCGTCGCAATCCGCATTACGAAGCTGACCGGCGGCAATTCGAAGTTGCTGCTGCTCTATCTAACCTTTGCCGTCAGCGTAATCAGCACGATTCTCGACAATGTCACAACGGTCATCGTATTTGCGCCACTGACAATTCTCATTACACGCATCCTTCATCTGAACCCGATGCCCTACCTGATGGCGGAGGCGATGCTGTCGAACGTCGGCGGAGTGGCTACGTTGGTCGGCGACCCGCCGAATATCATAATCGGTAGCGCCGCCGGCATCGACTTCACCCGATTCCTGGTACACATGGGACCCCCCATTGCGCTGGTCTGGATAGTCACTACCGCACTTATTCTGTTTCTGTTTAGAAAAGAGCTGCCCAAAGGCGACGGCGCTACGCTGATCGATCTGGATGAAAGCCAGGCAATTAAGGATGCGGCAGGTCTGAAGCGCATGCTCATCGTAATCGGGGTGATCATACTGCTTTTCTTCGTGCACCATCGTCTGCATGTCTATCCGGCGTTTGTTGCTCTTATCGGCCTCGCGTTGGCATTGGCGTTGCTACGACCAAAACCTGAGCTGCTCCTGAACGAGGTGAATTGGTCTGTCCTGGTGTTTTTTGCAGGCCTGTTCGTTATCGTGGGCGGCGTCGAATCATCCGGACTTTTTGATTTGATCGGCGAATCGGTCGCGGACATGGCACAGGATCCATCAGCGCTACTGATCACCGCTCTATCGCTAATGTGGATCGCCGCAATACTGAGTGCAATTGTCGATAACATACCGTTCACCGTAGCGATGGTCCCCATCATTCTTGGCCTCGAGTCGCAGAACGTGAACGTGACGCCGCTATGGTGGGCGTTGGCTATCGGTGTCGGCCTGGGCGGTAACGGCACCCACATTGGTGCAACCGCCAATGTCGTCGTCGTGGCCGTCTCAGAGGAATGTGGTATTCCCGATGCCAGAATCAGTCCTCGAAAGTGGCTTCGTACCGGTCTGCCCACCATGTTTGTCAGTCTGATCGCGGCTAGTCTCGTTTATGCCGTGTTTTTCGACTTCTTTCGGTAGACCCCGATACGAGGGCATTCGGTCGCATTACTGTCTGGCGGAGAGGATGAAAGACCCCGCCACGAAGGCGGGGTCTTGATTGAAGGGGGAAGGACAGGCACCCCCTTTGCTTCAGGGATCGGTGAGCCGCTTATTCTTGCTCGACCCAGCTGGACATCGTGGCCATCTCGGTCAGTGCGTCCGTCCAGAGGTAACCATCGGTCCAGAGGTAGCCGTCGGTCCAGAGGTAGCCGTCGGTCCAGAGGTAGCCGTCGGTCCAGAGGTACCCGTCCACACCCACGGTGTCGGTCCAGAGGTAAGCATCCGTCCAGAGGTAACCGTCGGTCCAGAGATAACCGTCGGTCCAGAGATAACCGCTCGACAACGACTGGCTGCCGTCCCAGGCGTACCCATCGGATCCTGACAGGTCGGACCCCATCACATAGAAGTCGCCATTGATGTCCTGGTTGGCACGCCCGCCGAAATGGAGCGTTCCCGCAATATCTGCATCGATATCGAGGCCCTGGTTGGCACAGCCGGTAATCGGTGTACTGACAGCCGCCAGCGCGTCCACGAGCCCGGCGCCCTGCTGGAAGACGCTGTAGGCGAGCGTTCTCTTATTGCCCTTGCCAGTGGTGGCCGGTTTGGCGTTGGCCATCATCGTGCACTTGACGTCATCGGCGCTCATTCCCGGATATGCTTGCAGGATCAGCGCCGCGACGCCGCTTGCGACACCAGCCGCCTGCGAAGTACCCGACATCTGGAAATACTTGTCGCCCGCGTAGAACTCGGGATACGTCGTCGCCAGATGCGAGTTGCCCTGCATCAGGCCCAGCATGTGACCGCCCGGGACCACGACATCGGGCTTGACGAAGCCTTCGTACGTTGGGCCGGTCGATGAGAAGGAGGCCACGACGTCGTCGCCTTCGTTGTCCTCGGTATAGTTGTCGGTCATCGCGCCGACCGTAATCACGTAGGGTACGTTGCCCGGCACGCCGATGGTCATCGCTGCGGGTCCGCGGTTGCCGGCTGCGACGACGACGACGATATCCTGCTGCCACGCGACCATGACCGCCTGGTTGATCGGATCGTCCCAGTAATGTGAGCGTGGCTCCGCGCTGAAGGACAGGTTGAGAACCCGGATATTGTGGTTCGCCTTGTTGGCCACCACCCAGTCGATGGCACGAATCACATCGGCGTAGCTTCCCTGGCCCAGTTCATCGAAGGCCTGCACAGAGACGAGGTGCGCCCCGGGCGCTATGCCGTTGAATTTACCTTCGGGGGTTACAAGGCTCGAGACGGCGATACTGGCCACGTGTGAACCGTGGCCGGCTGGATCGTCGCCGCTCGCCGGGTTGACTGTCTCGTCGGTGATCGCGTTGTAAACTGCGTCGATACGCAAATTGCCGGCGCCATCGTTCCTGATGCCGTCGTGCTTCCAGAGACCCGTGTCGAGTACCGCGATACCGACACCGCTGCCGTCGATACCTGATGCATGCAGGCTGTCAGCGAGCACTCTTGTCGGGTAATGGGTTTCCTGGACGTTGTTCACGTTCCCGCCCTGTGCCTCGCCGCCGGGCTTTCCGGCCACTTCGATCGAGCCGTTGCCGTAGATGCGTTGGATGCCGGCCTGCGCGCGCAGCGCCTCTACCTGTGCCGGCGTTAGCGTCGCGCCTACCGCGCGAATGACACCGAGTTCGTGAGTGATCTCGCCACCGTACTCGGCAACGAGGGCCCTGACGTCGGCCAGGCTCGATCCCTGGATGATGTAGGAACTCTCCGTGACCGGCTGCGGTGCCTGGCTCATGCCGAAGGCGAGACTGATAACCGCGAGTACCGTGAAGACAGCTTTGATGTTCATAACATGATCCCTGCTTGGTCGTGCTGGCTGAAATGTTGAGCCTATTTGAGCAAATACAGGGTCCCGGCGGAGGTGCCGGGCAGGCACACCGCTCACCCGAGAACGTGAACCGGGTCACATAATGCCTTTGTCAAATAGAATCACCCTCTAACAAGCCCGGCGATCATTGCAAGGCCGGAGTTGGCCGGGGCCAGTCACGTCGCGCACTCAGAGATGAGTCATTCGAGCGGCTGCGTGCCGCAGGAGCCGCCGCTCTCGGCGATGTTGCCGTGGCACGCCAGGTCGACATTGTCGTGTCGCGCACCGGCTGGTCCAATGAACTGGGCTACGAATTGTTCCTGCGCGACGGTTCGCGTGGAGACGAGTTATGCCAACGATTGACGGATGTCGGACAACCATTGGGCCTTGGCTGGTTCGTCGACCTGGATATGGAGACAGAATTTACTGGCAAGGCGGCACTCAGGCGCATCAGGGCTACACTACGCTCTGAAGCAGTATCGCGCACAACGGATTCGTGGATAATCCAATTAGCTGCCTGCACGTCTTCGGGGGATTCCGGACGCCAGGTTGCCTGATTCAGGAAAGACTCTCGGCTTTTCGGATACACTTGATTTTGTACTCATCAAGCTGCACGTAACAAACACTGAAGCGGTACGTAACTGTGACTAAATATTCATTAGTATTCGCAGCCCTTTCCTTTAGCATCGCAGCGATTTCAATGCCTGCAGAGGCACCGAGTAAAGTCACTGGCATGACCAATCAGGCAATGGGTCAAATACCTGGCGTGCACGTCGTGCGTGATCCGAAAGCGTACTACGAACAAAAACAATCGGCGATTACTTTGGCGCGCGCGCAGCAATGGCAGAAAGCCTTACCGTTATTACAAAGCTTAACCCGGCAATATAAAGAAGATGGACAGACCTGGTATTTGCTTGGATTGAGTTAGTTTAACCTGCAACAATGGCAACAGGCACTCGCGCCCCTGGAGCAATCATTAGATCTTGGTTATCGGCTGGAAAGAATTCCCACAGGGGCAAGCAACCCTAATGATTTGATGGTTAAAATTGCCAAAACTTATGCACAATTGGACGATGAGAAAAACGCAGTAGCCTGGATTGAAAAAGCCTTAGCCGCTCGATGGGACGATAAACCAAGACTGGCTGGCAGAAGTTTATTCTCAAACGGGGTCAGCGCTGACTTCAAGAACATTCAAGGTTCTGATGCATTTAAGAAACTTGCGGGCGCTGCGGTGCCAGAACATATGACGCGAGTTCAAAAATGGCAATTGGATTTAGATTATTTGGTCTCTGAAATAAAGCGCTTACACGTCGACATGTATCATCATATGAGCGAAGCGGAGTTTGATAATAAAGTTCACTCAATTCGCAAAGCCATCAGTACATCGGACGACCAGCAAATTGTATTTGAATTCATGTCGTTACTCGGCATGTTGGGCAATGGTCATAACTTTATAATTCCGGCATGGGGACAGCATGGATCTTTTACCCAGTTGCCGATGCAGTTTTATTGGTTTTCTGATGGTCTGTACATTGTCGAGGCTCAGCAGCCGTACGAAGATTTAGTTGGCTATGAAGTCACGCATTTCGGTAAAACGCCCGCCGAAAAAGCGCTGCAATTAGTGGCTGAGATCAACGCCCGTGACAACGAAATGCAACAGCTCTGGCTGGCACCCTATTATTTGGGACTACCCCAAGTGCTCGCAGGGTTGAATATTATAGACGATGTAACGAACGTCACACTGACAGTGCGCCGATCTGACGACGAAGAGCAAACTGTGACACCAAAAGCCCATGCAATGACGTTTGCAGGTTTTCCGAAATTACCCGCTTTGAAGTCCGGCGGCTATCAACGTGGGCTATCACGAAATAGCGAACCATATTGGTATGAGCATATTGTAGATAAACAGCTACGGTACGTGCAGTTCAATGATGTGCGAGACGATCCTGAGTTGTCGTTTGCAGAATTTAATGACGAGTTGAGACAGCTGATCATGCAGCAAAGTATTGAGCACATGGTGATCGATTTACGTCACAATAGTGGCGGCGATGGCTCAATCACGCCGCCATTAGTGGCAACTGCGACATTATTTGAAGCGATAAAACCCGACGGAAAGCTGTTAATTCTTATGGGTAGAAGTACGTTTTCAGCAGGGCATGATTTGCTTGTGGACTTGACCCGCTTTACGCACCCGATTTTAGTTGGTGAACCTTCCGGTACGCGCCCCAACGCCATTGGTGAAGCCGGGTGGTTTAATCTACCGTATAGCCAGCAGACCGGCATTATTTCATCACAATTTCATCAGAACAGCTCGGCCGAAGACCACCGGATATGGCTCGCGCCTGATTTGCCTGTGAGTTTGTCGTCAGCAGCCTATTTTAAAGGGCAAGATGTAGCTCTGGATGCTGCTTTGAATTTCGTAGAGTAGCCCTGCCGCCTGTCCGCACTGACTCACCGAGGTGCAGCGAGTCGTGTGCGGAGGGTGCTCTGGCGCCGTATACACGAAATGGAACGCTACTCAGATGAATATGCCGCAGTTTTTGGCATGTACTTACTGATCAATAGATTTTGTACCGAGTATCGCTTTCCATATGCCTTTTGCTCAAATTCACGCGCCCAAGCCTCTTCAGTGCCTCGTCCATTCTTGCTCATGGCATTAATGCGCGCAGATTCGTCGAATTTCCTGCGAAAGAAATGAACCATTTCGTGCAAAACGGTTGCTTCGAGCAGCATCAACAATCTTATTTCGAGCTCACTGGGCGAGTAGCGTCGCTTATTTCGCGGGACATTCTGGCTGGGCAACGCTAACTCCAATTCCGTGATAAACGTCTTATCCAGCCAGATCTCATCGCCCGTTGGTGGCGTGTAGCCGTAGTGTCCCGGCAGATGCTTGATATCGACAATCGGGATGTAATCAGACCGGAAGGCAGCCTGTAAATTCTGACCACGGAGGCCACTGTACTTCTCAAACGCGTCAAAAACTTTCGGCTTTAATTTGGGTACGTAGCGAAGATCTGACTCAAAGAATTGCCTGGTCCACGGGTAGCCCTTCTTGGTAAACGACGGCATGGAGTTTCTCCGAAACTATTCGTAGCATAGACAATTGAACACCCGGCGCAAGTTGTCGAGGGACGCAGGTTGTCTTGTTACCGCTTTGGAGCCCTTTCCGGACCTCTCCTGCACGACGTACCGTTGGACTGGCCCGGCCAAAGCGAGCATCTGAGCTTTCCCGTCATCTGATCCCGGACCACCCGAACTCACTGCGAAGACTCGCAATGATTTAACGTCCAGTCTCGACCTCAGGGCCTGTTGGCGGTGTCCAACGTCCCAGGGGCACTCCAATCTGAATGACAAGGTCGAGCGATCGCACCGGATTGATGAGCAGGAGTTCTACAAAATGCTCGACCAGGAAGAACATGCCGAGTTCGGCGAGCCCGGCGAAGGTGTCGCTGTTGGGCGTAAACCAGCTCACCGAACATGCAGGTTAACGACGAGCAGAATCAGCCTGATCAGCAGGATATCCAGTGCACTGTCCTGTGCGGCCATGTATGACCGCAGTTTAGTTTCAGGGCATCAGGCGGCTGGAGGGCACTGATAGATCGTCCATGCAACGACGTACTCTTCAGAGCGATTTAACCCTTGCCCATCGTTCCAATCAGCTCAAACGCATCGCCCGGATGCGACAGTTCCGCCAGGCTGACCGGCCGACCTTGTGACCAGGTACGGCGTCGTATTACGAGACAAGGCTCGCCTTTGGACATCTTGAGGTGTTTGCGCGATTCGTCCAATGGCATTGTCGCCCGAACAACGTGTTCGGCGGTGTGAAACGGCGCGACACGCGTGAGATACACATTCGGTGTAATTTCGGTGAAATCCTGATCCAGGTATTCCGGTGCCAACGTTGGGCAAACGTATCGATCCTCCAGTTGAATTGGATTGCCACTCTCGAGATGCAGAATCATCGAATGAAAAAGCTTCGATCCGGGCCGCATCTGCATCCTTTCGATGACCTGTTGATCCGCCTCGACCTCTTCCAGCACGATGATTTCGGCATTGTGCACGTGACCTCGAATTCGGATTTCATCAGCAATATTGCGAACCTGAAGTACGTCAGAATGCGGCCGTGCATCCGCCACAAACGTGCCCACTCCAGCCAACCGTGTAACGTATCCTTCCTCGGCCAGCTCTCTGAGTGCACGATGAGCGGTCATTCTCGCAATACCAAAAGTCTTGACTAACGAATGCTCCGAGGGCACCCGATCGTTGGGCTTCAGTTCACCGGTATTGATCAATTTCACAATGTGGTCCTTGACCCGGCGATACCTCGCCTGTACTGCACCCATAGGGAATGCAGAATCCTTCATCCGTCCTCCTCTGAGGCGCATCCGGCCCAATGGAGCGCGCACTTCTCGTTAGTTGCCGAAATCATCAAATCGCACGGATGCATCTGATACTCCCAATTCCCGCAACATTTGTCGGGTCGCCGCAAGCATCAGCGGTGGTCCGCATAGATAAAACTCACAATTACCAAGAGCCGCGTGGTGTTGTAACAGATGATCAAAAATCAGTTCGTGAATAAGACCCCTCTTTCCCAACCACTCTTCGTCGTCATCTGCCCCGGACAACGCGACTTCCCATTCAAAATTAGGGTTCTCCATGGCGAGTTTTTCGAAAGTCTCCCGGTAAAGAATCTCTTGCCGGTTGCGCGCGCCGTACCAGAACCGGAGCTTTCCATCCCATTGCAAATTCTCCAGCAAATGGGTGGCCATGGACTTGAGTGGCGCCATTCCTGCACCACCGCCAATGAGTATTTTCTCCCGATCACCGTCTTGAAGAAGGAATTCGCCGGCCGGGCCGCGAAACATCAATTGATCGCCAGGCTGCAAACTGCACATGTAGCTGGACCCTATGCCAGGCGCCACGTCCAGATCGGGAGGCGGAGGCGCGAATCGAACTGTAAAGGTGAGCTCCTGCGGCTCTTCCGTGCCAGGCGCTGTCGCTATCGAGTAGGTTCGTGCGCAACAGTCGGACCCGTTGTGCGTCAGGTTTTGCGGTATGGTCAAGCCATTCCAGATTTCAGTCAAAGATTCCGGGACGGCGAAACAATCACGATCGATATCATAGGCAGGAATCTGAAATTCGAGGTGATCACCGGGCCTGAATCGAATAGCTGTATCCGGGCGAATGCGAATTTCCTTGAGCAACGGCGTCAACCAGCGTGACGACACAACCTGCGCAGATTGGAGCGACTGCTGAAAAGCCATGTCCGGTACCACAATGGCATCATTCGCCCGAGGCTTGTGCTGACAACCCAGGCGGAATCCTGCCGCCAGTTCAGATGCGTTTATCCACTCCCGGTCTACAGCGGTGTCCGCGGGGGCGTCTTCTTCGTACCTGACTTTGCACAGACCACAGCTACCGGACCCATCGCAGTTTGAAGACAATCGGATTCCGCGCTGAGACAAGCTCGAGTAGTACGACAACGAGCTATCCAGCTCGTACGACTGTTGCTCATTGTTTTCGGAGCCCACCCTGCTTGATACCCTCTTCCCTCCGGATCTCAACCCGGGCAGCCAGATGAAATCGCTTCGCGAAAAGCTGAAAAAAATCAGCAACAGGCCTGAAACGGCAATCCAGAGCGTCCCGAACCCGACTATGATGATCTGCGGATTATTGAAGCTGTCGGCTCGGACATAGTCCATGAAGTGCAACATGAGAAGGAAGTCGACCGCTTTCCAGCGACTGTTTCTGTGCGCCAGAACCTGCCCATCCGCAGGCGACACGTATATACGTGTCGCCAGGTCGTCGTCGATATTAATGCGCCAGATCGGACCGCTGAAATCGCGAACCTCGTTAGACCCGGACGCGAGTAATTCACTGTCGATGATCTCGCCTTCTCCAACATAGCTGCTGCTTGCGATCTCCTCGGCCAGCCGCTTGTCGACATCAAGCTGCGTGCCGCTCGTGGCATCGAACAGTGTCACCCGTCCACCTTGCTCAACGCGATACACGTGCCGATGCAGGAGTCGCAGCAATTTGATCGAGTTGAACGATCCATCAGAGATTGGAAGCCGATTGGAGGGAAATAGCTCGTCCGATGAAACCAGCAACGACTCACCTGTGTCCGACCGTCGGGTCGTAGCGCCGCCGACATCCTCTTGATTGAGCAGGCTGATTATCGTACCCGTCACCAGCCAGACGATTAACTGGGCTCCAATCACCAGCGTGAGCCATTTGTGCAATTTCCGCACGAAGATCATTGTGCTAAACCGTCATCTCGGCGTCGATTGAAACTGTAGAACAAGAGCCATACACCGCTCAGGCCCAGCAAGGTGCCGAATATGGAGAACAAACGAAGTACCGTGTTATTGATATCTGCCCGCTCGTCATAGTCCATGATGTGCAGCATCCACATGAAGTCAAATATCCGCCACAATGAATGCCGTCTTGTCGTGAATAGACCGCTGTTCGGATCAATGTAGAAACTGCTATTCCAGACATCATCAAAATCCACGCGCCATAACGGTAGCGCACGGGCTTGAAGCTCCGTCGGCGGATCTTTCTCAAGTAGCACCACACGACTCACTTCGCCGTCTTCGGCATAGTGGTAGGTGGCAATTTGCGTTGCCAGGTCTTTTCCCAGCGGCGATATTTGTTGTCCGGTGTTTGCGTCCACGAGGCGAGTCTCGGTACCCTCGATTCGATAAACCGGCCGTTCCATCATTGCACTTAATGTGATGATTCTGGAATCGGGATACAGCTCAGCAACACGCTCCAGCGGCACCGCTACATCCGTGTATGAGACTACGCCCTGGGCCATATTTTTCACTAACATGTCGCCATGAATAGTGTCGAGATGGACCGCAACCATGTAAAAGCCGCTCAAAGACCATAGAAACAGCTGAATGCCCAGAAGCAGAGCAATCCACTTGTGCGTTTTGCGAGATAATTTGATTGCTCTCATGGAGTCGTGCCTCGACAAACGATGGCGCTTGTTGATTCAATACACGAATCAAAGAATTGAAGTGTGGCATTGCGAAAAGACTGGCCAGCGGGTCCCGCTGGCCAGTCCGCCAATCGCTGCAAGCCTGACTACTAGAATTTGTAGCTAGCTTTCATGTACCAGCGTTGCCCCATCAGATCGTAGGTGAATACGTCGGTATTCGCATCATTCCATGACGTGATGAAAGGCGCTTCCTCATCAAAGACATTGTCGACGCCAAGTGACAATTTTAGTTCGTTACTAACAAAGTAATTGAAGTTCAGGTCGTGATAAAAGATGTTGCTAACGGAGCTACCGATCGGGCCACCACCGTTTTCGTCATCAGCCTTACCAATCATTCGTGCTGACCAGCCTGCCGACCATTTTTCCGCATCAACCTTTGCGCCCATATTCATTCGCCATTTGGCGAAGCTTCCCCGGTCAGCAGTAATCTTGCCGCGCAGATCTTCGACGGGCGCCGCAGGGTTCGCCTGGTTCTCGTGCGTCAGCAGGTTGGTCGCGCGTAACGAGAAGGTCGAATTGTAACCTGCGATGTCCGTATTGTAGGTGAATGCGTAATCGATACCACTCACCTGTTCACTGGCCGCATTGACCGGACGTTTATTCAGGAAGATGACCTGGCGGGTGATCGCGTCACGCGTAAACGAGTCACAGAATTCAGAATAGACCGTCGGATCCGAATAGCAAAGGCGAAGTTGATCACTACCGTCGACGGAATTAATCGCGTTGTCGAGTTTGATATCAAAGTAGTCGATCGTCGCCGTAAAGCCTTCCAGAAATGCGGGTTCAAACACGATTCCGACAGTAATTGTATCCGCGTCTTCCGGTTCGACGTCTGGATTACCGCCAACGCCTGTCAACACGGTGGTGCCGTTCTGCATGAAATCCGCAGGAACTCCGTCGGCGAGACAATTGGTTGCGATCGTGCCGGTTGCGCCGTCACAGGGATCTACCGTTATCAGGTTCTCCTGATTGGTGCTGCCTTCTTTTTCGCTGATAGTCGGGACGCGAAATGCTGTCGAAGCTACAGATCTGAGTGTCACGTGATCATTGATTTGCCAGATCGCACCCAGCTTGTAGGTCGTATTGCTGCCGAAACTGCTGTAGTCCGACCAGCGGCCGGCCAGCGTGAGGCTCAGGTTCTTCGCCATAGGCGCATCGGTCAGCAACGGAATGGACAACTCTCCGTAGACTTCTGTGACGTCAGATGAGCCGCTTATTGCCGACTCACCGCCATTGGCGAGTACGGTTGAATCGGGGTCGCGCCAGCCCTTTTCGCTTCGATCTTCGATACCGACAGCAAAGCCAACGTCCCCTGCCGGCAATGTCATCACGTCGCCGTAGAGATTGGCGGACAGGGAAAGCATCCGATTACCGCCGGTACCTTCACGTCGGTACCTGATAAATTCGAGCAATTCCGGCGTCAACTCTCCAACTCCGAAGTAGTCACCGCAGGGAATTGCCGCGCCCGCTGCCGTACTGCAAATGTTTTCGTCCAGGGTTTGTGACACTCGATCGTGATCGATATCAAAGGTCCAGCCGTCTCGGCCGGTATTACGGCCATAGTTAGCGGCCATATCCCAGCTGTAGCCGTCGCCGAACGATCCTTCGAGACCCACGACAGCACGAATCGTATCCGTTTCCTGGAAGAAGTAAGGCGCTCCCATTTCAACCATGCGCCTGTTCTTTATGAAGAGGTCCTGCCCGGTTGGATTGAACGGAAATGCCGCCGAAACGGGCGTTGTCCGGATTCTCCGTGGAGTAACAATCTGGTCACCCTGCCGATTAGCGTATAGAAATTCGGTAAAGACATGCACCGAGTCGGAGACTTCGTAGGTGCCAAATGCGGAAACGTTAATTCTTTGCGTCGGGCTGACTGCATTGAGATATGGGAACCAGTCGAACCCGTGTATGGCACCGTTATATGGCTCGAAAAAGTCGCCGTCACCGCCTTCGACCTGATTGAACTGGATTTCTGTACCGTCAAGGAAGTGAGCGCGCCCACCAATAGTTGTGGAGCTGCCAAAACATTCCAGACCACCGTCGCCCTCGAAGAGCGGACAAGCAGCCCGGTCAGACTGCAACACCAGACCGGTGTCGACAAAGCTGAGATTTACAACGATATTGCCTTTGTCGTAGTCGCCGCCAAACGTGAAATTGACCTCGGAATTCTCGCCGTCGGATTTTGTGGTCGCCCCGTATTTGACGTCCAGCTTGGCGCCGTTGAAGTTCGTTTTGGTAATGATATTCACGACACCCGCGACAGCGTCAGCGCCGTAGACTGCGGAGGCACCATCCTTGAGCACTTCGATACGCTCGATTAATGCCGCCGGAATCATGTTCAGGTCTACCGATGAGTTTGCACCGGTACCGCCATTCACAATTCTGCGGCCGTTCAGCAGCACGAGTGTTCGATTGATGCCCATGCCTCTGAGGTTGGTTTGAGCCGTACCGTAACCGTTGCTGGTCCAGTAGGCATTTGTCGAGTTACCGGCCGGGCCTGCTGACGCGGTCATTTCCTGAAGAATGTCTTCGACGTTCGAGATACCGGAGTTGTAGATGGCCTCCGCACCGATGATGGTGACCGGACTTGCGCTGTCAATCTCGGAGTTTTTGATACGGGAGCCGGTGACAACTACCTCGTCCAGTGCTCTCGATTGATCTCCGCGGTCCTGGTCCTGCGCAACGACGGGAAACGCAACGGCGCTTCCGACGCATGCGATACCGATCTGCGCTGCAATTTTCCAAATACTCATGATTTTTACCCCTAAATTTGGTGAGTTCAGTTGTAATGCCTGCAGCTACGCCAGGTTGCTTCATGCGGAAACGATGCAGCACCTCAAATCATTGGCAAAGCCAGTCACAGCACGAGTTTGGAAAACAGGACTGATTGCCCTTGAACGCTGTCTCGGCGCGAAAAGGCGCCGAATTCCCCCCGAATACTTGCAGTACGCATCAGACTATACTTGTCTAGACAACTTAAATGCAAATGAAACGCATTTCGGTGTCCTACTACCTGAAACTCTGGTACTGACAAGTTAAGTTTCAGGGTCGACCTGAATCGCTCCCAGTTTGCTAGATACCTTTCAGCCATACAAAATGGCAGCCAGAGACGTGTTTATGAGCAGCAGGCGATACACGGAAGAATTCAAGATCGAAGCCGTCCGGCAGGTGATTGTGCCGGGTTATAGCGTGGCCGAAATTGCGGGCCGCCGGGACCAGCAGATTACCCGTTCCACGATCGCGCCATCCGCGTCACCGGCTGCGGCCGCAGCTGCTTCGGCCGCCGCAAGATCAACCTCTCGATCGCCTTCGCCGGCCAAACCGTGGGCGTTCGGCAGGACGAGGGGCAGATCCGTCAGGTCATGGGAGCTCCAAAGTGTTAACTATGTGTCCGGAATAAGGTGTAATCCATGTGACCGGAATACACCCTGCGGCGCTGCCTCGCCAACTTGCCGCTGGGCTGCTGCGTTGGTCGAACAGGGTTCTTATCCTGTCCTGCTGCTGATGACGGGCGCATTAGTCCAGCCTCGCTGAGATGCCACTCAAGGTCCGGGCCAGCTTGACCCGTCGATCGTTCGTCACGTCGCCCGCTGTCAGGTCCCCAGCCAATGCTTCAAGCCTGGCTGCCAGTTCCTTGTTGCTCGCGCCATCCTCGAGCTGCGATGCCGAGAGCTCCAACGCCGCAGCAAGCTCGGCGACTAATACCTTGGAGAGCGCGCCGTCACGCTCGAGCTGATCGAGATAGGCGTGTGCAACGGCAGGCTCGGCTGGCCATGTGACACGGAACTGCTGCTGCGGATTGAATACGTCACCTTGATCGGCCACGATCGCTGCAGCGATCTCATGTGCGGAAAGGTGCTCGCTCGGCGTAAGCGCCAACACGTCCAGTCCGCGTACGATCTCGGTGCCGTAGATTTTGCCGCGGTACCAGTACGTCGACCAGAACCCGCCGGTAACCAGGTTCTCGGCGTCGATGGGACCGCGGTCGAAGTATGCGATCTCCACCGGGCTGGCTGCGTCAGTGAAATCGATCACCGAGATGCCACCCTGGTACCAGGCCTGCACGAAGACGTCGCGGCCCGGTACAGGCACGATGGAGCCATTGTGCGCCACGCAATTTTCCTGCTCGACCTGTGGCGCCGGCAACTTGAAGTAGCTGCGGAACTCGAGTTTGCCGTCGACGATCTCGTAAATGGCATCGGCGCCCCAGTCCAGGGGGTCGTACGCGCGGCAGCGAGGTCTGCCGCCGCCACCCCATTCGTCGGTGAACAGCACCTTGGTACCGTCGTTGTTGAACGTCGCCGAGTGCCAGTAGGCGAAGCCCTTGTCGACGACTGCGTCGATGCGCTGCGGGCTTAGCGGATCAGAGATGTCGAACAGGATGCCATTGCCCGAACACGCGCCTGCAGCAAGGTTCTTCTCGGGAAACACGGTGATGTCGTGGCACTGATCCGTCTGGCTCGTCTCCTGAGTTTCGTCGCCGTGATCGCCACCGCGCCAGAGGCCGGCGATGACACCCGTCTCCGGATCGGCGAAGACTGCGGGGCTGTCCACGATGCGTGCCTTGCCCGGATCGTCGACCGGGATCTCGATCACGTCGATGCGAAACAGCGCCGTTCGCTCGTCGCCGGGCAAATCATCGAAGCAGCTCTCCATCTCCTCCTGCTCGCGTACGGTTGATGTGCCGGAATTGTAGACGATGATCTTGCCGTCCTCGTCGGGGCCCGATACCACTGAATGCGTGTGCGAGCCGCGACAGGTCTGAACCGCACCGACCTGTACCGGCTTCGTCAGGTCGCTGATGTCGAATATCCGAAGTCCCCGGAACCGCTCCTCGCTGACGTCCTCGCTAACGCTTTGCAGCCCGCAGTCGAGCCGTCCCCTCGTCTCTTGTGCCGACATCAACAACAGGTCGCCAACGATGGAGACGTCGCCCTGCCCGCCCGGACAGACCACCGAGGAAATGAGTACCGGGATGCCATCGTCTTGCAGTCGATAAATGTTGAAACCGTGATAACTGCCGGCCACGAGCACGTCGCCGGCAAAAGCGATATCCGTATTCGAGAAACTCAGCATCGGCGAGCGCTTGTCTTCCTCGCTATCCACCAGCTTGGGGTCTTCATCGTCCTCGTCAGCATCCGCTGGCGACCGCGGCGCCTCGGTCGGGTTATCAGGGTCGACGAACCCGGGAGGTTTGGGCAGCGAGGACACGAGTTCCAGGTTCAAAATCGCCACGCCGGCATCAGTAAGTCCGGCCTTGAGGCTCGCACGAGGATCGTCAGACAGGGACACCAGCAGCGCGTTCATCCGTTCGATCTCAGCCATCTGGTCGTTGTTTATGTCACTCGTAAACTCGAACAGTATCGGGTCATACGCGGAACCGGGTTGTTCGAGCAATTCCTCGACCATCTTCACCGCGCCCTCATGGTGGGTGATCATCAACTTCAGGAACAGGCGGTCGAAGGCCGTGCCCTCCGACGCGGCAAGCGCCGCCATCTGTTCCGGCGTCGCCATGCCGGCCATCGCGTGAGACGTGTGCATCGCATCATGCTCGGTCGGATCCGGGACGTGCTCGCCGCGCTCGCGCAGCCACTGCTGCATGAACGCGATCTCGTCTCCCTGCGAGGCGTCGATGCGCCCGGCCACGTCGATGAGTTCCGGCCGGTTCGTGCGGTCAGCCACCAACGCGGCCATCTCCATGGCCTGATGATGATGCGGAATCATGTCCTGCACGAACTGCGCGTCGGACGGCGAGTAACTTGTATCGGCGATCTCGACCGCTTTTTCAGCGCTGATCTCGCGTGGAGGCTCGCCGGGCGCGCCCGGTTGGATGATGGGGGCCTGGGCGATCACGACGGTCGTCGTGCCGAGCAGAATGACGCCCAGGGAAGCGCGTTGCAGCAATTGAACCAACGGAACAGGGACCGTGCGCATCGCATTCACTCCTGAAAAGAACGTTGTTGTTGGAGCTCGCAAAGCCCTCGATGATCTCAATCTACCAGAATGCACAGTCTTCGTGTGCAGCGGAACACGTACATCTCGCCGAGATGTTGCGCTGCCACTCGCGAGTCATCGACTGTCGCAGACGTTAGTCAGTCTCGGACAGTCGCTATCGGTATCGACTGATGCGACGCAGCTTACGCTGACTCACTTGATGGCCCCTGAATGCGTGTCACGGAGTCGCCGTGTTTCCGGCAAGAGTATATCGCGGCTGCGTCGGTCGAACAGGGTTCTCATCCTCAACCACACTCCGCCGACAATCTACAATCAACTGGATAAATACCTCGCGACCAATCACCTC
>JAOTVR010000089.1 GCA_029863305.1 Gammaproteobacteria bacterium | reverse complement strand
AATTCCGACTATGCGCCGGTCAAGTACGGCCCGGACTACTCGGATACGCTGCCGTCTCTGAACCTGAACTTCGAACTCACAGATGACGACGTCCTGCGTTTCGCAGCCGCGAAGGTCATTGGTCGTCCGCCGGCTGCCCAGCTCAAGGGCGGTGCCGGTTCGTGGAACGGACCCGGGACGGACTACAACGTCTGGACCAAGGGCACGCCGTACCTCGATCCGTTCCGCGCAACCCAGTTTGACCTGTCGTACGAGCACTATTTCGAGGATGGCGGTGCGGTGACGGCTGCCGTGTTCTACAAGGACATCGAGTCCCTCGTCGATCAGGTGCAGTTCGCACCGGGCACCGTCGACTTCGGCGAGCTCGGGATCATCATTCCTCCGGGCCTGACGCCTGGCGTGTACGAGACCTGGCAGAACAACGACCTCGGCGGCTATATTCGCGGTGTCGAACTTGCGGCTACGAAGACCTTCGACGCGCTTCCGGGTATCTGGTCAGGCCTTGGCGCGACAGCGAGCTACTCGTACACCCAGAGTGAAACGGAGGTCAGTGGCGGGCGGTTTTACGGCGAGACCTTGCCGATACCCGGCCTGTCGGAGAATGTCTGGAGCGCAACAGTTTTCTACGATTACGACAGCTTCAGTGCACACGTGAATGCGCGGTATCGTGACGAGTTCATCCAGAACATGCCGATTCCGGGCAGTTCAACCCCCGTCTTCTCGCAACCGTACACCACGGTGGACGCGCAGATGTCGTATCTGTTCGACAATGGCATCGGTGTCGTGGTCTCGATGAACAACATGACGGATGAGGAGAATGTCGTTGAGTATGGCGTCGACAATGCGTTTGGTGAGTACCGGATCTTCGGGCGCCAGCTCTACCTGGGAATCAACTACAAGTACTAGCCAGAGGCGACATCACTAACGAATTCCTCCCGCGAGGAAAGTCGCGAAAACCGCCCGAGGAGAAATCTTCGGGCGGTTTTTTTGATAGTCTGTGTGTCTTCACGAGGTAAGTCATGTTCAGCAACGACAAAAGTATTGTGATCCTCGGCGGCGGCACGGCCGGCTGGATCGCCGCCAACCTGTTGGCAACCAACTGGGAAGATCAGGGTGTCGATATCACGCTGGTCGAATCGCCCGACATCGGCATCATAGGTGTTGGTGAGGGCTCGACGCCGCCACTCAAGGCTTTTCTCGACGCTATCGGCGTCGCGGAGACCGACTGGATGGCTCGATGCGATGCAACCTATAAGGTCGGCATCACCTTTCGCGACTGGTCCACCAAGCCAGGATTCGAAGAGTATTTTCATCCGTTCCTGAGCCAGCCTGATGAGTTTTCCGTATCGGCATTCTTTCACAACAGCTTCCTGCGCCGTAAAGGCGTTGATCTCGATGGCCATCCCAATCGATTCTTCATTACCTGGGAACTGGCAAAGCAAAGACTGGCGCCAGTGGCCCCGCCGAACTTCCCGTTCGAGATGAACTACGGCTATCACTTCAACTCCGGCCTTCTCGGTGAATTCCTGCAGGAATGGGCCGCAAAAAAGGGCGTCAGGTACAAGTCGGCCACGGTCAACGATGTCGTGCTCGATGATCGCGGTTTCATCGACCACCTGAAGACGGACGAGGGCGAGACGATCAAGGCGGATTTCTACGTCGACTCGACCGGCTTTCGCAGCCAGCTCTTGCAGCAGGCGCTCGGCGTGCCATTCGAGAGTTGTGAAGATGTCCTGTTCAACGATTCGGCGGTCGTGTTCCCGACGGACCCTGAAGACAATCCGACGCCACAGACCATCTCGACGGCCCTGAAGTATGGATGGGCGTGGAAGATTCCGCTGACTTCGCGTTTCGGCAACGGCTATGTCTATAGCTCAAAGTACGTGGATGACGATAAGGCCGAAACCGAATTTCGCGAGCACCTTGGGCTTCAGGACTCCGATATCGAGGCGCGGCGGCTGAAATTCAAAGTGGGACGCGTCAGGGAACACTGGGTCAAGAACTGCCTGGCTGTCGGTTTGTCGCAGGGCTTTATCGAGCCCCTAGAGGCAACCGCTCTCGACATGGTGCAGGAGACCGTTGTTCGCTTTATTGAAGCCGCCAACAAGGGCGATCTAACCGACCAGTATCGGGACGAATTCAACGATCGCATCAGCAAGCGTTTCGATGCTGTGCGTGATTACATCGTCTGCCACTATCGTATCAACTCACGTTCGGACACCGACTACTGGCGCGACAACGGAGCCAATGAAAAGATTTCCCGTTCGCTACGCGAGCTCCTGACCGCGTGGATAAGCGGCAAGAACATCACGGACGAACTCGAGCGCCAGAATCTCGACGCTTATTTTCCCGCGGTGTCCTGGAACTGCTTGTTAGGTGGCAAGGGCATATATCCGACGCAGGAACAACTGAAGCCGGGCAGCGAACTCGCGCACCACTATGATCTCGATAAGATCGACCGCTATCTCAAAGGGTGTGCGCTGAATTTCAAACCGCACGAAGAACAGCTTCGTGCTTTGCGAGGCGCTGGATAAATTGACTGCGGCTACGCGTTGTCAGCCAGCTGCACGCGAAGCTCGCGGAGCTGCTGCCGGACTCGTGCCGCATTCTTGCTCCCCATCCTGAGCAACAGCTTCTGCCCACTGGATAATGTTTCGAGCTCAGGATCAGCATACTCATAGAGCACATGCGGGCGGACAAGGAGAATCTCATCATCGGTCTGCGGTGTCTCCAGCAAATGATCGATGACTTCAACGACTCGGTCATTGAAATAGCCATCGGGGTAGCCGAGATTCACGTAGGCTTGTTGTAGCAACGGGTAGAAGCGCCGGTAAGTACTGACAATGTTGTCTGTACGGACGCTTGTCAGCAGATTGACGAGCAGATCATAGCGCTCGTAATTGCTCGGACTTATTGAATATGTTTCGCCGTCCTCACGCGCCTCTACGGAAAACATCGCGGCTACACGTCTGAGTGGCCGGACTTTTTCGGCGACGTGGCTGCGCGGCAGATTGTCGATCGTGGTAACGAATTTCTCGATCAGGGATGCGTCGACAAGCAGCTCTTCCATCCCGAAACCAAACAGCTCGATAAGTGTCTCCACGACCAGATCGTCACTGTCTTCGAGCGGTGGCAAGGGTGGCAATGGCGGCGACTCCGTTGCCGGTTCGGGCTGCGATGGCAGCGGGTGGCGGGGGACCTCCTCATCTGCCGGTGGCGACGTCGGCTTTGCCGGCTCGCTTACAATTGGCGATTCTTGCGGGCTTCTCGAGATGTACAAAAGGGCGGCGGCGATACCGAGAAACAGTATCAGCGGAATCAGCCAGGAGGACTTCGATGCAGTCATGATCGCTCGTTCACGTTGGACTCTAGGGTACCGGTTGACCTTTGCGCGCTTCAAGCAGCCACAACAACTGATCATCGAGCCGTGCCCGCCAGGACGCTTCGTTGTGGTTGGCGCCATTGTAGACACGGATGACGAAATCCTCGCCTTCACTGAAACCCTGCCTGAGCAACCAGTCCCGGACCGCCGCATGCTGGGGTCCGTAATTTGCATCGAGCCCCTCGGTGCCGTAGTCGAAGAACATGCGCACGCCGCCCGGCACGGTATCGCCATTTGCGATATCGGTGATTATGTAGGGCGTGGCATCGACGTCGGATTGATCACCGGCGCCAGATTGCGCCAGCCTTGCTTCCGATACGAGAAAGGCCGTTGAAACACAGCCGCATGCGCTGAACAGATTCGGGTGGTTCTTGACGAGGTAATACGACAACAGGCCGCCCATCGACGACCCCATGACGAACGTTGAGTCTCGGTCTGTATGTGTTCGGAACTCCGCGTTGACCCGAGGCATCAGCTCCTCGATCAGGAAACGGGCATATTGCGGTGCGTCGTGCCAGGGCGAATACTCCTTTGTACGACGCGCGGTGCTCCAGGTTGCGACGATTATGGCGGGCTCGAAGAGGCCCTGTTCGACGCCGCGCATCATCGCCTCATCGACACCCCAGTCGACGCCCGTGTTGGCTATCCGTGGATCGAACAGGTTTTCACCATCGCTCATGTAAATGACACGGTAACGGCGCTCGGGATGGTCGGCGTAGCCGGGCGGCAGCCAGACTTCGACGTGACGCGTCTCGGACAGGAATGCGGAAGCAACGTCCTGCCAGTACACCAGGGTTCCCAATACGCCCGAGCCCTGCCAGTCCGCAATGTAATCGGCGGTGTCGAGTGTGCGCGCGAATAAAGACTCGCCGACTTCGTAGACAACCGACTCCACGGGTCCGAGTACCAGGCGGAACTGACCCCTGCCTGCGTCCACGACGAACTCGCTGAAGTTCTCGCCGTACAGCTTTTCAGTGAGCGCGTAGCGGCCGTCAGCCAGCTGCCAGGTGGAGATGATGTCCTGCGGAATGACGATGTTGAGTTCATGGGCCGCGGCTGCGTCGAAATTGCTGACGATTATGACTTGCTTATCGTCCTGCCAACGCACGAAAGAGAACAGGCGATCGCCGTAGCCGGCATTCGATTGCCGGTTGTACGAGTCAATTTCGGCATACTCCCCGCCGAGCGCCGGATGCGTTGCGCTCAAGCTCATGAGCCTGACATAGAAATCGCGCAATGACTTTTCGTCGGCGGTGAGTGCGCCGCCGTCGAATTTCCCGTCATTCATCCAGCGCTGGTGCGCCGGCACACCCCAGTAGTCGAAGATCGAGGACCGGGTCGGGTCTCCAAATCCGGCGTCGCCGTCACCGGGCTCTCCAACGTCCTGTGCGAAATACAGCATGGTCGGCGCCCGGCTGATAAGTGCGGATACAACCATCGCAGGTTTCGCTTTACGGGCGTCGCCGGCGAAACCAGCGCTCGCGACGCGTTGCTCGTCGTGATTTTCAAGGAAATGCAGCATGTGCGCTTCGATATCGAGCACCCTGGCATGTACCGGTGCGATGGCATCGGTGCCTTCCTTGCCCTGTATGATCGTCTTCAGCGTGTCGTACATGCCAACCTTGTCATACAGATAATCCATGCGGCCAAGTCTGATGTAGTCGCGGTACAGCGACGGGTTATAGACCTCGGCTAACAGGAACGCATCGGGATTGACGGCTTTGATTGATGAGTTCAGGTAGCTCCAGAACTCCACGGGTACCATTTCGGCCATGTCATAACGAAAACCGTCGACGCCCTTCGCCGTCCAGTAGAGGACGATGTCGCGAAATTTTGTCCAACTATCGGGAACGCGCCGATCTTTCCAGAATTCGACGTGCTGTCCGATGGTCCAGTTCGTCGCGTCGCCGGGCAGTGCATCGAACGCATAACTGCCATCAGGGCGCACGCCATAGTTAACCTTGACCGTTTCGAACCAGTCGTCGAAACCCGGTTGCGGCTCACGCGCGCCGTTACCCGTCCATTTGGCCGGCGATTCGTCGAACAGCCCATCGGCGAGGGGATGCGCGTCACCGCCCAGCGGCCGGTAATCGTGAGGCGCGATGGGCACCTCGAAATTCTGGCCCGGCACATAGTAGAAATTATTGTCACGCGCCCATTCAACCGTCGTGTCGTCGTTGGCGCCGAAGTCCTCTATTCCCTCGGGCCTCGAGGTGGATTTGTAGCCGCGAGCGACATGGTTCGGCACGATGTCGATAATGACTTTCATACCATGCCTGTGCGTACGGTCTACGAGTGCCTGGAATTCTTCCAGACGATTCGCGGGATCCACGGCGAGGTCGGGATTCACATTGTAGTAGTCCTTTACCGCATAGGGTGAACCCGCCCGGCCTTTAACGACGTCCGGATCGTCATTGCTGATGCCGAATTTGGTGTAGTCGCGAATCACTGCGTGATGTGGCACGCCGGTGTACCAGACGTGAGTTACACCAAGTTCGCGGATGCCCTCTAGCGCCTTGTCAGTAAAGTCGTTGAATTTACCAACGCCGTTTTCTTCGATCGTGCCCCACGGTTTGTTCGTCGTGACTTTGTTGCCGAACAGGCGCGTGAAGACCTGGTAGACGACTGCTTTGCCCGCAACCCTGGGTTGCGGATTAATATCCAGCCGTGTCGCGCTATGGTCCCAGTCGAGACGGACAGTCAGGACCTTACTTTTGGCATCGTAGTGCGCAGCACCTGCATTTTTTGGCAGGCGTCTCTGCAAGTCGACGAGCTGATGACCAAAACGAACTTCTGCAACGTCGTCGACCCAGTTATGAATCACCAGAGTCAGTTGCCGTTGCCGCGGCATGCCGTCATAGGTGCCTCCCTCACGGCGCAGGCCAATCGACAGCGAGTCGCCGATTTGCTCCGACTCGAAATGCAGCACTTCGTGTTGGCCGCTTTCGAGGCTCAGGCGGCTCTCGCCGTCGTCGTCGTACATTTTGCCCGAGGATCGTGTGACCGAGGCGTCGGCGTAGTAGTGCAGAGTGAGATTTTCGCTCGAATAATCCTGCGTCGATGCAATGTCTTCGATCATCGGCACGAACGATCCGGCACGCACGAGTACCGGTATCGTTTCGAGCGTCACCGGAATCGACACGGACTGCGAACCGTCATAACGACTGTCGTTCCAGAAATCGAACCACGCGCCGGCCGGCAGGTCCACGTTAACAGCCGCAACGCCGGCATCCACGACCGGCGCGACAAGAAACGCATCGCCCCAGAGGTAAGCGTCTTTTACATCGATCAGGTCCATGTTGTTTTCGTCTTCGAAGAACAGTGGCCGCATCAGTGGCATGCCGGTTGTGCTGTTCTCATAGGCCAGTGTGTAAACGTAGGGCAGTAGTCGATACCGCAGCTTGATGTAGTCACGGACGATATCGCGAGTCTCGCGGTCGTGGAAAACGGGTTCGGCCGGAATGTGTTCTTGTGCGTGCGGCCGGTACACTGGCTGGAATACGCCGTATTGCAGCCAGCGTATGTACAACTCTTTGTCGAAGTTCTCGCCGCCGGCAAAGCCGCCAAGATCGGAGTGGTTGTAGGCAAGGCCGAACATGCCCATCTGCAGACTCAGTTCGACTTGCGGCTTCAGCCCTCCCCAACTGCGACTGACGTCTCCGGTCCACGGCACCATCGCGTAACGTTGCGAACCCGCAAAACCCGACCGCATCAATATGAGCGGACGCATGTCCGGGTACTTCTCGATCTGCTTCTCGTACACCATCTGTGCCCAGACGTGGCCATAGGCATTGTGGATCTCGTCGCCCGTTGCCTCGATGCCGACATCGCTCAGCCAGTGCAGGCTGTCCCCGGGATGCACTTCGGGTTCGCCGAGATCGCCCCAGCTTGCCGCGGTGCCCTGTTCGAAGAGCATTTCGTACGGTTCCCAGAACCACTGCCGCGCGTTCTCGTCAAAAACGTCGACCAGACCTGTATTGCCAAAGTAGAAATCGAATCGGCGTGGCTGCCCGAGCGGGTTTTTCGCGAGGACTTTGTTGTCGACTGCATCCTGCCAGCGATCGGAGGTGCTCAGTATGAACGGTTCCGTGATAGCTATCGTTTTTATGCCTTGTTCGGCGAAGTCGCTGATCATCTTCTCTGGCGTGGGCCAGGCCTTGCGGTCCCAGTCCAGCTTGCCCATGTGGCCCTTGATGTCGGGACCGAACCAGTAGATATCGAGAATAACGGCGTCGAGCGGAATATCGGCGCGCTTGTAGCGTGCGACCACGTCTCGGGTTTCTTCCTCCGTGTGGTAGCCGAAACGCGATGCGTAGTTACCAAAAGCCCAGCGCGGTGGCAGCGGTTGCCGGCCCGTGACGTCGGTGTAGTTCTCGACCAGGGCCGGGTAGCTGTCGCCCGCGATGACGAGATAGGCCGTGCGGCCGCCGACCGCTTCAAACTTCAGAACATCGCTCTCCGTGCTGCCAATGTCGAGCCAGCCACTCGCCGTATTGTCGAACACGATCATGTATTTGTCTGACGACATCACGGCCGGGATGCTGTAGTACATCTGCTCCGCTTCAGTCTCGTAACCGTACGAAGCTTTGTTGTACAGCGGCATGCGCTTGCCGCGCCTGTCCATACCGAGCACGCGCTGGCCGCCACCCAGAATCTTTTCGCCGTCGTCGAGTTTAAAGCGGAATCCACGTACGGTCTCGTGGGCGAAATAGCCGTGCTCCTCCGAGACGAGGATTTCACCCTGACTCGCGTAGTCGATACGAACCGGAGCCTTGTTGATAACGGCAATCAGCCCGTCAACTGCGAACGCGAGCGACTGATCGGTCTCACTGACGGCAGTCGTAACTGCTGCCGGCGTGCCCGCCAAAGCGAACGATGGGAGTTGTTTAACGCCGACTTCGACGTAGTGGACTTCGAATGCCGCGTCATCCAACGCAGTGATACGCAGCACCCCTATATCAGTCGTCACGACCAGCGACCCGTCAGTTAACTCGTGCGCAAGATAGTTACCGAAGTCCGCGCGTGCCGTAGGTATAAGACACGCGACAAGAGCAACAAGGAGTAAGGGTCGACGCATGTCTAATTCAATTCCAAAATCATTACGGAGCGGGGTTCAAGTGTAATTGAGGATTCGATGTTGAATCGTTTGCCCGATATGACATCCTCGGCACTTGTGCTGTCGCCAAGTCTCTCTTCGAATCGCGCCATGTCCAGAGATACGGGCTCTATGTCACGATTGAATACGACCATGACCGTGTCTGTATCGTCGTAGCGGAAATAGGCATAGACATTGCCGATCGGCGTGAACTGCATGAGCTTGCCCGAGTGAATGACGGACTTGTCTTTGCGCCAATTCAGGATTTCCCGCATGAACGTCTGTGCATTCTTCTCCTTGTCCGTAAGGCCCTGACCTGTCAATGCATTCTTCTTGTGATCACCCCATCCACCCGGAAATTCTTCGCGGATGGCGCCATGGCTGTCCGTGCCGGGGTGCGACATCAGGACTTCGGTGCCGTAGTAAAAAGCCGGCGTACCTCGCATCGTCACGTAGTAGGCGATCGCCATTCGAAAAAGGTCGTAGTCCTCGCTAACCTGGGTGTAAATACGGCTCATATCGTGGTTATCAGGGAAGATCACGAGATTGTCGGAATCCGGGTACAACAGATCGTTACCCAGCATTTCGTAAACCGGCGTCCAGACGCTACCCCATTTCGGCTCTTCCGCAGTCAACACCTCACGCAGCGCTATTTGTATGGGAAAGTCCAGCATGCTCGGCATGTGCGAGACGTATCCGTCGTGATTCTGCTTGCCACGCTGCCAGTAAGATACGATCACCGGGTTGCCGGTCCATTCTTCACCCGTCAGGTTGAAGTCCGGATACTCCTGCATGATGCGTCGTGCCCATTCTGTCATGTAATGCTTGTCCGGATACGGGTGCGTATCCATACGGATGCCGCTGAGACCCAGATACTCGATCCACCAGATCGCGTTTTGAGTCAGGTAATCTGCGATCAGGGGATTGCGTTGATTGAGGTCCGGCATCGTGTCTGCAAACCAGCCGTCAGCGTGCGCAGCCTTGTCGTACTCGGATGCATACGGGTCCTGATTCGTCGTTCGGGCGTGCGACGTGGTTGTTCTGGCTTCTGGCAGGTTCAGCCAGTCGGTGGCAGGTAGGTCGTCCATCCACCAGTGCTCGCTGCCCGTATGATTGATGATCATGTCCATGACCACGCCGATACCTTTCGACTTGGCTTTCGAAACAAATTCACGGTACTGCTCGTTGCTGCCAAACCGCGCGTCGACTTTGTAGAAATTCGTCGTCGCATAGCCGTGATAAGACAACCGGGGCATCGCATTTTCGAGAATCGGGTTTAGCCAAATTGCGGTAAAACCCATATTGGCAATGTAGTTGAGGGAATTCTCGATGCCGGTAAGGTCGCCGCCATGGCGGCCGAAATCATCAGCACGATCGAGCGCATCGCCGAGCCCCTCGATCGTGTCGTTCGAAAGGTCGCCGTTGGCAAATCGGTCCGGCGTAATCAAATAGATCGCGTCCGCAGGCGTAAATCCTCTTGCATGACCCGGATCGTTGTTCTTCTCGCGCAGCTCATAGGTATGCGTGACACGCGTGCCGTCTTTCTCGAACACGATATCGAACTTGCCAGGTTTGGCAGCCGCATCGATATTCAGGTAGAGAAACAGGTAGTTCTCGCTGTCGACGCGATCAACGCGCTGTAACGATACGCCTGAATGGTCGATCGAAACGTCGAACGTCCCGATATCGTCACCATGTGCCATGAGCTGTAGCTCAGTGTGCTTGAAGCCCTGCCACCAGAACGGCGGCTCGATGCGTTCGATCGGGCCGGCAGTTGCCTGCGCGACCAAAGTGAGAACAAGTAAAACAGATGTCAAGAATCGCTGTGGCATATCAACCCCCTGTTTCCTCAGCAATGTTAGTCATTTCAAGGTGTTGCCGGGGATGAATACGTTTGCATTCAGCCTCACCGCGAGGTCCTGTTGATACAATAGCCGGAATGCCAGACAACAATAATAATCTGCGCGTCATGACAATCATAAGCGCCATACTGATGCTGTCGCTGCCAGTGCTCGAGGCGTGTGCTGTCGAAGTCGCCTCGCCGGACGGCTTGATCACATATGCCGTTGACCGGGATGAGCAAGGTAGACCGCACTACAACATTCGCTATGCTGACGAGATGGTCGTCCACGAGTCCGGTCTCGGACTGCGGTTTCAGAATCACGTCGAATTTGGCCAATCACTACAACAGACAAACGTCGAGCGGTCATCGTCTGATTCGGCCTGGGAACAGCCGTGGGGTGAACGCCGAATTGTTCGCGACAACTACAATGAGCTGCTCGTCGGGTTTTCCTCAATTGACGGACCAGAGCGGCATTTCAATTTACGTGTGCGCGTGTATGACGATGGAGTTGGCTTTCGCTACGAAGTGCCGAAGCAGGCGTATTACGACGACGTAGCTATCGTCGATGAACTGACCGAATTTCGCGTGCCTCAGGATGCTGTCGCTTACTGGATTCCCGGTCGCGGCTGGAATCGCTACGAATACCTTTACCGAACGACACCGGTCGGGGAACTATCACTCGCGCACACTCCGGTAACGATGCGCATGGCCAGTGGCACGCACGTCAGCATCCACGAAGCCGCGCTCGTCAATTACGCGGCCTTCATGCTCGACCAACGCCGGCCAGGCGTACTGCAAACGAACCTCGTGCCACGGTCCGATGGCTTGCGCGTCAGAACACAGACGCCGTTTGTGACGCCGTGGCGGACAATTCAGATCTCGCCCGATGCGGTTGGACTCCTGAACTCCGATCTGATTCTCAACCTCAATGAACCCAACGCACTTGGCGACGTGTCCTGGATCGAGCCTGGCAAGTACGTCGGCATCTGGTGGGCGATGCATATCGGCAGACGGACCTGGGGCTCGGGGGAGAAGCATGGTGCGACGACGAGCGAGACGAAGAGGTACATCGATTTCGCGGCCGAATATGGCTTCGATGGCGTACTCGTGGAGGGTTGGAACACGGGCTGGGATGGCGACTGGTTCAACAACGGGGCAATCTTCAGTTTTACCGAGGCTTATCCGGACTTCGATTTGCAGGCAGTCACCGATTATGCGCGTGACAACGGCGTGCGACTCACAGGGCATCACGAAACGTCGGGTCACATCACTAACTATGAGGCGCAGATGTCGGCCGCGTACGACCTGTACGAATCACTGGGAGTCCGTCAGATAAAGACCGGTTATGTCGCCGACGGCGGGCAGATGCAGAGACTGGATGCGCACGGTGTCATGCATTACGAGTGGCATGACAGCCAGATCGCCGTTAATCACTTCGAGTACGTGCTTAAAGAAGCGGCAAAACGCAAGATCAGCATCAACACGCACGAGCCGGTCAAGGCGACCGGGCTGCGGCGCACCTATCCCAACTGGATCAGCCGGGAAGGGGCCAGGGGCCAGGAATACAATGCTGCCTGGGCGCCACCAAATCCGCCCGAGCACAATGTGCTGCTGACGTATACGCGCCTGCTCGGCGGGCCCATGGACTTCACGCCGGGCATTTTCGATCTGTTGCACCAGGGCCCGGATTCCGTGTACCGGGTGCAAAGCACGCTGATACACCAACTTGCCCTGTATGTTGTGCTCTACAGCCCTATCCAGATGGTGGCCGACCTGCCCGAAAACTACGCCAGGTATCCGGACGCATTTCAGTTCATCGTCGACGTGCCGACCGACTGGGAGGAAAGCGTAGCCGTTGCCGGCAGCGCAGGAGACTATGTCGTTTTTGCGCGCAAGGAGCGTGGCGGCCACGACTGGTACCTCGGTGCAATCACGGATGAGGAGCCACGCGCCATTCGCGTGCCATTGTCGTTTCTCGGCGGCGATCAGGTCTACCTCGCGACGATCTATCGCGACGGCGCCGAGGCCGACTGGGACAAGAACCCGTATGACCACGTGATCGAGACTAGTGCAATCGATCGCGATCAAACGCTTGAGTTAAGGCTCGCCGCAGGCGGTGGCGCAGCCATTCGGTTCAGGCCAAAACCAGAGGCAGGACAACAATGAAACAAAAACCGCATTTGAGTTTCTGGCAAATCTGGAACATGTGCTTCGGCTTTCTCGGCATTCAGTTTGGCTTCGCGCTGCAAAATGCCAACGTCAGCCGTATCTTTCAGACGCTCGGCGCCGATATCGACGATATTCCGATACTCTGGGTGGCTGCGCCACTGACAGGTCTGATCGTGCAGCCGATTATCGGCTACATGTCTGATCGAACCTGGAACCGTCTCGGTCGACGACGACCCTATTTCCTCGTCGGTGCGATCCTGGCATCGCTCGCTCTGTTCGTCATGCCGAACTCGCCGGCGCTCTGGGTTGCTGCCGGCATGCTGTGGATCATGGACGCAAGCATCAACATCTCGATGGAACCTTTCCGCGCCTTCGTTGGCGATATGCTTCCCGAGAAGCAACGCACCGGCGGGTTCGCGATGCAAACCTTCTTCATCGGCATCGGCGCCATTGTCGCGTCCGCGCTGCCGTGGATGATGGCGAACTGGTTCGATGTCAGTAATACGGCGCCCCCGGGGCAGATTCCGGATTCGGTCAAGTGGTCGTTCTATCTTGGCGGTGCGGTCTTTTTCCTCGCCGTGGCCTGGACCGTGCTCCGTACCAAAGAGTATTCGCCCGAGGAACTTGCCGAGTTCGATGCCGCGCGACCGCCGGAGCACGTTGCCGATGACGCGACATTGCGCGCGGCGAGCAAGTATCGCAACGGTGGTATCGTCTGGGCATTGATCGGCACTGCCGGGTGGTATTGGATCACAGCGAACGGGCTCGACAAGCAGCTGTATGTTCTTGCCGGAGGATTCACGGTATTCGGCGTGCTGCAGATCATCACGAGCCTATTGCAGAACGCGGGCCGCACCAAAAACGGCATGTACGAGATCATGCACGACCTGTTTCACATGCCCAGGGTCATGCAGCAACTCGCCGTGGTGCAGTTCTTCTCGTGGTTCGCATTGTTTGCCATGTGGATATACGGAACGTCGGCGGTTACCAGCTACCACTTCGGCGCGACCGATGTCACATCCGCCGCCTACAATGATGGCGCAGACTGGAACGGCGTATTGTTCGCTGCCTACAACGGCTTTGCGGCGCTTGCTGCGATTGCCATTCCGTTTATGGCAAATAAGCTCGGCTGCCGATTGTCCCACCTGATCAACATGACACTCGGGGGAGTCGGGCTGATCAGTTTCTACTATATTAGTGACCCGAAATTGCTGATCTATCCGATGATTGGTGTCGGTATCGCGTGGGCATCAATCCTGTCGCTGCCTTACGCGTTGTTGTCCAGCAATCTGCCGTCGCACAAAATGGGTATCTACATGGGCATTTTTAATTTTTTCATCGTTATTCCTCAGCTGGTTGCCGCGAGCGTGCTGGGTCTCGTGCTCCGCGAATTCTTCGACTTGCAGAGCATTTACGGACTTGTCATCGGCGGTGTACTGATGATCGTCGCCGGCGCTGCGGCGATGCTCGTCGACAAAGCGGCTGAGCCGAGATGAACATTTCCCGAATACTGCGGTACGTGGCCCTGGTTGCCGGTGCGACCGCTCTGCTTGCGTCGTGCTCGTCAGAGCGTGAGTCCGGCGTACCTGCAGCCGTGCCGGATTACTTTGGCACACTCGAGCCGTTCGCTTCCGAGGCCGTCTACTTCGTCGTCACCGACCGATTCGTCGATGGCGATCCGGGGAATAACCACGAAGATCAGGGCGGTGACGAATTCGGTACGTTCGATCGTCCGATCCAGATCGAAGGGCTGCCGCCCGGCAATATCGGTTACCTGGGCGGCGACTTTCGCGGCGTGTTGAATAATGCCGCCTACATCGCCGACATGGGCTTTACCGCGCTGTGGATGACGCCGATCGTCGACAATCCGGACGAAGCATTTTCCGGGGGTACGCCACCGGGCTTCGGCGGCTCGAATGACAGGGGCAAGACCGGCTACCATGGCTACTGGGGTGTGAACTTCTTCGAGGTTGACGAACATCTCGAGTCGCCGGGGCTCACCTATGCCGATTTGACGCAGCGTCTGCAGGACCATGGCATCAAGACGATACTCGATGTCGTCTGTAACCACGGCTCTCCCTCGTTTTCCATGCCGCTCGATCAGCCCAAGTACGGTGAGCTCTATGACGCCGACGGCGTGCTCGTTGCAGACCACGGAAACCTGCACCCGTCGCAACTCGAAGACGACAATCCCCTGCATGCGTTCTATCGACGCGAACCCGATCTCGCCGAGCTTTCCGATATGGACTTCGACAACCCGGATGTCCTCGAGTACTTTGTTGCGGCGCATTCCAAGTGGATTGATCAGGGTGCGGCGGCCATGCGCATCGATACGATCAAGCACATGCCGCATCGTTTCTGGAAAGCATTTGCCGATCGCATCCGGGAACAGCACCCCGGCTTTTTCATGTTTTCGGAGGCCTGGTCGCATGATGCGGCGCTGCTCGCCGAGTACACCTACCCGGAGAACGGCGGCATCAGCGTGCTCGATTTTCCCGGGCAGGGCGCGATGTCGGCCGTGTTCGACAAGGACGGCGGATCTTATGCCGAGTTGCAGGGCTATCTGCATCTGGACAGCGGTATTTATCAGAATCCTTATGAGCTGATGACGTTCTACGATAACCACGATATGCGGCGTATCGATGCCGATGACGCCGGCTTTATCGACGCGAACAACTGGTTATTTACAAGTCGCGGTATACCGGTCGTTTATTACGGCTCCGAAATCGGTTTCCGTGCGGGAACGGATCAGCATAGTGGCAATCGCGACTACTTTGGTCAGGAAAACGTAGAGATAGCCAGGTCACACCCGATTCACGATGCACTCAGGCATATCGCAACGATTCGCAAGGCATCGATTGCGCTGCAGCGAGGGCTGCAGGCAAACCTCGAACTCGGCGAAGATACGGCGGCGTTTTATCGCGTGTATCAAAAAGACGGCGTCAATCAGACTGCGCTGGTATTGCTGAACAAAGGCGATGTGGCGGCCGACATGACCGTTTCGACGTGGCTAAGCCATGGCAACTGGCGCGATGCGGCGAGCGGTGAGCAAATTGAGGTCGATGCCGGGGCTGCTGCAGTGAACGTCAACGTTGCTGCCCACGGTGTGCGCGTGCTGCTGTTTGATCAGGCAGTGAACGATGTGGCGCTGGCTACCGAACTCGCGCGCTTGCAGCGCCACAAGAGTCGCGAATAATGAGCCTGGGCGCCATCAGTTTCGATTCGACCGTGTCGCCCTTGATCAGGGCAACGACACCTTCGACGAGTCCTTCGCCACCCATTTGCGCGTTCTGCTGAACCGTTGTAAGCGCGGGTGTTACATGTGCCGCCAACGGCATGTCGTCGAAGCCGACCACACTGACATCGTCGGGTACGATCAAACCATTGTCGCTCAGCGCGCGCATTGCACCGATCGCGAGCAGGTCGGTGACCGCGAATATGGCGTCAAATGGCTCATTACCATCGAGCAGCTGTTGCACGGCTTCGTAACCCAGTTTCTCGGAATTGTCGGCCGGGATTCTGAGTCCATTGTTCGGCTCCAGGCCGGCTTCTTGCAAGGCTTTGATATAACCCGCATAGCGTGATGCATGCTCCGGACTGCGGCGTTCCTTACGCCCGATGTAGGCAATGTCCCTGCGACCCAGATCGATCAGGTGTTTCGTCGCCTGATAGCCACCGCTCTCGTTGTCGCAGCCGAATGAGTGGCCGGGTTGATCCTGGACGATCGGGCCCCAGATGATGAAACGTGTGTTGGCGGCCGCCAGAGCATCCAGTTTCTCGCGATACTTGGCGTAGTCACCATAGCCGAGCAGGATCAAGCCGTCGGCCCGGTGGCTGGCCTGGTACT
>JAOTVR010000088.1 GCA_029863305.1 Gammaproteobacteria bacterium | reverse complement strand
GGTGTTCGTCGACGTAATGCTCGAGAACGTCTCTATCATTTCGAGCCTGCAGTTTGCCGGTGCCGCAAGGTGCCGCTGAACATCGGCTACTTCAAGCTTGCCCATCGTCTCCGGTCTTGCGCTTGCTGCTGAAGATCATCAGTTTCGTATTCTGGTGCTCGCTTCCATCGCGCATGCGTTGCATATTAGTTCGATGCCAGCGGACGATGAATCCGGCCATTACGACACAGTAGATAAACAGCGGCTGATCTTCAGGTAAACGCGTTATCGCTATCCAGACGGGCACCGAGACGGCGGCCGCCATCGTCGCAAGTCCCACGTATCCAGACACCACCAGCACGCCGACCCACACGACGAGCAACGGCAGAATCAGCGCGGGTCCTATGATGGTCAGTGTACCGACCAGCGTTGCGGCGCCTTTGCCGCCGCGGAAGCGATGATAGATCGGCCAGACATGGCCGAATACGGCGGCGGCCCCGCAGCACAGTGTCAGCCATTGCCTGGAGACCTCCGGGTCGGTCGAAACGAATGGAACTTCCAGGCCAGGCACGACACCGGCGCCGATAACGCCCTTGCCGACGTCGATTAACACGACGCCAATCGCAAAGCCGAGCCCCTGAGTGCGCAATGCGTTGGTTCCGCCGGCGTTGCCGCTGCCCATCGTGCGAATGTCGACGCCACCACGCAATTTGCCGACGATCATTGCGCCCATCAGCGAGCCGATGAAATAGCTGATCAGGAATTTGACACCGAGCTCGAGCATTAAGGGAATCCGCTTTGCGTGAATAGATCGCGCCATTGTAGCATCGGCTTACCGATGTCCGCGGCAGCTTAATGAACTCACGACCTGTTTCGTTGTTTATCAATCCTACGGCTGGTCGTGGCTGCAGCGGTCGCCGCATGTCCCGTGTCCTCGACATCTTCATCGAGAGCGGGGTGGATTTTGAGCCGCACACGAGTAGCGCCGTCGGTGATCTCGAACACCAGGTACACGAAGCCGTCTGCGGCGGCGCAGCAAGAATTGTCGTGGCTGGCGGCGATGGCAGCATCCATGAGGCTGTCAATGGCATCATGCGCGCCGGCCGCAGTGCAAGGCTCGGCGTCATTCCGACCGGAACCGGCAATGACTTCGCCAAGGCCTGTGCAATCCCGCTTGACTGGGAGCACGCGGCCCGGCTGCTGGTTAATCGGCTGTCCGTCGATGCAAGCTCGCGGCGCATCGACGTCGGACGGATGAACGATCGCTTTTTCGCGAATGGGGCCGGCATAGGTTTTGATGCGAAAGTCACCCAGGTCGCGCGTTCGTATCGGTGGCGCATCGGCGACCTGGTTTATTTGGTGGCGATCTTTCGCTGCATGCTCGACGGTATTGCAACGCCGGACATAACCATCAACTCAGATGAGTTGCAATGGAGCGGGCCTGTGACCCTGGCTAACATCAGTAATGGCCCCTGGGTCGGCGGGATGTTCCACATCGCACCGATGGCCGACAATGGCGATGGCTTGCTCGAACTGTTGATCGCTGCTCCCGTGTCGCGGCTGCGAATCACATCACTACTGCCCAAATTGATACGCGGCCGGCACATAGGCGAAGCTGAGATATCGCACGCCAGTGTGCATCGCGTGAGTATCGACGCCGCGGCACCGGTGCCGTCACATCTCGACGGTGAGGTTCAGGCGCTCGCCACGCACTTCGATATCGAAGTGCTTCCCGCTGCTCTACACCTGCTTTGATGTGTGACGAGATCCCAGGTAAATCGCAAAGAGCGCGATTGCCGCGCCCGCGAGTTCAGTAAGACTCATCGGTCGGGCGAAGAACAGGACATCCCACACAAAACTCAGGGTTGGCTGCAGCAGTAGTGCCAATCCGGCCTCGGTCGTCGATACTTGTGGCAGGCTGCTGACGATGAGAATGTACCCGAGACAATGAGATAGCACGCCGTAAGCGACCAGCCAGCCAAAATCGCCCGGTGACTCGACCGCGAGTGACTGGCCTTCGAGCAGCGCCGATGCACCGAGGATTGCGGCTGCAACGATCGATACGACCGCAATCTCACGCGTCGGCAAGCCTCGCGCAACGTCTTTGCGGATGAAACGCATCGTAAGCAAATAGCCGGCATAGACCACGGCCGTGAGCAGACCGTAGACAACGCCCAGGCGGTAGTCCGCGGGCAGGCTGCGCCAATCGAATCCGACGATCAGTGCCAGACCGAGCAATGCCAGCGGCACCGCAACCATCTGAATTGCGGTGGGGCGCTGTCGCAACACCAGCACCCCTGCCAACATCAGGATGAATACCTGGAAATTTGCCAGCAGTGTAGACAGGCCCGGTCCCACGAAGATGATGCTGCGATGCCAAAACCACAGGTCCAGTGCGAAGAACACGGCGGCCAGTACCAACAACTGCCAGATTCGCGTCGTGAACCGCGGTCGCTGGCCGCGGACCAAAAGGTATAGCGCGAGCGCGGCACCACCAATGAATACGCGGTAGAAACCGCTCGTTGTGGCGGAAACGTCGACGAGCTTTACCCACACCGGCGACAGGCTGATCAGCGCTGCACCGGCGAACAGTCGCACGCGCGGATTGGCGCTTACGCTCATCGCCTAACCTGCGTTGAGCCAGGCGGCCTGCCGGGCGATAGCCATCGCATCGGCACTCGTATCGATTTGCAGATAACAGGTGTCTTTCGGACCGTTCGCCAGCCGCACGCTCGTCGCGATCAGCTCGTCCCCGCGAAATACGGTGAGATCGAGCTCGTCGCCGTCGCAATAGCTGCGTAGCCGGCTGTCGCAATTGGTCGCTGTCAGCGCAAGCCCATCGAGTGCAACCGCAACATCGCCAGGGGCGATGCCGGCCCGTTCGGCCGGCCCACCGTTCCGTACGACCGTAAATACAGACTTTTCGCCATTGGCGGCCAACGTCGCACCAAGTGACGGGGCCGGCGGTTTGTCGCCAGGCTTGCCACCTTTGTCCTCGCTGCCCGCGGATGGACGCAGACGATAATCAACGCCAAAGCGCTCGAGCAAAGTCTGCAACGGCAGCTCGCCCGTGCCGCGCACCGCGGCATCGAAAAAAGCGCCGAGATCCAGACCCGACACGTCGGCGGAAACCTGCTCCATGCCATCTTCGGGCATGCCTTGGCCGGACCCCCCCCAGCGACGCCAACATTCCCGCATCACATCATCGAGCGATACGCGTCCGTTTGTTTCCAGACGCAGCTTGAGGTCCAGCGCCAAAGCCACCAGCGAGCCTTTTGCGTAGTAGCTGACGATTGCATTGCTCGAATTCGCATCCTGCTTGTAGAACTTCGTCCAGGCATCGAAACTCGATTCTGCGATGCTCTGACGGTGCCGACCGGAGCCGCGCAGAACTCGCGTGATGGTCTGCCCGAGCAACTCGAGATAACTCTCTGCCGAAATCAGCTCCGCTCGCACCAGCGCAAGATCGTCGTAGTAGGACGTAACCCCCTCGAACACCCACAGCAAACTGGTGTACGTTTCCTCGCTGAGGTCGTACGGCGTAAACGCGGCGGGTTTCAGGCGTTTCACATTCCACAGGTGAAAATACTCGTGGCTCGCGAGCCCTAGAAACGTGCGATAGCCATTACTGACTTCGGAATCCGCGCGCCGCGGCAGGTTGTGTCGCCCACACACCAGGCTGGACGACCAGCGATGCTCGAGACCCCCATAACCACTGCCCGGCGCGTCCAGAAGAAACACATACCGGTCGAGATCACCGGGCGCGCCCAGCAATGACATCTGCTGCTTGCACACGCGCTGCAGATCGTTGCATAGCCGCGCCATATCCACGCGTACGTGGCCGCGAATGGCGATTGCATGCGGAATACCGTTAACCTCGAATTCGCCGATTGACAGCCGCCCGATCTCGACAGGATGATCGATCAACTCGGCGTAGTCTTTGGCCTCGTAGGTGCCGAAGCCATACTGTTCGGCCTGCTTGCGTTGCATTGAGGTGGCGACACGCCATTCCCTGCCCACTGGTTCGTCAGGCGGCAGAATCTCGAGCTCGCAATGAGCGTCTTCCCGGCCGGCAACGCACAGGAATACGGATGGTCCGTTGAAGTACGCATGCATCGTATCGAGGTGCGCACCGCGCACGCTCGCATCGTGGGCATAAATTTCCGCGACGATTGTCAGCGGTCGATCGGTGGGTGCAGCCTGCCAACGACTCTTGTCGAGCTTCTCGAGGGCAACGGGCAGGCCATCCGCCTGCGCACGAATCGCGACGACGTGCTTGGCATAGTCTCGAATCATGTAGCTGCCTGGTATCCACGCCGGCATGGCGAATACCTGACCAGACGAATCCGGCTCGTCGACCGTCAGACTAACCTCGAAAAGATGCGCGGCCGGATCCATCGGCCGTATCCGATATCGAAGCGCCGCGCTCATTCCTGTCGAACCGGTTCATTGAGTTTCAGGCTCAGGCATTTGGCTGAGCCACCAGCCTTGAGGAATTCTGTCAACTCGACCTCGTGCACTTTGAAACCCGCTAACATCAGGCGGGCCTTGAGGGGATCGGATGCCCTGTGCAGAAATACCCTGTCGTCGATATTGATCGCATTGCACGCGAAATTGCCGGCGTCAAAGGTATCGACAATGATGCGTTTGTGCGGCGGAATCCTGCTTTCTATCGCGATGCGCGAGTCGTAATCGAATGCGGGCGGGTGGTACATCAAAAAGCCGTCGGTCAACGGACAGAAACATGTATCGATATGGTAGAAGCGCTCATCCGTGAGACGAATCGAAACGAGTTCGATGTCGAAGAACTTCTGAATTTCAGCGTGCGCCTCGATTTCGGTACGAAATCCGTAACCCGTCCACAGCCATGGGCCGCGGCGGTCAAGCAGACAGTCTCCGGCGCCCTCGAAGCCGATCTTCTCGTCCAGATCCAGTAATTCGAAACCATTATCCCGAAACCACTTCTTGAAGATCGGTTCCTCCGGACGGCGCTCCATCGGCATGAAATGGCTGGCGATCGCCTTGTCGCCGTACACGACACCGGCATTAGCCGTGAACACCATGTCGGGCAGCTCGGGATCAGGCTCAAGGGTCACTACCTCGGCGTATTCGGCAACCATATCGTGCAGTGTTTGCCACTGTTGCTTCGCCTTGTCGAGGCTAAGGGAATCTTTTTGGCCCGCCATCCATGGGTTGATGACGTAATCCACCGTAAAGAAATCGGGCGGGCACATCAGAATCTTGTCTTTGAAATTGCTCATCGCTGTTCTTCTCTTATTACGTGCCTGCTAGTCGTGTCGCGCAGCCCAAACAAAGACGGGAGCCAGTCGACCTGGCTCCCGTAGCATGTGCGTACCGTCTGGCCTATCGCTGCATTGTCTGCGTATCTCCAAGGTGCATCAGCGGCAGCGGCATTGGACTTGAGCCATCCATAAAATACATCTTGCTGGCCGGGTCCTTCGAGATCGATTTGAGCGCCTCCAGCGACTGCAGCTGAATATACGCCGGATTCTTCGCAATCGCATTGTTGATCTGCGTGATTTCGTAAGCCTGCGCGTCTGCAAGAATTCGTTTGCGCGCGGCCTCTTCCTCGGCTGCCTCGCGGCCGGCTTCAGCCCGGGCGACTTGCTGCTGCAGTTCCGTCCGCACGCGCTCGAGCTCTGCACGCTCCCTCTCCACCGCCTGCTCACGCTCCTTCTTTCTCTCGATCGCCTCAACGATGAAGGGAGGTAACGTAATATCGCGAATCAGGACCGCAGACACCAAAATGCCCTTCGGCGCGAGGTACTCTTTCAATCCACCGGTGAGTGCAGTCTGCAGCGTGTCCTGGGTTTCCTCAAGAAAGAAATCCTCGGCACGCTGGATGCTCTTGCCCTGCTCGCGCAGCAGTGACCGCAGTTTCGGAATCAGATGCACCCGCACAGCCGATTCGGCATCACCCGTTTCCTCGAGGATGCGCGGCGCCATGACGCCGTCGATGCGGTACTGGACGCTAACGTCCAGTCGCGTCTGCAACTGATCCTGACTGGGAACATTCGCTGTCTCGAGATGCGTTTTCTCGCGCGCATCGAACATCGTCCACGAATACAAGGGATTGACCGGAACGTGAATACCCTGTGTATAGCCTTCAGGCACTACGTTACCGAACAGCGTCGCAACGCCAACCCGGCCAGGCGGCACCGTCTTGACAAAAAAGAACCAGACAAGGGAGGAAACGACGACGACCGCAATAATTGCGATCATCCCGCGTGGAGCTTCAGTTCGGGCCATGGGATTCTTCCTTTACGGTTGCGGAGCAAAATATCTGATTAAACGTGTGGGCAAAGTTCGTGATTTAAAGATTGTATTCAGTCTCTTGGCAGGTGAATTTCAGCCAGCATGCAGCGAACGCTTCCCCCGGCGGCCGCCTCGATCACCCCAATATCGATGGGCAGCACCGTGCCGTTTTGTTGCAGCAACGATAGCTGTTCATCGGTCAGCGAGTCGAACGCTTGCTGCGACATCGCAGTGAGTCGCCCACCATTCTTCTTGCGCAGTTCGAGCATATTGCCCGCAAACACTTCAATCTGATCGTAGCTCAGTGAGATGATCGTATGGCCAGTGTCCGTCAACCGCTGCAAGACGGCGGCCCGCTGCTCCTCTCTTGAAATCGCGACATCACCGATGACGGCGAGTTTTTCACCAACATTCATCAGCACGTTCGTGTGGTAGATAGCGACGCCGTTACGATCGACAGCGTCAAAAGCGACAACCTCGTAGCCCATTCGTTGGGCGAAGTCACCGAGCGCATCAAGATGAGTACGTGTGGACAGACACGCATACGCGACTCGATTGACACGATCCAGAACCATGCTGCCAGTGCCCTCGAGAAAGTGCCCCGACTGCTCGTGATGCGACAGGTCAACTATTTCTCGCACCGCGTAGCCGAAATCGGAATCGAGTTTCTCAATGATATCCAGGCGTCGTTCTGTGCGCCGGTTCTCCGCCTCCATCGGATACAGAACGACGCTGCCGTCAGCGTGAAAACTGACCCAATTATTCGGAAATATCGAATCCGGCGTGTGCGGCTCATGCGTATCTTCTACAACGACGACGTCGACATCATTGTCACGAAGCGCGTCGACCAGGCCATCGAATTCGCGTTTCGCAGCGTCTTGCTGTTCGTCCGATGTTGCTTGCGTCTTGCCCTGAAATCGATTCGACGCAGCAGTTAGCGGGTTGCTCTCGAAACGCACCGGACGAATCATGAGCACGGCCGAAGCAAGTTGAGTTTCAGTGGCAGCTGTCATGTTTTGCTCGAATCGACATCAGGCCTTTGCGCTCGGTCGCGATGCAGCTTTCTGGTGCCAACGTAAGAGATTCACGGCACCGTCGGGCAAGCCGATCTTTATCCAGGCCGCGAAGTCCGCGAGAACCAGCGCAGTGATGTCTGCAATTGAATAGAATGCACCGGCAACGTACTCGTTGCCGGCGAGCTGTCTTTCGAGGCGTTCGAAGAACGTCGTGACGCAATGACGACTGCGTTCGGCAAGCTCGGGAATCTGCTCGTATTGAACCGGACCGGTCAAGGCATGGCCCTTGAGGCCTTTCGCAGAATTTCGAAACGCGTCGCGCATCGGCATCAGGCCCTGTTGCTCAATCTTGGTATGCCACTCGATAGTGCTGGCACGTTCCGCGGGCGTTCTGCCGAACAACGATGGTTCCGGGTAGAGCTCTTCCAGATACTGGCAAATCGCCAGGACCTCAGTAATGTGCGTACCGTCGTCCAACTCCAGCACAGGCACGACGCAGTCCGGATTGATGGCCCGAAAATCGTCGCTGAATTGCGCGCCGTTGGCCAGGTCGATCTGAACCTTGTCGAGCTCAATGCCTTTTTCAGCAGCGAATATGCGCACTCGGCGTGGACTTGGCGCTGTCGTGCAGTCATACAACTTCATCTAGTCCTCCAACTTTCGCGCCGCATCAAAGACAGTCTGCGAATTTTGCTGAAACATTATCGAGTGCGCCTTTTCACTGCGCGTCTCGTCGCGACGCCAGTCTTTGCCCAGGTCGACGCCACGCCGTACCGCGGGGCGTATCTTGATCGAATCGAACCAGCGCCGTACGTTACTGAAACGGTCAAGGTCGCTGCCGAGCTTCTTGTACGGCAAGACCCACGGAAACGCTGCAATATCGGCTATCGAGTACTCGCCGGCGAGAAATTCCCGATCGCGCAGGCGCACGTCCATCACGGCAAGCAAGCGGTCGTATTCATCGGCGTAGCGATCATGGGCGTACTGGATCCGCTTTTTCGCGTAATTGACGAAATGACTTAGCTGTCCAGCCATCGGTCCGAGACCGCCGGCCTGCCAGAAAAGCCACTGCAGCACCTCGAATCGCGATTTGTCGTCACTTGGCAAGAACCGGCCAGCTTTCTCGGCAAGGTAGATCAGTATCGCGCCGCCCTCGAATACCGAAATGCCGGTGTCGCGATCGATGATGGCGGGCATGCGGTTGTTTGGACTGATCTTGAGAAACTCGGCGTCAAACTGTGCGCCGGCGCCAATATCAACCGGAACCACCTTGTATTCCAGGTCACACTCTTCGAGCATGGTCGAAATCTTGTGCCCGTTCGGTGTTGGCCAGTAATAGAGGTCGATCATCGGCTATGCTGCTTGTCGTATGACTTTGGTTGCGAGGGCGTTCAGTATAGGATGTCCTGCCATGTTACAACACAGACACCAGATTCTGGCCGCTCCTGACGGCCATGACATTCATGTACAGCTCTGGCAACCGCCGGGCGACGTCACCTGCGGCATCCAGGTAGTACACGGGCTTGGCGAGCATGCGGATCGATACGACCGTTTTGCGGCAGTTGCTGCAAAACGCGGCTACGCCGTGTGCGTTCATGACCATCGCGGGCATGGTGACCATGGCGAAGAGCCGTTTCATTTCGCTGATGTCGACGGTTGGCGCAAGGTCAACGCTGATGTCGAAATCGTCAACAATTTCGCAAGTGAGCAATTTCCGGGGAAGCCGATTGTCCTCCTTGGTCACAGCATGGGCTCGTTTATTGCCCAGACGTTTGCAATGCAATCCGGCGACCGGCTCTCCGGACTGATTCTAAGCGCGTCAACGTGGCCGTCCCGACTGGAACTGGCCCCTGCTTACGTGATCGCGCGCATCGAAGCCTGGCGACTGGGTATTCGCGGCCAGAGTGCGCTGCTGAATCAGCTTGGGTTTGGCAAGTTCAACAAGCCGTTTGAACCGGCGCGAACCGAGTTCGACTGGTTGTCACGCGATGAATCCGAAGTGGACAAGTACCTGTCCGATCCACTTTGCGGCGGTCCTTACACCTGCGGTCTGTGGCTGGACCTTCTGGGCGGCCTGTTGCACATCTCGTCCGATAAGGCCGTCATTGGTGTCCCGTCGGACCTGCCGATCCTGATTACTGGCGGTGCGGCGGACCCGGTCGGTGGTGACAAGGGCATGACCCGGCTTGCAATGCACTATGCGCAAACCTTGCACCAGCGGCTGCGAGTGAAGGTCTATCCGGATGGCCGCCACGAGATGCTCAATGAGATAAATCGGGATGAGGTGAGCAAGGACTGGCTGGATTGGGTCGCCGCTACCACGCATACCTGACACTGAGACTGACCTGCCGGCCAACGGCAGGGGTACCCGGAAATTGCTCATAGTCGTCATCGGTGAGGTTATCTGCCGTAACAGCCATGTTGAATCCATCACTACCAGGCGGATCCCAGGCAAGCGCCAGCGACACGAGAAAGGCCTCGTCGGAGCTGCCACGCAACGGGTTGCGTCTTTGCTCACGGTATTCGTTGTCCCAGCGGAGCTCGAGCCCATTATTGAAACGAAAACGCGCGGCCAGCGTCGCCCGGTGCGTGGCGAAATTCAGGGCATAGAAGCTCGCGTCCACAACAGCGGAGCCGTAGTCCGCATCTTTGTCCAGGTAAGTGTAGCTGCCGACGATGTCGATGGACTCCCATTGTCGCCGCAGGAACGCTTCGAAGCCTGTCACGTCGATGTCGACCGGGTTCGCCTGGCGGGAAAACGGCGCACCACTCTCGAACGTCCAATCGACCAGATTATCGTCCTGCCTGAAGAACAGGGTTAGCGAGCCGTCCCATTCGGCCGTTTCCCTGCCTGCGGAAATCGACAGTTGGCGCGCGATTTCACGCCCCAGCGAGGCATTTCCGCCGAACAGACCGGTCGGGCGGGACTTCAGTACTGTGTAGCCTGGCAGCTGCGACGTGCCTGCGTACTCGGCCGAATAGTAGTGACTACCCGCGCCCGAGGTGACGCGCAGCGTCGCACCGAGTAGCGGCGACACTTTACTGCTGTCGCGGTTTGACCAGTCGACGCTCGCACCAAATCGCAGCGTAAGGACACGGTTGTCCGCACGCTCGATGTCGATCGAAGGAACAATGCGGGCCGCGGCATAATTGCGGGAATTGTAGTCACCCTCCGTCAGGTCGGTCGAAGACACCAGTTCGTCCGCCGTCAGCTGCGCGGCATAATGCCAGTCCAGCGCGTTGCCCCGGCGCAGCCCCTGGACGCCGATGCCGGTAACCCTGGTTTCGTGATCGAAGGCCCCGGGTGCTCCTGACTCCTGCGTCGTGCGATCGAAGTCGTAGTCGTCAACGAGACCGCGATAAAAAGCGCCGAGTTCCCACCAGCCACGTTCAATCTCGCTGCGATGGTTCAGCAGGATCACTGCTGCCTCGGTGTGATCGGTCTCCGCCAGGGAGGCGAACCCCGTGTACGCTCCGGGCCAGCCATAGAATTTGTCCTGGTGGGCAAGAATGAGGTCGCTTTGCTGGCCACCTGCGCTACGCTGCACATGGATATTGTAGCGCTCGAATTCGTGATCGCCGTCGGGCACTGTACCGTCGCCCTGCGAGCGCGACAGCGACAACGCCGTGCCCCAGCGAGTGCCGGCACCCACGCTGCTTGTATTCGCAAGTTGCACTGATTGAAATTGCAATGCATCACTGCCGACGCCGACGAGCACGGTACCGCCATCACTGATCTTGCGCAGCGAGTGAGCGACAGTCGCGATCGTCGAATTGAACCCGGCCAGCGAATTATCGATGCCTGTCAGAAGGTCAGGAACCTGCAGAAGTTCCGGGGCAATCGGCAGTCCGGCCGCGTAGTGGCCGGTTTGCGGATCTATGATCGTAACGGAACCGACTTTAAACCCCGTGTTTTCGAATAAGCCGCCTCGGACTGTCACGTCGGCCTGGCCTTCCGGTAGCCCGCGTGACTGCAATTCGGTCAGTGGATCGAATCGCAACACCGTCGCTATCGACGAATACGTGCCCGCGGGTCGCGTGTTGGCAACCCGGCTCGCGGTGACCGAGATCTCGTCCAGTTCCTGATCGTCGCCATCCTCGGCAGTCGCAGCGGCCGGCGTCATAAATCCGAATGTTGTCAGAGTGACGAATGACAGCTTCCACCGCATAAGGCGCGCTACCCTCATAGCCGTCGTAAAGTTGATCACTGCATGTGCCGCAGTGAATGTACTTGCTTGTCGCAAAAAGCCGCACCCCGAGGGGTGCGGCTCTGCGTGTTGCATGAGCCCTGGCAGGCTCGATATTTCTTGACCATTCCTACCAGTTGTAGGATCCCCTCAGGTACCAGGAACCACCTTCGTAGTTGGCTACCGTACGACGAGGATATTGCAATCCGACGCTGATCCGGTTCGCATTCGGCGGCCCGATTTCGTCGATGTACTCGTCGAAAACATTTACGGCACCGAGGACGATACGCCAATTATCATTGATCTGATAACCCGCCTCGAGATCGACATAGATTGTCGAATCAATCTTGGCGCTCGGCTCGACGGTATCACCGATCCTGCCACGCTCGTCGTAATGGTCGCCGTAATAGTTTAAACGGCCGAGAATGTTGAAGCGATCGCCGACATGTGTGTTAGCGGTCAGCACGAAGCGATGCTCGGGATAGTTGTTCTCGATGTCTTCCACAAGACCGTCATTAACTGGCTGAACCTGGTCAGGTCCAATCAATTTCTGGCCCGTTACTTTCACTTTGTTATAACCGTAGGCGAAGGTAAGGTCCATTTCAGTTGACGAGCCCATTTCGAAATTGCCGGTTGCGACAATATCCAGTCCCTTATGCTCGACATCCAGTGCGTTCGTGTAGAACGAAATGGATCGTGCCGGCGCATTCGGCGGATCAGTAGGCAACGGCGGTACACTAATGTCGCCTGTCCGGTAAATTCGATCGTCGACTTCGATTTGATAGAGATCTGCCGTTACCGTCCAGGCATCGCCGATGTCCGCAGAGAAACCGGCACTGACGTTCAGCGAGGTTTCTTCGGTCAGCGCCTTGCCACCTACCGCTGCAACGTCCGGGCTCGTGGATGGCACCAGCCCTTCCTCAATCTGCAGGCCGGTAGCGCCGTCAAACGTCGTAATGATCGTACTGACATTTGCCTGACCCGGTGTCGGTGCATGGAAGCCGGTAGAGACCGCACCTCGAAGCGCGAAGCTGTCGCTGATTCGGAAGCGTGCCGCCAGTTTCCCATTCAGCGTCCCGCCGAAGTCCGAAAAGTTCTCGTAGCGGACCGCGTACTGCACCAGGAAAGCGTCAGTGACATCATGCTCGACGTCTGCATACACGGCGATATTGTCGCGCTCGAAGTCTCCGGCGTTTGCCGGCTCGATGCCACGGAAACCGCTCGAACCGCCGCCGAAAAACGAATTCGCTTCGCCGGCAAAAGCACTGAACGTCTCCTCGCGTGACTCGAACCCGAAGGCCAGATTCACGCTATCGGATGCCGGTACAGAGAAGTCGACATTCAGGGTTCGCTCTTCCTGAGCATATCCACCGACGTCAAAGTCCATCTGCGATATTTCGCAGGCGGGACAGGTGCCGACAAGATCGAGGTCCCCGTTGACCGTGTTATTCAGGAAGTAATCCAGTTCGTTCTTGCCGTAGTTGAAGCTGAGGTCGTAGAGCATGCCACTGTCGAACTCTCCGTTGACACCCACGACGATGCTGGAGTCATCCTGGTCACCGTCCAGGTACGGCGTGAACCCTCCCGGCAATCCTGTGTAGCCGTCGGCGCGATGCTGATTCAGGCTGGAATGATCCGGCGGCCGGTAAAAGAAACGATAGCGACCTTCGGTATCGCCAAGGCCGAATCGAGCATACAGGTGTGCGGAACTACTGATGTCGAAGCCAGAATTCACAAAGAAGCGCACGCCCTCGGTTTCCGGACGTCCCCAGGTCTGCACCAACGGCGCATCCCCAAACGGGGCATCCTGACCGACTGCGGTATTGCCACCGTCGATCAGCGCCTGCGCATCAGGACGCTGGATGCCGCGTGACAACGCGTCGTTATCAACGTATTCGATGCTCGCATTGACGAAGCCATCATCGCCGATCCCGAATCCGGCATTCGCTGCAATCTTGAGACTGTTCTCACCTTCGTAGTGCTGGCCACCCTGAACCTGAATGGTGCCGCCTTCCGACGCATCTTTCATTACGAAATTGATGACGCCGGCTATCGCGTCAGATCCGTATTGCGACGACGCGCCGTCACGCAACACTTCGACACTTTTCAGCGCGATGCCCGGAATCATGCCGATATCGACACCGTGCGCGCCGTTGCCCGCGGCAGGCGCGAAGAACTGCACCAACGCAGAACGATGCCGGCGCTTGCCGTTGACCAGCACCAGAACCTGATCCGGCGCGGTACCACGAAGCGATGTAGGACGAACGAACGCACTACCGTCGCCGGTCGCCGGCGCTGCCGTGTAGGATGGCACCATCGCCTTGAGATTGTCCGTTAGATCTGCCGTACTACCCAGCGAATTGAATTCATCACCGGAGATTACATCGATGGGCACCGGTGAATCCGATGCTGACCGTGGTTTGGCACTGCGAGAACCAATCGTGGTGACAACCTCGATCAGATCGTCCTCAGAGTCCGCGTCTGCCTGCGCTGCCGCAAACTGGGTCGGCATGCCGACCGTGATCATAGCTAGGCCCAACACACCGAAGTGCTGCCTGTTCATCTTCATGTTTCTAACCCCCTCTTGGAAATTCATTGCCGCCAGCGATCATCCGACGTCTGTCCAGCGCCTTGGAGATCAGCTTTTGTTGCAGCATTGCCACTATAGACCTGTCGCGCAGTCAAAACCAGCGCGTTTCGCCGTTCTGGACGCCATATTTGTGTGTTTTTCGCAACACAGTGCCATTGACTGTGGTCGGTCTGCTCAGGAACGCGCCGTGAATTGCATTTGCGCCTTTGCCGAGGTGTAATCTGCCGATAAGCAAGAAGCAAGAGTGTGAAATCCCTTTCGCCAAATACTGATTGTCCAGGGTCGCTACCCCGGATATGTTTGGCTTTCCCCGAACCAGGCCGCATGGAGAGGAACTGAAATGAGTATCGCAAAGACGTCGGAAGTATCGGCATCGTCGGACAAGAGCTTCGAAGATGCAGTGCGTAAGGGAATAAAACGATTCAGCAAGACCGTCAGCCAGGTCGAAGGCGCGTGGATCAAGGAGCAAAAGGTCATCGTCAAGGACGGTGAAGTTTCGGAATTCCGAGTCACGATGAAGGTGACGTTTGTATTGAACGATTGACAGACCAACAACTACCAGGAATGAGGAAGAAGTGATGGCAGGAAAATTTGAGTGCTATAAAGACAAAGCCGGCGAGTTTCGGTTTCGGTTGAAAGCCGGCAACGGTGAGACAATTCTGGCGAGCGAGGGCTACAAGGCCAAAGCTTCTTGCACAAACGGCATCAAGTCCGTGCAAAAGAATTGCCTCGACGAAAATTGCTTTGAGAAAAAGACCACGCCCAGTGGAAAGTTTCGCTTTAACCTGAAATCGACGAATGGCCAGGTAATTGGCACGAGTGAAAGTTATTCATCTGAATCCGCATGCGATAACGGCATGAAGAGTGTTGCCAAGGCGGCACCGAGCGCCACGATTGTCGACCTGACTTGATGTCATCTCCGGGTTCGCATCGATGATGCGGACCCGGATCATGCACCACACAAGAACCAAGGAGTGCCCCATGGGTCTATTTGATTTTGCAAAAGACGTCGGGCGACAGCTGTTCGATACCGATGACGAAGCTGCCGATAACATCAAGCAACACCTGGAAATCAAGTTGTCCGGAATCAAGAACCTGGACGTGAAGTTCGATGATGGCGTGGCAACAATTTGTGGCGAATGCGTGAATGAGGCGACCCGGACATCCGCCCTGTTGATTGCCGGAGACATTAAAGGCGTGGAAAAGGTTATCGCTGATGACCTGACTTTCCCGGAGCCGAAGGAAGAAGAGAAAGAGAAAGTCGAGTTTTATGAAATCGTCAGTGGCGACACGCTCGGCGGTATTGCCAAGAAGTTCTACGGCAAAGCATCGCTCTACACGCGAATTCATGAAGCGAACAAGGAGCTGATTCCGGACCCAAACAAGATCTATCCGGGACAGAAAATAAAGATTCCGATCGACTAGTACTAACACCGGATTGCAGGAACAGAAAAGGCCCGGCTGTCATCAGCCGGGCCTTTTTTTGCATGCAGACGCTGACGAACTTACTTCGAACGCAGCGCGTCTCTGATCTCGGTCAGTAGCACTTCTTCCTTGCTTGGCGCCGGCGGCGCTGACGGCGCAGCTTCTTCTTTCTTTTTCAAGCTGTTCATCGCCTTGACGACCATGAATATTGCGAAAGCAATAATAATGAAGTCGACGACGGTCTGAATGAACACACCGTATTTGAGCAGTACTGCATCAGCGCCCTCGCTGGCAGCCTGCAGCGTGACCGCAAGATCTGAGAAGTCGACATTGCCAAGTAATAGCCCGATTGGTGGCATGAGTACGTCGGCAACGAACGACGAGACAATCTTGCCGAATGCCCCGCCGATTACGATACCGACGGCCATATCGACCACATTGCCTTTCATGGCGAAGTCTTTGAATTCTGACATCATGGACATAGTTATTCCCCAAATGATTATTGTTTTGAGCGTGTGAATCTTCTCACTCGGGCCGCAGCTTTTCAATTATGTAACTGTCAACAATTGCAAAATCCTGTTGTCAGCTCAGCCAGTTACGTCGCCTTTAGCGTCGCGTGTGACGCTGCGCCACACCCTGACGACCATGTACGCAACAAAAAGGAGAGTTGCGACCTGCACTGGCGCCCAGAGTACTTGCCATGTACCCGGGGCGCCGCTCGTGCAAATGGCAGATTCCCCAATATTGACCGACCGGTATACGTGCCAAATGCTGCGAAGGCCCAACGGCAGCAACAGCAGCAGCGGCACACCGAGCCAGCGCAGGATGCTGTGAATATCGCCGAATGGCCGAGTAACACGCAACATGTACGCGAAACAGCAGGTGAATGGCGCGAGACCAAGCAGCAAGCGGTGCATCTCATCACCGTCAGGGCCGCAGTCCATCGCGTAGAGCGCTGCCAGCCACAGAAGATGCGTAAACAGCATCATCCAGGCGACGAGAGCGCATCCCAGCCTCAAAAAGACCTCAGCGAATCTCACTTTTGCACGCCCCGCGTGAAAACCAGCTTGCAGTCTAGCAGCACAAACGAAA
>JAOTVR010000015.1 GCA_029863305.1 Gammaproteobacteria bacterium | reverse complement strand
CCCCGTCAACGCCCACGGTATGCAGTTCCAGGATTTCTCGCGCAAGATTCTCGTTCAGACCGACCTCACGGTCACGCCGTGCGCGATTTGCGCGGCGGCCAAGTGTCGAGGTGGGACCGATCGAGCGCTGATTGTCGAGATACAGGATCATCGCGGGATGCTGTTCGCAGGCAATTAGCAGATCCGCGAAATTGCCCGTGATATTCGGACGAATCGCCTCATGCTCGTAAAGGCCCGCGATAGCGGGGAGCGGCTGCTTGTCGGCTGATACGGCGAAATGATTCGTCCAGAAATGCACGAGGCGCTCATGAAACGGGTGGTCGCTGCTGGCGGCGACGCGGTATCTTGCATGCGCTTGCTCGATGTAATGGCTGCGAACTGTGCGCCCATACTCTTTGACAAGGTCGGGGGCAGGTTCAGCGTCTACCGCATTGCGCATTTCGCGCATTTCGCGCCGTTCGCGGCGCAGGTTCTGAACCTCGACGAGCACGTCGGCCGCTGCGGGTAATCCACTGAGCTCCGACGGCCGCCGGGACGGGCCCTGTAACTGATCGAGCAGCCAGGCCACGGGACCATTGTCGATGTTCTGCAAATCGCCCGGGCGGGCGCCGAGGCCGAAGCGGTTGGCCGCAATCGCCGAATCGATCTTCATCTTGCCGTCTGCTCCTGCATTGGATGGCGCGTGCCTGTTGCACTGAAAACGTTGCTCGCGGATATTGGTTGACCGGGTGCGCCAATCATATGACCCGAATTCGCAAAATACATGGCGACCGTCCGCGATGCGACGAGATTAAAATTAAAGAAAACAATCAGTTAAGAATCTTGCATCCAATTAGCCACCGTCGGGCATCTACCGGGTGAGAACTGCTTAAAGAGCAGATAACTAACAGATGGAGTAAGTAAAGTGGCTGGAGAGTGGGTACCGATCATCATGTTCATGGGGCTAACGGTCATCATTAGCCTGTTCTTCTGGTTCCGGTATCGGAGCCGCGGTGACATGCAGAAAACGATTCGTGCTGCGATCGACAAAGGACAGGAACTGAGTCCGGAGATCATCGATCGCCTCGGCAATCCGACATCACCAAAGGACAGGGATTTACGCCTGGCACTGATTTGGCTGGCGCTGGCGGCAGGACTGGTACTAAGCGGCTTTTTCGCGCCGGATCCGAGCGGTTTCGCGTTCACCGGGTCTTTGGCGGGCGCCGCGTTCCCGTTCTGTATCGGTGTGGCGTACCTGATAATGTGGCGCTTTACGGAGCATGGCCGATAAATCAGACCGCAACACTGCTCGACGGCGAGGATCACTACCTCGTAGCGTTGGCCGTCGCGTCGCAGGACACGGCGGCCTTCGGCGAGTTGATCCGACGCCACCAGTCGCAGGTACGTAATTTCCTGCGCAGGCTGGCGGCCGATCCGGTCGAGGCGGATGACCTGGCGCAAGAAGCGTTCTTGCATGCCTGGGATAAACTGCACACATATTCAGGCCGCGGGTCGTTCGTCGGTTGGCTGCTGAAGGTCGCCTATACGACCTTCCTGCAGACAAAGCGGAAAGCGAAGCGTTATGCGGAGGTTATCGATGAAGCTGGACATGCCGCGCAACTGGAGTCGAGGAGCTACGCTCAGGATTCGGACGAAGTTTCTGATCTGGACAAGCTGCTCGCAGTATTAACGCAGGAGGAGCGTGCGATTCTGGTTATGTCGTACGCGTGTGGATTGTCACATCGTGAGATCGGCGAAGCGACTGGTTCGCCGGTCGGCACGGTCAAATCCGTTATCTACCGTGCCAAGGAAAAGATCAGGACGAATTTTGACATCAAAGATCATCAACATGGCTGAAAAGACCAAAGACGAAGAGGATCGCTTGCTCGAATCGATGTTTGCATCGGAGCCGATTGCAGACGATGGTTTTAGTCGTCGCATCGTCACGCGGATTCGACGCCGTCTATGGGTGCAGCGATTGGCGTTACCCATCGCAATGCTGGTCGGCGGTGCTATTGCTGTCAAGCCAGCCGCGCAGCTCGTGATCGCGGTATCCAGAGTACTGACCGTAGTTCCGCAAGGGGCCTTCGACATTCCGACAAGCTGGATTCCGCAGTTACAAATCATTGTTCTCGGCGCAATGCTGCTTGGTGCCGCACTACTCGGTATGCGCATGCTCGAGGAATAACCGGGCTGCGGCGAACGCGTTGTCACGAGCGTGTTGCTCGGTTACATTGCGTGCATGAGTCTTCGCGAGCAGGTCGAATTGTTGCTGCCAAACTGGGAACGCTGGTATCCGAGTTTGTTCGATGCAGCGAGCGACCTCGGGCTGATCAAGGCCGAGGTTTGTGATCCTGGTTCTTTGTTACTCACGCGACGTCACGCCAAAGTTCGGCAACGCGCAGAAGACGCGCATCGCGAGAAATGGGGAGGCAAGGCGCAGGACTAGCCCTGTGCATCATTCCCATGGCTATCGACCTCGCGGCCATACGCAGGCAGTTTCCCGCCTTGTCTGAGACGGACAACGGCGAGCCGCGTCTGTACTTCGACAATCCGGCCGGCACACAAGTACCGAAGTCGGTCGCTGATCGAGTGTCCGATTGCCTGCTGCACAAAAGTGCCAATATCGGTGGCTACTTCCGCACGTCGCAGCTTGCGGGTGAAGTTGCGGATGGTGCGCGTGCCGCTATGGCCGATTTTTTCAATGCGCCATCTCCGGATGAAATTATCTTCGGCCAGAATATGACGTCGATAACATTCCACCTGTCGCGCTCGATAGGTCGGCATTTGCGAGCAGGTGACGAAATTGTCTTGTCGCAAATGGATCATGACGCGAACATCGAACCGTGGAAGTTGCTGGCTCGCGACTTCGGGCTCGAAATTCGCTGGTTGCCCTTTGACACGGAGAGTTTCGAATTCGACCTGTCAAAACTCGACGATATCTTGTCGAGCCGAACCCGGCTCGTCTGTGTCGGCGGCGCAAGCAACCTTACCGGGACGATAAATGACGTTGAGACAATCTGCGCCAAGACGCGTGAAGCCGGTGCATGGAGCTTTATCGATGCCGTGCAATCCGCCCCCCATATCGTTACGGACGTAGAAGAGATCGGCTGCGATTTCTTCGTCTGCTCGGCGTACAAGTTTTTCGGCCCACATCAGGGAATTCTCTGGGGCCGCAAAGACGTGCTCGAGCAACTCGACGCATACAAAGTGCGTCCTGCCCCGCGCGAACTGCCGTGGTGTTTCGAGGCCGGAACGCAAAGTCATGAAGGCATGGCAGGGACAGCAGCGGCGGTCGACTATTTCGCATGGGTCGGAAGCACGATGACCGACACTGCGGCATCGGCCGGCAGACGGCAGCAGATATGCTCGGGACTGGACCTATTGTTCGACTATGAGAGTTTGCTTGCCGAACGGTTGGTAAGTGGACTGAAGAGCATTCCGGGCGTCAGGATTCAGGGCATATCCGATGCCGCTGCGATGCATCGCAGAGTGCCGACCGTTTCATTTGTGCACGATCGTCACCACTCTGCCTCGATCGCAGAGGCGCTTGCAAGACGTAATATATTTGCCTGGAGCGGCCACAACTATGCGCTCGAAGCCGCCCGGGCGCTGGGCATCGATGATTCCGGCGGCGCGGTGCGAATTGGTGCGGTGCATTACAACAGTGCCGACGAGATTGACGGCGTACTGAATGCACTGACCGATATCCTCAAGTAACAAGATCGCATGCCGGGCCGATAGTATCGCGACCCTGGACTATACTTCCCGTATCCGGCGCAATGCCCGAAAATCAAATAATCCGGAAACAGGAAAAAGAATAATGAGAAAGATATTTTTAACGGCCGTGCCTGCGCGGATGGCAGCAGGATGGGTGCTGGCACGGACATGTGGCTCTCACAGGGCGGCAAAATAGATGGCAAGTTCAGCGAAGTCATCGATTGCAAGAACCACAGTAACTTCGTTTCCATGCAGGTGAAAGAAGGACTGCAGGACGAGGATGAGTCGGATAAGAATTTTGTCATGTCTTTCTCGCATTGCTCAATGAAAGACGGCAAAACGTTCGAGGACTATATGGCGGCCCAGGATGCGTGGAATGCATACCAGGATGAAAATGGATTCAGCGACAGCGCGTGGGTGATGTTTCCGATATTCGGCGAGACGGATGACTCTTATGACTTCAAGGCGATCGGTACCAATGACGACCAATCGTCTTTTTGCAACGACTATCGGCTGATGAGTGAGGGTCACCGGCGCAAGTCTTCCGAATTGTTTGACGGTGTCATCGACTGTGATATTCCGCGTCTTTACAACGCAATCACAGTTCGCACGATGACGGCGGGGGAAGACAACCAGGTACTACAGCCACTCCTTAACAAGAAGGGCCGTCAGTAGACGGCCCTTCGTGAGTATCGGATTGCGGAACCTGGTCAACGGTGTTGTGAAGGTAGCTCCATCATCCGCTCAAGACCCAATGCATTTCGCAATACCTTTGATATCTCACCAGACATGGATCACCTCCTTCAATGTTGTTTACCCGAGCCGAGTATGTCGCGTATTGCCCAAAATTCCAAGCAAAAATTCCTTATAAATCAGTACTAAACAAAAATGATTTGCTGCGGTATCATAACCGGCTCGTCGCTCGATCGTCCGTTCGGGAATATCCAGCAATGAGAACGAGGATGTCCGCATGAGCGAAGCTGAGTCCGGAATCGCTACCGACCACGAGTCTGCACCCGCGGTTGGCCCGGTGTTGCTCGGCGAGCGCATCGTCAGCCTCGATGTCCTGCGCGGTATCGCCGTGCTCGGTATCCTTGTGATGAACATCTATGCGTTCGCCATGCCCTTCATCGCCTATGCAAATCCCCTGGCGATGGGCGGCACAGAGTTACACAACATCGGCACCTGGTTCTTCACACACATATTCTTTGATCAGAAATTTCTCAGCATCTTCGCCATGCTGTTCGGCGCCGGCCTGATCCTGATGACAGACCGGGCTGAGGCGCGGGGTGGACAGTACGGGCGCATCTTCTATCGGCGACAATTCTGGCTGATCATTATCGGCGCTGTTCACGGCTACTTGATCTGGTTCGGTGACATCCTGTTCATGTATGCCGTGATCGGCATGCTTGTCTATCTGTTCAGACGGCGCAGCCCGAGGACGCTGATTGTCATCGCCTGTTTACTGCTGCCCCTGTCGTTGCTCATGACCTACGGTTTTTCGATCAGCGCCAAACAAACCCAGGCCGAGGCCAGCGAGATAGCAGCTCTGCAAGACGCCGGTGAGGAAATAACGGCGGAGCAGGAGAAACTACTCGAAGACTGGGAGGAGTTTCGGGCGTTCCTGGCGCCAACCGATGAAGATCTGCAGAAGGATTTGGAGAGCTACCGGGGGAGTTACACGGAGATCGTCGCGCACCGTGCGCCGATCGTTGCCTCCATGCAGGTCTTTACAACATTGTTTTTTGGGATTTCGCGCGTTGCTGCACTGATGATGATCGGTATGGCACTGATGAAGCTCGGCGTTCTCTCAGGCGAGCGATCGCAATCGTTTTACCGCAAGCTCATGATGGCCGGTTATCTGCTGGGCCTGCCGCTGGCAGTATTCAGCGCGTTCGATCTTTCGGCGCACCAGTGGAACGCGCAGTACGTGATGCGGGTGGGCGGGATTGCAAACTATCTGGCCAGCCTGTGCATCGCGTTCGGGCACATCGGCCTGATTTTGCTGGTTTTCAAATCGGGCGCGCTGCAAGGCATTTTGGCCCGCTTCGCCAAGGTGGGTCGTATGGCGCTGACGAATTACATTATGCACTCGCTCATTCTGACAACCGTGTTCTACGGTTACGGGCTCGGGCTTTACGGCACGATCCCCCGGTTCGGGCAGATGGGATTCGTTGTTCTCGTCATATTGTTGCAGCTGTTTGTCAGTACCTGGTGGCTGAATCGTTACCGTTTCGGGCCCATCGAATGGCTGTGGCGCTCGCTGACCTACTGGAAGCGGCAGTCGATGCGGCATGAATAATCGTGCCCTACACCATGATTCTGACAGCTATCGCCGTGTATACTTGGGCATCGGGCCGCGGTGCAGCCGCCGCACCGAGATAACGATAACGAAATAACGATAATCAAGGGTGAGACCATAATGGCAATCGCAGATCTTAAGAGCGTTTTGAAAATCTTCGGCGGCGCGGACGTGAGCGAGGAGGAACAAAGCGAGTTATATAAGGAAGTGCTGCTCATGACACTGGCGAGGGCGGCCGATGCTGATATCAACATTCAAACGGTCGAGGTTGATCGCATCAGTGAAATCCTCAAACAGCATACCGGCGAAGACTTCAGCGCCGCTGACATTCGCGTCGCTGCACGTCCAGAACTCTATGCTGAGGCGTCATTGCGCAAATACCTGGCAAGTGTGCGGGATAAGATGGCGGATAAGGACCGCGTCGCAACAATACACGCGCTGGCTGACGTATTTCGCAGCGACAAGAGTGTCAGTGTTCTCGAGGTTGATTTCTTCAATCGTGTGGCTAAAGCTCTGAAAATAACGCCGGCCGAGCTCGCCGGGCTTGTTGCTGGCGACGTCGGCTAAGGTCTCTGTCGCAGTAACGTATCAGGACTCAGCTTTTCGACTCAGCCGCTGCTTCAGGGCAGCCGCGCTACTGGCCGTGAATGCTCTCAGGTAACGAGCGGATAGCGTTGCACCGATTTCACGGTACACGACGAACAGTCCCGAGGCGATGATCACGGTCGCGCCAATTGCGACCCATCGATCCGGGACTTCGTCCCAAATGAGATACCCTGCGATCGCACCGCCAATCAGGGCTGTGTACTCGAATGGCGCAAGCAAGGCAGGTGACGCACGCCGGTAGCCGCCAATGATTCCGATCCAGGCAATGACCGAGCAGCTACCGGCCAGGGCAAATAACAACCAACCATCCGTATCCGGCATTATCCATGCGCCTCGCCCCAGCATTGCCATCGACACCAGCATTGGCCCCGCGATTACATACACCGACAGCGCATAGCTGCTTTCTGTTGTCGCCAACTTACGCGCGGTTATCGCCATGCACGCATAGCAAAACGCCGCAAATAAAACCGCGATCGAAGCGAACGAAACTTCGCCACCAGCAGGTCGCAATATAATCAGTACGCCGATGAAACCCACGGTAACGGCCAGCCAGCGGCGCCAGCCGACGTGTTCGCCAAGCATGGGTACGGCGAGCGCCGTCATCATCAACGGCGCCGTGAAGCCCAGTGTCAGCGCATTGACCAGCGGCATACGGGCCAAACCGTAGAAGAACCCGAACATCGCGCCCGTCGCGAGCAGCGTCCTCAACAGGTGCCAGGCCCACCGCGACGTGATCAGGCTCTTCAGGCCGCCGAACTGGCGTCCAATCAGCACAAATATCGCGAGGCCGATCAGGCTTCGAAGGAATACGAACTGCTGCAGCGAATAGCTGCTGAGCAGACCTTTTGCACACAGGTCGAGGCCAAGCCCGCCCATGACCCCGAATAACAGAAATGCGATAGCGCTTCCTGTCGAATCCTGTCGACTTTCCTGAATCATTGATGAACGCCACGCGCCGAAACTAAACGAGAGCTGAACATGATCGCATTTCGCGATGTTCATGCCTACGAGTTCAGCATCGATTCAGTGAAGCAGAGTTTAAATAGTAGCCAGAAAGCAGGAATCGAGGAGAATAGTATGGACACCACTGCAAGAATTTTCAATTGGACAAAATTGCTGCTCGCGATGCTTCTTGTCGCGGGACTAATGATCGTATCCGTTGATGCTTTTGCCGCCGGGGTGGACGCTGAAGCGCGCTTGTCAGTCACCAAGCAAAGCACACGGGAACAACGTGACAATGGGGCGCCAGGCAAAGTGTCGGAGGACGAATACCCGACGCTGGCGACGAGTGCGGAGCTGGACGAGAAAGGCACACGTTCGTCGGTACGGTCGAAAGCGACAGTGCAGTCGTCATCAGCGGCGAACATCGATTTCTGGTTCTACACAGCCGACATAGTGCTGTTCAACGATTTTGATGAAGACGGTTATTACCACGGCATCGATTTACTGTTTGACGCCGATACCTATTTCTCTTCAGCCGACGTTTACGCGGTCGTATACCTCAGCTTTGAGGGCGGGCCATGGAACGAATACGCGGCAACAGACGACTTTACGATCTTTGGCGCGAGCAGCGATGATGAGTACGTCCTTGTCACGGAGTTGCTCGCCGGCTATCCGACAGGCAGCTACGATGTCCTGATCGAGCTTTTCGATGCCTATGATGATTCATTCCTCGCCTACTTCGGACCGGACGACACATCCGAACTTGCGTTCCTGCCGATAGAAGATGCCGGCAGAGACGCGGCGATCGTGACCGAAGTCATCGTCGTCGATCACCATGAACACGGTGGCGGGGCACTGGGTTGGTGGTTTATCCTGGCTCTTGGACTGGCTGTTCTGACGCGCCGCCGGCCCGCGCGGTGCGCATGACTTTGCGACCCCAGGCGGACAGGTTGTCGAAGTAGATGTACAGCGTCGGAACCACGAGCAGTGATACAACCGTAGAGAATGCGAGGCCACCGATGATTGCTCTCGCCATCGGATAGTAGGGCGGTCCGTCACCGCCGACCTGGGTCGAACCGATGGCGAGCGGCGACAAGCCGACGATCGTCGTCGCCACCGTCATCAGAATCGGCCGCAGGCGGTCGCGACCGGCCTCGACAATGGCCGCGTCGCGCATCAGGCCGCGCTGCCGCAGGTTGTTGACATGATCAACGAGCACAATGCCGTTGTTCACGACCACGCCGATCAGGATCATGATGCCGATCGAGGCCATGAATGAAAAAGTAGTGTCGGTTGCAGCAAAAAACAGAAACACGCCGAATACCGAGAAGACAATCGATCCAAGGATGATCGAGAATGGAAACAACAATGACTCGAACAGGGCGGCCATGACCAGGAATATGCAGGCGATACCAAGTACGATGTTCGTTGCCATCATCTTCTGTGTCTCGTCCTCACGTTCGAAGCCGCGGCCGAACTTCCAGCTGTAACCGGGCGGGAGTTCAATCTGTTTCATCAACTCTTCGACGACTGGCTGGATGCTGTCCAGACTCGCATCCTCTCCAAGATTGCCCGAAAGAACGACCGACGTCTGGCGGTCGGTACGTTGAATCGTGGCGGGTGATTGGCCGATATGCAGACTGGCAACGCTTCCCAGCGTGATGCGTTCACCCGTTGGTTTGTAAAGCGGCAAATCCGCGAGTTGCTCGATGCTCTGTCGGTCATCATCTCTAAACGCCAGCCGTACAGCCACTTCGCCGAAATCACCGCGGAATTCGCGAAGGTTTTCGCCACGCATCGCAATGCTGACCGCAGTGGCAATTTCAGCGGCTGTGAGCCCCGCGGCCGCTGCTCTGACACGATCAATAATGACCCGAACCTCCTTATCGCCACCTTCCGCATCACTGCGGACATCTTTCAGTCCGTCTACCGATGAGAGGACACGCGCAATATCGGCGCCAAGTTGATTGAGCACGGTCGTTGAGTCACCCGATATTTGAATACTGAATCCCTCGCCTCCACCTTGCTGGTCGAACTTGAAACTCGGCTTGCCGATTGCAAGCGTGGGCAAATCCTTCTCTATTCGTGCAATGATCTCCTTGGTCGAGAGGGTCGCGTCGTCTTCATCGGTCAACAGGATCACAGACTCCGCGCGATCGAGTTGGTAGTAGCTGTAAACGGAACGAATGTTGAATTCTTCCTGCCTCGAAAACAGATATCCCTCGATTGTGTCGACGGCTGCCTCGATGCGATCCAGCGAATGCTGGCCTTCAATGTGGTACGGCATGTAAAGTTCTCTTCCCACATCCTGCGGAAACGCGTCAAACTTGACGAGGTTGAGGGCCAGCGGAAGAACACCGATGACACAGGTGATCACGATGCCCAGACCGGTCCACCAGGGGTGCGATACGACCCAGGTCAGAGCGCGTTCATAGCGGCGTGTCAGCCGGGATATCATTGCACCCGCCGTCGGTCGCGGCGGCACGGCCACTCGTGCGGCCAGCATTGGAACGAGCGTTTGCGCGATCAATAACGAGGCAAGTAACGCGACGATGATCGTGACTGCGACGTGTGTGAGGAACACCATGATGTCCGTTTTTGTGCCGAAAATTATCGGTGCGAACACAATGATGGTGGTCGCGGTTCCTGCGATCACTGCCAGGCCGACCTCCTTGACTCCTTTGACCGTCGATGCCCGCGGGCTGTCGTGATGCTCCGATCGTTCCCTGAATATGCTCTCGGTAACGACGACCGCATTATCGACAAGCATACCAACGGCCAGCATCAGACCCATCATTGACAAAATATTCAGCGTTAGTCCGAAGAAATACAGTGCCCCAAGTGTTATCAGTATCGAAAACGGCACCGACGCAGTAACAATCAGAGTCGTCGAGACCTGGCGCAGGAACAGATACAGGACGATGATCGCAAGCAATCCACCGACGAGGCCGGCGCTTAGCAAATCGGAAAGCGAGTCTTTTACACTTTGGCCCTGATTATCCAGTGAGAAAATGTTGATTCCCTGCATCTGTGGCAGCGCGCGGACTTTTTCGACTTCGGCCATAACCCGGTCTGTCACATCCACGAGGTTCGAGCCAGTCGTCTTGCTGACAGCGACACCAATCGCATATTTCTGATCGAGATGTCTGCCGTAGTTTCGGTCCGGTGCGCGTAGCTCGACATCCGCGATGTCTCTTAGCCGAAGCCCACTCTCGTTAATGGCGAGGTTTCGAATCTCTTCAATAGAATCGAATTCACCACGCGGCCGGACATTCAGGCGCTGTCCACCCGCGGTGATCTGCCCGGCGCTGACTGCAAAATTGCTTCGCTGCAGCAGCTCCCGTAACGCCGCGATATCGACACCGTGTGCGGCGAGACGATCCAGTTGTAACAAGATGCGGATTTCGCGAGGGTCGACGCCATGTAATTCAACCCGTGAAACCCCGTCAATTCTCTCAATACGCCGCTTGAGCAGCCGGTCGAGCAAATCGTAACTATCGGACAGGTCACGTTGACTTGAGATGCGTAATTGCAGAACGGGCTGATCGCCCAGAGAACCTGTAAATATGAAGATGCGCCGAATGTCGTCGGGCAACAAATGACGAATGCTATCAACTTTGGCACGAGCCTCGATGCCTTTGGCTCCCATGCTCTGATCCCAGCCAAACTGCAGGAAGACTTGCGACTGGCCTTCGTCTGAGCTGGAAAACATCTGCTCGACGCCGGAGAGCGTTGCCAGGGCTTCTTCGATCGGCCGGGTGATCAGGCGCTCGACTTCTTCCGGAGTCGATCCGGCGTACGGAACCTGAATGAAGATACCGGGGAATTCGATGTCCGGAAATTTCTCGAGTGGGAGCAGACGCGACGCAATGAGACCGACCAAAGCCAGTGCCACGAAAGTCACTACCGTTGTGACGGGTCGCCGGAGTGCGAATTCTGTGTGCTTCATCTGCGGTCCATCAGCGAATAGACAACCGGAATGACAAGCAGCGTCAGGAATGTGGATACAAGCAGTCCGCCGATAACCGTAATGGCCATCGGTGCGCGCACCTCGGATCCCTCACCGAATCCGATGGCCATGGGAAGGAGGCCGAGGGCCGTAGTCAGAGAAGTCATCAGAATGGGCCGGAGTCGGGCGCTGCCTGCTTCCATAATAGCGTCGAGGCGTTGCTTGCCATGTGCACGTAGCTGATTGATCAGATCGACCAGCACGATCGCATTGTTGACGACAATCCCGGCGAGCATGATGACGCCGATCAGCGCGACAATATTAATTGTCGTACCGGTAACAAATAACGCGAGGACAGCACCAACGAGCGCCAGCGGAATCGTGAACAGAATCACGAACGGGTGTATCAGCGACTCAAACTGTGATGCCATCACGAGGTAGACGAGAAAGATCGCGAGTGCCAGCGCAAATTGCATGGATTGGAACGATGCCTGCATTTCCTCACTCTGGCCCGACACCATGGCCGTGACGCCGCTGGGCATTGGCGTTCGGCTGATGATCGCGGCGGCCTCTGTTGCCGCTGCGCCAAGGTCGCCATAGGCAATGTTTGCCGTAATGATAGCGACGCGTTCCTGCGCGGCGCGTCGAATTTCAGCAGGACCCTGAGATACGTTGATGTCGGCAACCGCGGCGAGCGATACGGGCCTGTCGGAGGCTGGATTTACGATGAGGCGTCGAATGTCCTCAATGTCGGATTGGCGGGTATCCACGCTGCGCACCAGCACGTCAATCTTCTTGTCGCGCCAGGTGTAGCGCGTCGCCAGTTCACCGCGGACATTGGCAACGACACGGTCTGCGATATCCCGGACCGCAAGACCGAGTTTCGCAGCGCGCTCCTGGTCGAAGACGATCTGGATTTCAGGGTTGCCGCGTTCAACTGTGGTCTTGATGTCAGTGTAGCGATCGGACGCGGACATTTCCTGAACGATGAATTGGCTCGTGCGTGCAAGATTGTCGAGGTCATAGCCGGAGATTTCGATCTGCAGCGGGCTGGCGAATGTCATCAATGCCGGGCGGCTGAACTCGTATTGCACCCCCGCAAGGCGTGCAAGCTCGGATCGCATCACGTTCATGGCGGCCTGTTCTTCGGCCCGACCGGCGCCCGGCTCAAGCACGATACTCAGAGTGCCCGTGTTGTCGCCAGCATCGACCGGGTTCGCGTCCAGGCGGTTTCCTGTTCCCGCCACGGAGTAGTCGAGAGCAACGGCGTCAATTCCGGCGGCGGCACTTTGTGCCGCCTGAATCGCCTGGTCTGTCTCTGCCAGCGGTGCCCCCGGCGACAGCCGCAAATCGACGTTGAATTCTCCCTGTGACAGTTGTGGGATCAGCTCTGTACCCAATCTGGGGATCAGGGACATCGTGCCGACGAAAATAATCAACGCTCCCATGACAACGGCGAGCTGATGATGCAGGGACCAACGCAGCAGGCCCGGGTAGATATCAGCGGCCATGCGGTAACAGCGCTGCAGGCACCAGGTCGGAACCCAGAGGAGCGCCCAGAACAGCCACTTCAGGCCCGTAAACACGAATCCAAACAGGCGTACTACGAATGCCACACCCCGCGTGAATCGACCGGGCGGCGATGCCTCGTTCGTATTGTGATAGCGGCTGCCAGCGCCCAAAGAAGCGAGCATCGGAATCAGGGTCAGGGCAACGAGCAGGGAGAATGCCAGCGCGAAGGTTACCGTCAATGCCTGATCACGAAATAGCTGACCGGCGATACCGGAAATGAATACCATTGGAAAGAATACGGCAATGGTTGTCAGCGTGGCTGCCATAACGGCCGCCGCAACCTCGGATGTACCGTGCTGTGCGGCATCGAGAATACTTTCGCCCTGTTCACGCTTGCGCACGATATTCTCAAGAACAACAATCGAGTTATCGACGAGCATGCCGACGGCCAGCGCAATTCCACCGAGCGACATGATGTTCAATGACACATCGTTGAGATACATCAGCAGGAAGGTGCCGATTACAGAGACAGGAATGGCAATTCCCGTGATCGTCGTTGCGCGCGAGTCGCGCAAAAAACCGTATAGAACGATGATCGCGATGATTCCGCCAAGCAATGCCGCATTCTTGACATCGTCGACCGACGAAGAAATAAATTTCGACTGATCGTAAACAGTGACCAGCTCGATGCTGTCGGGCAACGAGGCGGCGACACTCTCGAGTCGCTGCGAGATCCTGTCCGCTACCTGAACTGTGTTTGCGTCGCCTTCTTTATAAACTGCAAGTTCTACCGATTCGCGGCCGCGGACCCGTGTGATGGCTTCGCGGTCCTTGTAGCCACGCTCGATAGTTGCAACGTCGCGAAGATAGACCGGACGATCCGCGACGTAGGCGACAATTGCATCGCGAATTTCGTCGACGGATTGAAACTCATTCAACGTACGAACGAGAAAACGCTGGTTACCTTCCTCCAGGCGGCCGCCCGAGAGATTGACATTTTCGGCCCGAATTCGGGCTGCAATCTCGCTGATGCTGATGCCGAGTTGTGACAATCTTTGCTGATCGACGCGTATTTCGATTTCGTCTTCAAGTCCGCCGCTGACCTTGACGGCAGCAGTGCCTTCTTCGGCCTCGAGATCCGTCTTGATTCGGTCCTCAGCGAGACGCCGCAGCGCCTTGAGTCGCCCTTCCGCTGTCTCCTGGCTTGGCTCGGCGCTTTCCCTGAACAACAGACCCAGCCGCATGATCGGTTCTGACGATGGATCGAAGCGCAGTAACAAGGGCCGACCCGCTTCGAACGGCAATTCGAGAATGTCGAGCTTCTCCCTGACGTCAACACCGGCGATGTCCATGTTGGTGCCCCACAGGAACTCGAGGGTCACATCAGACTGCCCGGAGCGCGATACGGAGCGCACCAGGCGAACGTTGCGAATGACGCCAACCGCTTCCTCAATGGGCTTCGTCAGCAAGTTCTCTACTTCTACAGGCGCCGCGCCTGTGAGTTCGGTACGAATCGTAACTGTCGGGTAGGAAATGTCGGGCAACAGATTAAGTTTCAGGCGCGACAGTGAGACCATGCCGAATAGCGCTATGGCGACCATCAGCATGACAATCGTGACGCGACGCTCTGTAGCGATCTCAATCAGTCGGCGCATTTTCGCTCGCGGGTCCGGCGTCCTGCTCGACGTCGTCGACGCCATTGTCTGCAGCATTGATCACGGTAACGACGGCATCGTCCTTGAGTCCGATTTGCCCGACCGTAACCACTCGGTCATCGTCCGCCAGACCGGTGGTGATTTCGACCATGCCGCTGCTGCTATAGCCGGTTTGCACGAATTTGCGAACGGCTTTATTGTCTTCGACAACGAAGATGCTCGTCTCGCCGCTCTCTTCAATAATAGCGCTGCGCGGAATTTGCAGTACATTTTCGTGACGGTCGTAAACGATGCTGATGCGACCGAACATGCCCGGCTTGATGCGCCGCTCATCGTCCGATATTTCAACCGTTATCTTGAATGTACCTGTCCGTGGATCGACGACTGGACTGACGCGGGTGACCGAGGCAAATATTCGCTGTCCCTGTAATGCATCGATATCGATGGCGACGGGTTGCCCCTCCGCGATATGCCGGTATTCGCGTTCCGGAATGTGCATGTACGCCACAAGCGGATCAAAGCTCGTCACTCTGAAGGCGGGTTCGTTGACCGATATCGTGTTGCCCAGTTTGATGAAACGCTCGGAAATTACGCCGTCGATCGGGGCACGAATCCGGGTGTAGTTCAGTTCGAGGCTTGCGAGATTGTACGAAGCCTCCAGCGCCTCCATTTCGTATTTGATCTTATCGAAGTCGCCGCTGCTGATCAGGCCCTTGTTCATGAGATCGACGTTCCTTTCATAGTCCCGCTGCAGCTTGCGGAGGTTTGCCTGCGACTGGTTCAGCTCCAGCCTCAACCTGTCGCCATCGAGTCGGGCAAGAATTTGCCCCTTGCTTACGTCGTCGCCTTCCTCAACGAGAATCTCACGAACTTCGCCCGCCACCTTGGCGATGACGTCCGCTTCAGCAAATGCCTCAATTGGAGCCGTTCCGGAGTACATGGCGACGATATCGCCGCGTACCGGTGTACCTACCTCAACCGGAATGGCCGGTTTGTCGTCCTCGTTCTCACCCGTATCCGCTTCGTGCCCGCTTTGTCCGCAGGCACCAAGCAGTATTGCGCACGCAATTACGGCCGGACCTGAGCGATGCAGCGACATTCGTTCCTCCATTACGTTGTCCTGTGCCCGAGATCACCGTGCCACGGCGGGCGCAGGGCTTAGTCAGCCACTATAGCTGTCCAGCGATTGAATGCTCGCCAGGACTCTACTGCCATCGCGCAGGCCTGAGTGACCCACAATTACTATTTGATCGTCCTCCGCAAGACCGCTAAGGATCTCAACCTGGCCGTCTGCTTCGACTCCGATGGTCACTATCCGCCGGGCAACTGCGCCGCTGGTGACGACGTAAACCGTCATCTCGTCGTCTTCCTCGACAACCGCAGCCCCTGGAACCATCAACGCACCTTCATGCTTCTCGTAGGCGATCGTGAATCGCGCGAACATGCCTGGAACGAGGTGGCCATTGCTATTGTCGACAAAAGCGGTCGCCCGAAACGTGCCGTTGCGAACATCTATTGTAGGACTTATGCGGGCGATTGTTGCGTCAAAGTCGGTGTCCGGCATCGAATCGACCTGCAGGCTGGCGTTGTGCCCGGGCGAAAACTTCGCCAGCTCTGCCTGTGGGATTTGCAGATAGGCAATGAGCCTGGTCGTGTCGGTAATCTGGAACGCGACGCTATTCGCCTCGATGTTTTGTCCCAACTTGATGTTGCGGGCGGACACGACACCGTCAATCGGTGCGCGAATCGAAGAATAATCGTAGTTCAGCTTCGCCAGGTCGTACGTTGCCTGCAGCGCATCAACGTCGTATTTCAGTCCCTCGAACATTGACACACTGACCAGTCCGCGCTCTGCAAGATCGCTATAACGCGCGAACTCCTTACGTACCTGTTCGAGTTTGGCTTTTGCGGCCAACATTTCGAGGCGCAGCCTTTCGCCATCGAGAACGGCCAGAACCTGGCCCTGCCGCACTGCTGCCCCTTCTTCGACCAGCAGTCGCACAACCTCTCCCGGGACACGCGCAAGCACCGGCGCCTCGGCGTCGGATATTATCGTTGTGGTTGCATGGTAGGTGGCGTAAATGTCCCCGCGCACCGGCAGCGTCACCTCGACCGGAACAGGTGTCGTTGCGGGAACTTCTTCGGTGTTACTTGCCTGGCCGATGCCACAGCCGCTGAGTGCGGCGAGGCTTATCACGGCGACCGCGGTATTAATTGGCTTGCTGGTTCTCATATCCGTGCATTGTCCGACTTTGTTTTAGTGTTATAGTTAAGTATAACACTAGCTCGGTATAACGCAACCCCTGTGATCATCAGATCCATACGATCTGTGATCATAAAAATCAATAACTTAGGATTTTTTCAGCATTGTCTGTTCCGAATTGCTGTCTAATAGATGCACGAATTCCCGGTTTGGATCTGCTATTGGCAGAACTGCGCCAGAAACGGACTGAGCAGTCGCGCGTCAGGATCGAGCTGGCGCCGCAGGCGCCGGAAAAAGTCGAGGCGCTTGCTGTAGATTTGAATGACATGCTCGGCCCTGAGCGCACGTGATTGGCTGATCATTGGAGTGCCACCCCATTTCTCGGCGAATTCGGCAAGGTCGATCACGAAGTCATCCCAACCTTTCGGCTGTGTTGACGCGGTGGTGACTGCAATCATGGCTTCATCGAACGACGGCGACAGCAATGAGGATGAATCCTGGCACAGACGGAAGCCCACGGCGGGCAGGTCGCACCGATACTGGCTGTCGGCATAAATGGATTCGCAGAACTCCTTGTAGGCCTTGACGATCATCGAGAAATTCGCCGCCGGAAAGCACCAGGTCGAGTAATAGCACTGCCGCCTGCTTTTTCCCTTGTTGCGATTCGATTGCGACGTGGCGTTACTGCCAGTCCTTACGAGGCGCGAGTTTACGAGTCCCTGTGTTGCCTCGGAGAGGCTATCGATCAGCTTGTAACGAACCGACTGAATCGGTACAACCCGATTGAGAGACTTGAAGATGTGCGGGAGGACGGTACTTTCCCCCCAGTCCTTAATTCTCCACGGTGCGTTATAGGCGTTGCCCGGATCGGCATCGTAGCGCCTCAGGTCCAGGTACACACGATCACGGTACGGCATGAGGTAGAACTTGAATCCCACATCGCCCTTCGTGAGGGCATCGACAGACCCGGCGAATTTGTCGATACTGACGCGGCGGTGCGTTGCTGTGAATGTGCGGATCGGTCGAACGCGCATCGTTGCTTCAAATATGATTCCGAGCGCGCCAAAGCTCGTTCGAAACGCACCCAGCAGGTTCTCCTGCGTCGAGTCGACTTTGAGCAGCTGCCCGTCGGCGCGAATGATTTTCATGGCGATAACGTTGCTCGCAAAGTAGCCACCGTTGCTGCCGATCCCCGGGCCGAAGCAGGGCGCAGCTATCGCGCCACCGACAGTGCGACCCTGGAGGTCATAGCCGCCGACAAGTTCGAGTCCGTGCTCGGCGAGCGCTGTTACCAGTGTCTCGAGCCGAACGCCCGCCTGTGCGGTGACGGTGTAGTTGTAGGCGTCGATATTGACGATGTCATCGAGACTGGTGGTCTTGAGAGTCGTTCCGGATTCCGTGGCGTTGCAATCTGTCGAGGCAGTCCCTGCGCCCTGCACGCGGATAGGTAAGGGGGTTCGCGTCGCAGGATCGAGGATCTTACGCAGTTCGTTGAGATTCCTCGGCTCGCGTGTCACCGGACCTGCGGGTTTGGCGTCCGTGGTGATTTTTCTGAGGTAGTATTCTCCAGTGCTCTTCAGTTCTGTCGCGTACATCCGTGTCTCCGGCTGATAAATCCAGATGAAGCCAAAGACACATAAACGAAAGGCCTGTCAACAGAGCAGAGACAGAAGAATCGTGGTGGCAACCCCGCTGTCATAGGACTAACCCTTAGACCGGAAGCTTTGCGACCCTGACTTTCGACAGGTGTGCCTTTGTCTTACGTACAGACATCGTTGCACGTGGCATCGAACACTGTCAACGTACTAGGCTCGCTGTTTTTTTTATTGTTAAATTGACCGATTGAACGTAGTCGTCGTTTGTGTGGAGAGGTGTATGAAATGGCGTAGCGGCAGACGCAGCAGCAATATCGAAGATCGCCGCGGAATGGCACCAAAAGCCGGTCTTCTCGGCGGTGGCGTTGGTACGATTGTTATTTTACTTGCCGCGATGTATTTCGGCATCGACCCAACGTTCCTCATCGAGGGCATGCAATCTGCCAGTACTCCCGCATCGTCCAGCGGCACGCGGCCAAGTGCCGAGGACCTCAAAAATGATCCCCTCGCCGATATGGTAGCGGTTGTCATTGGCGACACTGAGGACGTATGGAACGAGATATTTGCCAGCATGGGCCAGCGCTATGAAGAACCGACACTGGTTATGTTCACTGGCGCGACCCAATCGGCGTGTGGCCTGGGTCAGGCAGCGATGGGGCCATTCTATTGCCCGGCGGATCGCAAGGCATACATTGACCTGAGCTTTTACGACGATATGCGCAATCGTTACCGCGCGCCCGGTGATTTTGCACAGGCCTATGTCATAGCGCACGAGATCGGGCACCATGTGCAAAACCTGCTTGGGATATCGAGCGAGGTACGTCGGGCGCAGCAATCGATGAGCAAGGCCGAAGGAAATCGACTGTCGGTCAAACTGGAGCTGCAGGCCGACTGTCTCGCTGGCGTCTGGGCCAGCAGGGCGGACGAGGCGAGGAACATCCTCGAGGCTGGCGATGTCGAGGAGGCACTGAACGCGGCGAGTGCCATAGGTGATGATCGTTTGCAGAAACAGAGTCGCGGCACGATCGTGCCGGAGTCATTTACGCACGGCACCTCTGCGCAACGCCAACGCTGGTTCAGGGCCGGGCTGCAAAGCGGCGATCCCGATAGCTGTGATACATTTTCTGCGGCGACGCTTTAGGTAACAGGTTGGTATCGTCTACACAGGTCGTGCCCAAATGATGCAGGCGTCGAACGATATTGCGATCGCAGCGGATCGTGCGGCTGCACGTATCGCGGGCGTTATTCGCAAGACTCCACTTCTGAGAGCGCCGGTATTCAGTGACGCGACCGGTGCCGAGGTTTTCTTCAAACTCGAAAATCAGCAACACACAGGTTCGTTCAAGCTGCGCGGCGCAGCCAATTGTCTGATGAGTCTGTCGGAAGCGCAGCGCGACAGAGGATGTGTTGCAGCGTCAAGCGGCAATCATGGTGCAGCAGTTGCGTACGCAATGCGCGCGCTGTCGACGAGTGGCGTGATATATGTCCCGCAACAAACGTCGAGTGCAAAAGTCGACGCAATTCGTCGTTACGGCGGCGACGTTCGATTTTTCGGCAGCGATGGTCTGGATACCGAGCAGCACGCACGGGAATACGCCGCAGAGCACGCTATGTACTACATCTCACCGTATAACGATGCAGCCGTTATCGCCGGGCAAGGGACATGTGGTATCGAGATTGCCGAGCAACTCGCTGACATCGATGCGGTTTTTGTTGCTGTCGGGGGCGGAGGTCTGATCAGTGGGGTAGCCAGCGTTCTCAAATCGCACAGTCAGAACGTGCGCGTCTTTGGCTGCCAGCCCGCAGCGTCTGCCGTGATGGCGAAGTCGGTCGCGGCCGGACACATACTGGATTTGCCCAGCGGGCAGACACTGTCGGATGGCACGGCCGGTGGCATCGAAGCGGGCGCTATCACGTTCGAGCTGTGCCGCGAACTGGTCGATGAATTCGTTTTGCTCGGCGAGCCACAAATCGCGGCCGCGATGCGGCAGTACATGCAGGCAGAGCAACATCAGATTGAAGGCGCCGCCGGCGTCGCCATTGCCGGGCTATTGAGCCGGGCGGAATCTCTGCGGGGCAAGAAAGTCGTGGCCATTGTTTGCGGAGGCAACATCAGCCAGCAGACGCTCGACTCGGTGCTTTGAGACCGCGAGGTTTGCCAGTGGCGAGCCAGCCGTTTACGCTGTTCGGCATGAAACGCCCGGTTTTGCTGGTCCTCCTGCTCGTAGCTGTTGATGCTGTAGATGCCGCATCCACGGCGTTTCTCAATGTCAATGTTGTCCCGATGTCCGTCGAGACCGTCATCCCCGACCAGACTGTTGTCGTCGAGAACGGCATCATCGTTGCGATCGGAGATGTCGACAGTATTCCGGTACCGGAACAGGCGCAGGTCGTCGACGGGACGGATCGCTTCCTGATGCCAGGTCTGGCCGAGATGCACGCGCACGTACCGGCCGCTGGCACACAATTTCTCGATCGGGTGTTGACGTTATTTGTTGCGAATGGCGTTACGACCATTCGCGGAATGCTCGGCCAGCCATCGCATTTGACGCTACGCCAGGATCTGCTTGATGGTGAGCGCTTCGGTCCACGGCTCATCACTGCGGGGCCATCCATGAATGGCCGCAGTGTCGAAGGGCCTGCCGATGCGGAACGTAAAGTGCGGGCGCAGCATGCCGCCGGCTACGACTTCATCAAGATTCATCCAGGACTCAGTGCCGAGGAGTTCTATTCGATAGCGGCGACCTGCAATGAGCTCGGTATCCCCTTTGCCGGCCACGTTACGGTAGCCGTAGGCGTCGAAGAGGTCCTGTCGGCGGGCATGGCGACGATCGATCATCTCGACGGATATGTTGCGGCGCTAATGCCCGCGAATACGGATCGTTCCGGTGGATACGGTGGTTTCTTTGATGTGCTGCTCGCCGATCAGGTCAGCGAAGAGCGTATCGCAGACGTTGTCGGGCTGACGGCGGCAGCCGGAACGTGGAACGTGCCTACCGAGTCCTTGTTCGAGCATCGGGTCGGCAATGTCGGTGTCGCCGAGTTGCGCAATCGACCGGAAATGCGATACATGCCGGCGGAGACGGTGCAGCGTTGGGTCCAGGCCAAGGAACAACAACTCAGTGAGCGCGGATTCAGCGCTGAGATTGGCGCCCGCGCGATAGAATTTCGTCGCAAGATCATTGCCGCACTGCACGCTGCAGGTGCGAGGCTGTTGCTGGGGTCGGACGCGCCTCAGGTGTTCAATGTTCCGGGCTTCTCGCTGCACCATGAGCTTGGATTTCTTGTGGCGGCCGGACTGACGCCGTTTGAGGCGCTGCAAACCGGCACGACTGCAGTAGCCGAGTTTCTGGGCACGAACAGCGGTGTCGTGGCCATTGGCCATGAAGCCGATCTCGTCTTGCTCGATGCGAATCCGCTGCTGGATATCAGCAATACGCGTCGCATACATGGCGTTATGCTACGCGGTGACTGGCACCCGTCCAGCGAGCTTCAGGAGCGCTTGTCCGTGTATCGATCACGTGAAGAGTGATCGATCGTTGTGTGTTTTGCTAACGGTCATTCCATAAGTCCATGATTTTTAAGATTTTCACTGAATGCACCATGGCTCCGGCCACGGTGCACTGCGGCTGCTGCTAGAATCAAGGAAAAGTCGCTGCGGACAAACAAAAGGGAGCACCCATGAAACTCGTGAAACACCTGCTGGATTCCAAGGGTCGGCACGTCATTTCGGCTACCCCTGACACCACTGTTCTGGATGCTATCAAGCTCATGGCGGAAAATGCCGTCGGATCGCTGGTTGTCATGAAAGACGAAGAGCTGTGCGGCATCATCACTGAACGTGACTATGCGAGAAAAGTGATCATCAAAGGTCGTGCATCGGAGAGCACATTCGTCTCGGAAATCATGAGCACCGATGTTTGTACGACCTCGAGTTCCCAGACTGTTAACAGCTGCATGGAGTTGATGACGGAGAAACGAATCCGGCATCTTCCGGTTGTTGAGGATAACCGGGTTATCGGAATGATTTCGATTGGCGACCTCGTGCAGGCGATCATTACCGATCAACAGGAGGAAATCGAGCAGCTGGAGCAATATATCAGTGGCCAATAAACAAAAATACGATCCACGCGTACTCGATCTGTTCGATCGTTACGTACACGGCCAGGTAAGCCGACGACAATTTCTTGATCGTGCCGCAGCTTTCACGGTATCGGGTGTATCCGCAGCGGCACTGCTCACGAGTCTGAGTCCCGACTATGCGCTCGCGCAACAGGTCAGCGCTGACGACCCGTCGATATCGGTTAGCTACAAGAAATACAACTCACCACAAGGTGGCGGGGTAATACGCGGCTATTACGCGCGGCCGGCAGTCGTCGACCACAAGCTCCCGGGCGTAATCGTCATTCATGAGAATCGAGGTCTTAACCCGTACATCGAAGACGTTACGCGGCGTCTCGCGATTGCAGGTTTCATCGCATATGCTCCAGACGCGTTATGGCCGCTCGGGGGCTACCCGGGCAATGATGACGATGGCAGGGCCATGCAACGTGAGCGCGACAGCGCCGAGATGGTCGAAGATTTTGTTGCCGCGGTCAGCTTCCTGCAAGACCACCCGGACTGTACCGGTGTGGTTGGCTCAGTCGGCTTCTGTTTTGGCGGCGGCATGTCGTTGCGCCTCAGCGTCAGAATCCCGGAGCTTGGTGCCGCGGTGGCATTCTATGGTCGGCATCCGTCGGCCGGCGATGCGGCAAAGATTCGTGCGCCACTGATGCTGCATCATGCCGGTCTGGATGAACGTGTGAATGCCAGTTGGCCGGCTTTTGAAAAGGCGCTTAAGGAAAATGATCGGGACTACGTCAATTATCTGTATGCGGATGTAAATCACGGCTTTCACAATGACACGACTCCGCGATTTGACGAGAAGTCTGCGGCGCTTGCGTGGCAGCGCACAATCGACCATTTTTCGAAACACCTGATTCCGGGCGACTGATCACGAGAGCTCCGGTGGACTGACATGGTTATGAACAGACTGTCGTCGCGTCGACTGACTCTACTGGCGATCGCATCAGTTTGTTGCACACTCTCGATTGCCACTGCCCAGGAAAGCAAGACAGTCATCGGGCCGGGTAACGCCGAACTTGCTGACGGTGCGAAAGCGTTGCTGGCCGGAGACGGGAAAGAGGGTGTGCGCCTGACCCTGCTCGGCCTGCGGTACGCAGTGAGCCGGCGTGACCGCTTGACCGGAATGTCCAACCTTTGCGCGGGCTATATCATGCTCGAGCAACTCGAGACTGCAATCTCGTATTGCGATCAGGTACTTGAAGAAAGCGACCAACACTGGCGTGCTTACAGCAATCGTGCGCTTGCGTACGTAAAGCTCGAGCGCTTCGATGAAGCCGAGCAGGACCTGCAAAAGGCGGAAGCGCTCGCCGAAAATGCACGCACCGTCAAGATCGTTCGCTCGATGTTGCTCGATGCCACAAATCCCGTCGCACCACACATCGTCATCGACGAAAGACGGCAGCCAGCGGACGACGATGAAAATTGACCCGCGTCTCGTGGTCGCGGTGTTGCTGCCGCCGCTGGTTTCCCTTGCCGGTGGGAATAACACGGCGGCTGTCGCGGATTCGCCCGGGGATGCCGGCAGGCGGATACCACTGCACACGGTCGTGCCGCAGTATCCGGAGAAGGCGAGACGTGCACGGGTCGAAGGCGAGGTTGAAGTTTGCTTCAATGTGGATCGCGATGGAAACACAAAACGTGTGACCGTCCGCCGCAGTACGAATCGGGTTTTCGAGAAGACCTCGCGGGACGCGGTTCGGCAATCGAGCTACAAGCCGTTACCGCCAGGCGAGCAGTTGTCCGGCATCAAGACGTGCAGGACATTTCGTTTTCACCTGACTCCGGTGTCAGTCGAAACACCGGGCAATTAGCCGGGGCCTGCTGCGATTGACAGGACACGCAGGGCCGCCTGTTCGAGTGTTCGACCGATGCTGACGATGCCTTCCTCATGGCCGGCCATAACAGCGATGCCGCTCGTCGGAAAATCCGTATCCCGGTACAGCCGCGCGAATTCATGTGCCATCTGGGGTGTACCATAAGCGACATTCACGCTGGTCGTTGCAACATGACCACGCAACTCTTCCCACAGGCGCAGGCTGTGAACGTGGACGACCGCGTTGATTTCCGAATCCAGTTGGTATAGTGCAGCGTGTGTCAGCGATTCCGAAGACGCCTCTGCCGGACCGACACAAGCGACCCGGTTTTCGTCCATATCACAAGCAGTGACCAGCGCGTAGTGTTCGCCAGTCGTCGTCGGTAGATGCCCGGTCTGCGTGCAACTGATAATGAACTGTCCCGGGCCGCCGTAGCGAACGCTGATATTGCCGTAGCCGATGCCGAGGTCGGCATAATGACCAATAAGCCCAGCTCGGTGAAGAGGGCGCCGCCAGGTGTCGAGCAGATCGGTCGCCGCGCGTTCCGGTGCAGGACCCTCTGTCCAGTCGCTTATAAACTTGATGTAACCTTCGTCGGTTTTCAAGCCGCGGTTCTCTCCGGGAATAGTCCGGCAAGACCCTCCTCACTTGCGCTGCATATTCCGCGTTCAGTTATCAAGCCGGTTACCAGCCGTGCCGGCGTCACGTCGAATGCGATGTTGTTGACCGGTGTTTGCGGCGCGGTCGTCCTGAACGTCGCTGCTATACCATTCAACACGCCGCTCAGATGGGTCACCTCGCGACTATCGCGTTGCTCTATCGGGATTTCCGCAACGCCATCAGCCATGCTCCAGTCGATCGTAGTGGATGGCAGCGCGACGTAGAACGGTATCCCATTATCGAAAGCCGCAAGGGCCTTCAGGTATGTTCCGATCTTGTTGGCGACATCGCCACGGCGAGTCGTACGATCTGTGCCCGTGATGACGATATCGACCTGGCCATGTTGCATCAGGTGCCCCCCGGCGTTATCGACGATCAACGTGTGCGGCACGCCGTTCCTGGCAAGCTCCCATGCTGTGAGCTGCGAGCCCTGGTTTCGCGGCCGTGTCTCGTCGACCCACACGTGAATGTCCATACCGGCCTGGTGTGCAAGATAGACAGGTGCCGTCGCTGTACCCCAGTTGATCGTCGCCAGGGCGCCCGCATTGCAATGCGTAAGCACGTTGACAGTGGCGCCGCCCTTGCGATGCGAAATCTCGTCAAGCAGCGACAGGCCATGGCGCCCAATTCCGAGGCAGATCTCGATATCCTCGTTACATATCGCTTCGGCATCCGCTCGGATGAGGCCGGCAAGATCGTCGTCGACGGCAGCGGAATCAGCGAGCTGCAGAATTCTGTCAACGGCCCAGCGCAGATTGACTGCTGTCGGTCGGGACTCGAGCAACTCCCTGGCGGCATGCCGGACACTCTCGCCCGAGTCGCCGTCATGCAATGCCGCGAGGTAGAGGCTCCATGCGGCGGTCGCGCCGATCAGCGGAGCACCGCGCACAGCCATGTCCCGAATTGCAGCCAAGCCGTCCTGCCAGGTCCTGATCTCGCGCACGTCGTACTCGTGGGGGAGTCGACGCTGGTCGATGATTTGTACGATGGCAGGATCGTCGGGCTTCAACCAGATGGTGCGAAAGTCCTCGTCAACCATCAAGTCCGACCGAAAGTCTGGCGGCACGCAGCGTATTGGCCATGAGCATGACGATCGTCATCGGTCCGACGCCACCGGGGACCGGCGTTACCGCCTTGGCGACGGCGCTCACCGAGTCGAAGTCGACATCGCCCGTGAGCTTTGATTTCGTCTCACCATCAACGGTCGTTTCGATGCGGTTGATGCCGACATCAATAACGACGGCCCCGGGCTTTACCCAGTCTCCCTTCACCATATTCGCTCTGCCGACGGCAGCGACGACGATGTCGGCCTGTCGGACGACACCGGCAAGGTCCTTGGTGCGGCTGTGGGTGACGGTGACTGTCGCGTTCTTTTGCAGCAGCAAACTCGCCATCGGTTTTCCGACGATATTGGAGCGTCCGACGACAACCGCGCTGAGACCGGAAAGATCCTCCCCGAGCTGATCTTCGATCATGAGCATGCAGCCGGCTGGCGTACACGGTACGAAAGCGTCAGCCGTATTACCGGACGTCAATTTGCCGATGTTGACGAAGTGAAAGCCATCAACGTCTTTACGCGGTGAGATGGATTGTGTGATGACTTGTTCATCCAGATGGTCGGGCAGCGGCAGCTGCACGAGAATGCCGTGAATTCTGTCATCCCGATTCAGTTCGTCGATCAGTTGCAGGACATCGTCTTGAGACGTGTCCTCGGAAAGTGAATGCTGTACCGAATAAAAACCACAACTTTCGGCCCGCTTTTTCTTGTTGCGCACGTAGACCTGGCTTGCCGGATCCTCGCCTATGATGACGACCGCCAGTCCGGGCGTGAGACCCTGCTGTTCGAGCAGCGCTGCGGTATCTGCGGCAATTTTCTCCGACATTTCAGCGGCTTTCGCTTTGCCGTCAATTCGTAGCGCGGTAGTCATGCGGTGTGATTCCTGTACTCAGATTGACTGTGCCGGAAGGATCGGCCGGCGCGGCGCATAGTAACGCTGCGGGCGGAGCGGGTAAACTCCGGGAATGCACGTAGATAATAGTCTGGCGACAACGACAGAGAGGCGCTGATGGAAGAGGCATGGCTTGAACGATGGCAGGAGGGCAGGATCGGCTGGCACCAGGCAGAGGGCAACGCGAGCCTGAAGAAGCATTGGCGCGTGACAGGTTGCAAGGTCCTGGTTCCGCTGTGCGGCAAGTCCCAGGATCTGTTGTGGCTGGCGGATCAGGGTAACGAGGTCATCGGCGTCGAGTTGTCGGAGCTGGCCATCCAATCGTTTTTCGCCGAGCAGATGCTCGACTACACGATTAGCGGTGGCGAATTGCCTGCCTATCGTGCGACTGGCCGACCAATCACGATTTACTGTGGCAGTTTCTTTGATCTGCATGCGGTGCGGTGTGACGCGCATTATGACCGCGGCGCATTGGTTGCGGTACCGGCCGAATCGCGCGCGGCGTACGCGACGCATGTGAGTTCTCTGTTGGCGAACGATGCCGAACAACTGGTGATCGCACTGCAATACGATCAGGCCCAGGCCAGCGGACCGCCGTTCTCGGTGCCCGCCGACGAGTTGCTCGCCTATTGGCCCGGTCTGGTCTGTATCGACGAATACGATGATCTTGAGAATGCACCGCCAAAATTCATCGAGGCAGGCCTCAGCAAAATGATCGAGAAAGTCTGGCGTACGCCCTAGCACCTAACAGGATGTTACTGTCAGTGGCGTCCATTTCCGCTGACGACGACTGATACGGGCCCGCACATTCTCATCGTCATAGCTGATTGGGCGCACCTGCGCGATATCGGTTGGCGTATTCTTCAGCGCATGTGTGTTGATGATGCCAAAACGCCCTTCGCCATCATCGATAACAGCACCGATATACACGCCGCATTGCCTGCAGAGCAGAAAGTCTGCCGTCTTGAGTGCAAACCGATAGCGTTGCAACGCCGCGGGCTGATGGGCAGTGAACTGCAGTGTTCCATTGGCGTCCGAAGTACTGTGCGCGTCGTGCATGCGACAAAAACGGCATTGGCAAGCGCGCACCGACCAACCACTCGGACTAATTGCAGTGCTGTATCGAAACGCCAGGGCCTTGCAGTGGCAAGCACCGTCGTAGACTGCATCACGCATTGGCTGGCCCATCCCGGTTGCGCCGCAGCGTCAACGCATACAGCATCGTCGCCGGAGTTAACGCAGCGAAAAGATGTTTGATCGTATGTCCGCCGAGTACCTGGCCGAAGCTGAAAATCTCGGCATCGAAATGCTCAAAGACCTTGGCAAGCACGTAAAACAGGATCATCAGCCAATAGTACTTTACCGACCCGATCGCCGGTCTCTTCACCAGGAGAATGAACGGAATCAAGAGAAGCGGCAGGAACTGAACGATGGCGTACGGGCGCAGGTCACCGGCGCCACGAGACTCGCTGTACGCCCAATACACCACCGAGGCGATACCAATCACGAGTAACGGCACGAGTATGCGACGGCCGGCGCGGGCCGAGATGAATTCACCGATAATTATAGAAAACAAACCAGCAAAGCCGATTGTCATCGGCAGTCGGTCCCAGATCAGCGGTTCGTTCGCCGGATCGAGATGGTAGTAGCCAGAGCCGAAAGCGGTCAGAAATACGCCGGCGAAGAACACCAGGTAGGCGACTTGCAGCCCCGGAATGCAGACCGATACACCGTGCCAACGGACGAACACAAAACCCCACAAGCCAACGAGCAGAAACGGCAGGTTTGACGCCACATTCCAGAAATTACTGACGGCAAGCAAAGTGCGTGTGTCGGCGAATCGATGGTAGGCAGGGTCTTGCGGTATAGGCGAGGTCATCACAAATGCGGTGACAAGTGCACCCGCTGCGGCAATGATTACCGCGATTGAGAGATTGGACAGACCGTTTTCCTTACCCACAATTTTTCGCTGCGTATCAGGCAATGTCGGACTCACGGTGATCCGTCTGCCCAAGGTCGTGCAGACGAACAGGCAATTCCCGAATGCGCAGTCCGGTAGCGTCGTAGATCGCATTCGTAAGCGCCGGCGCTATGGGCGGCGTTCCGGGTTCACCGGCGCCGCCGAGCGCTTCGCCACTATTGATAATATGGGTCTCGACTAACGGCGCCTTGTCCATGCGCAGCATCGGATAGTCGTGGAAATTCGACTGCGCGACGGCACCATGACGAATAGAGATCTCGCCGTACAGTGCGGCTGTCATCCCGTAGGCAATGCCGCTCTCCATTTGCGCCGCCATGCCGTCAGGATGCACGGCAAACCCGGCATCGACGGCGCACACAACGCGCTTGACGGATAGCTCGCCGGCGATGACTTCGACATCAACGACCTCAGCGACGATGGTGCCGAACGAGCGGTGAATCGAGATGCCGCGGCCTGAATTCTTCGCCAGCGGCTGGCCCCATCCGGCCTTGCTGGCCGCGAGATCCAGGACGGCAAGAAACCGAGGTTGATCGGCCAGCAGTTCGCGACGGTATTCGTATGGATCCCGGCCGGCAGCAACGGCCATCTCATCGATAAAGGATTCGGTAAAGAAGGCATGCAGCGAATGATCTACGCTGCGCCAGAACCCCCAAGGCACGTGTGTACTGCTTTCCGTGTAAACGATGCGTTGATTGTCGATCGCATAGGGGATATGCGGCGCTTCCTCGGGATCATGTTTGTTGACATAGTGGTTGTGCCACGCCACCGCGTTGCCGCTTGCGTCGAGACCGCCCCGAAATCGACTGATGCTCGCCTGTCGATAATGGTCGTGTCGCGTGTCTTCTTCACGCGACCACACCAGCTTCACGGGATAGTGCACATCGGCTGCCACTCGAGCGGCCTGTACGGCGATATCCGAAAACGCACGTCGCCCGAATCCGCCACCCAGGTATTGATTGTGTACCGTGACCTTTTCGAGATCGATATCGAGTGCGTTGCTAACGTCCCTGGCAAAGCCCAACGGATTCTGTGTGCCGAGCCATAATTCACACTGGTCATCATGCACCCAGGCCGTGCAGTTCATCGGTTCCATCGGCGAATGCGCAAGATACGGTACGCGGTATTCTGCGGTAACGACCGTACTGGCGTCGCGGAGGCCGGTAGCAGCATCGCCGGCCTCGACGTCGATCTCTTCACTTCCGGCTGCGGCGGACTTGTCGAGGTCGTCCGCAAACTGCCTGTAAATACCGCTTTGTTCCCATCTGCTGTTGCCGGCATCGTCAAACTCAACGTGCAGACGATCCAGCGCCTGCCGTGCCTGCCAGTAGCCGTCAGCGACGACCGCTACCGCGTCATCCAGATTGATGACTTTTCGCACGCCCGGCATATCCTGTACCGAAGCCGCATCGTAACTGGCGACAGCGCCACCAAATACCGGCGCAGCCCTGATGGCCGCGTACTTCATGCCGGGCAGACTCGCATCGATACCGAACATGGCGCTGCCGTCCACTTTGGCCGGTATATCCGTGCGCGGTGGTGAGGTGCCCATGATACGGAGCTGGTCACTCCGTTTCAGGACTGGTTTGGCCGGCAATCGGATTCTCGCCGCTGCTACAGCAAAACTCGCAAACGTTGCGGTTAGATTGCTCGCGTGATGAGAAATCATGCTGTCACGGGTGCTTAGCTGGTTGACCGGGACCTGCCATTTTTCGGCGGCCGCCTCCAGCAACACAGCGCGCGCCGCGGCGCCCGTGACGCGCATCGCGAACTGCCCGGTGGTCTTTACGGATGTGCTACCACCCGTTATCTGCAAGCCCATCACTTGTGTTGCACGGAAGAAAAAGCCGTCCACGGTGTCGATAAGCCAGGCCGGGAAATCCACATTGCCGGCGGCATAGCCTTTCGCGAGTGCGTAATTAGCAAATTCTTTATGACTCGGTGCCTCGAGGATGCTGACTTTCGACCAGTCGGCGTCCAGTTCATCGGCCAGCATCATCGCCAGCGTTGTGTGCACGCCCTGACCCATCTCCGCGTGCGGCACGATAACGGTGACACTGTTGTCGGGAGATATTTTCAGCCAAATATCGAACAGCGCATCATTCGCGCCTGCAATCAGGCTTCTGACCTTGTCAGTTCTGTTACCGCGACGAATCGCGACACCAAAAACGACAACGCCGCCGGCAGCGATGCCGGAAGTGATAAATGCACGCCGCGACCACTTACCCATCGGGCCCCGCTTCGACTTCCAGCGCATTGATCGCATGGGCTGCGCGTTTAATGCCCTTGCGAATACGCGGGTAGGTGCCGCAACGACAAATGATGCCAGCCATTGCACTATCGATATCAGCATCCGTCGGCAATGGCTTGTCTTTCAGCAGGGCAGCGGCGGCCATTATCTGGCCCGATTGGCAGTAACCGCATTGTGGCACCTGCTCTTCGATCCAGGCCTGTTGCACCGGGTGCAATCCATCGTGGTTATTGCCGAGACCTTCTATCGTTGTAATCTCCTTCCCGGCGGCAACCTGAACCGGCAAGACGCAGGAACGAACGGGCGAACCGTCCAGATGCACGGTGCAGGCGCCACATTGCGCTATGCCACAGCCGAATTTCGTGCCGGTCAGGCCAATATAGTCACGAATGACCCAAAGCAGGGGCGTCTTCGGATCCACATCTATCGAGTGGCTGCTGCCGTTAATATGCACCGTAATCATGGTGTTGTAACCGTACTCCAAAGGCTCGCAGTGGGGCAAGCGGCGGATAACGTGACGCTGGCCGCTTGAATGGCGTAGACTGATGAGCATCGCCAGCAGGCTCAGGAGTGCCGATGTCTGACAGCCGCAACTATGACACGGTCGCGTTCGACGTGCGTGACAATGCAACGATGTTATTTTTTGCGCGCACCACTGAGGATGGTGATATCAATGACTATCTTCTGCTGATGAGGACGGTTGAGGACGACTTCGATTCGTCAACCTACATCGAAATCAACGAGCAGCAATTCGGTGGCCACAATCTGATACGTGAAGCGGGGCTTATTGGCAATACGTTGACGCTGCGTCTGCACGAGCCGGCCGCAGAGCTTGGCGGCATATCCGAAATCGTGTTGACCTGGGCAGACACCCCGGAAAACGGCGCGAGTATGGAAGCCGGCGCATTTCGTGTGCTGGGCGATACGCTGACTGGTGGCAACGCCTAGCAACAAACGAGCGGCTGCAGGGGAGTACAGCCTGTATGTCGTTCGCTGTGCCGACGGCAGTCTCTATACCGGCATAGCGACCGACGTCGAAAGACGACTTCGCGAGCACGAATCCGGTGGCCGTGGCGCCAAATTTCTTCGTGGCAAGGGGCCACTACGGCTCGAATTCGAATTCAGCCTGGGCGATCGCAGCACTGCCTCACGAGTTGAGTTTCGGGTCAAGCAACTCGACCGAGCGCAGAAAGAGCAGTTGATCAATGGTCAGCTTCCACTGCAAAGGCTGCTGCCCGATTAATGCAAACACTGCTCAGGCTTCGGGTGAGGCCTGCGGATAGAGCACAATGGCCTTGCCGAACACGGGAAGATGCAGTCGCGTATCCGAATCCCAGGTCTTGCGATATTCTTCAAGCCATGCGGCGGTATCAATAAAATTATCGAGAGCGCGCGGATACAGTCGTATCTCGCCGAACGGCTGTGTGAAATCGTCAAAATGCAACGGGAATACATGTGTCGCACCGGTGGTCGTGACGATAGCCTGCCAGTATTTCTCCGCATGATCGCGACCCAGACCTTCGAGCATCGCCACGCCGAGCATCACGACGTCGGCCCTGATGCCATCCAGGGCACCTCGTCGATAACCGGCGCTCGACTGGACGATAGTTGTGCCATGTGGATGGGAAACGACTACCGTATAGTTCTTGCCATCGCGCCAGACTGATGCAGGTGCAGGCGTGGATATTGGCTCGTCGAGTTTGCCCGAATACGGTACCGATCCGCCAAACCCGATGGGCGCATGGGCCGACTCGATCAATGTCACGGTAAACAGGCCGAACTCGTAGTTAACGCCGCTTGCGGCAACGATAATCTGATCTTCTTGCACGCCGGCCCCACGTGCAATTTGTGCTGACGTTTCGGAACCGAGTATTGAAGCGCTGGTTCTGTTTGCGATTGCGCCTATGTCCATCGCATGATCGTAATGCGAGTGTGCGGGGATGATGGCCGCCAGCCGGCGCATTCGATACTCGTCCAGAACATAGTTGATTTTGGCAACGTCACTGTCTATGGGACGGCCAAGAATGATGTCGAAGATCGTTGGCCGGGAAATAAAGCCGTCGATCAAGATCTGGGTTTCACCATCGTCGAACAGCAACGTCGTAACACCCAGCCATGTGACTGTAACAGCGTCCAGAGTTGGCGCGATGGTCGGGTACGGCGGCCAGTCGATCGCGTCCAGCGATTCCCTGTCGCGCCACAACAAGACCAACGCGATCGACCCAACGATGATGATCGACGTCATTGCGATCGCCGTAATCGTCATCCTGCGTTTGAGCGTATTTACGTTGAGCCCGGGCATTACTGGCCCGCTGCGATTCTTGCGAGGTGCCCGGTCAGCGGTGCCAGGTAGTTACCCAGCGCGTATCCGAGCAACGCCATCAGAATCGATGCTGGCACCAGGTTCGGGCGATGATGCGCAGCGACGATTGGTGCGGAGGCTGCAGCGCCTATATTGGCGGCGGAGGCGATTGCCACGCTGTGAATATCAACGCGAAACAGCCACGCTCCCGCGAGACAAAACAAGCCGTGAATAAATATCCAGACGAACGCACCTGCGACGAACATCGGTGCTTCGGCCAAACCGGCGACCGACGCTCGCGCGCCCATTCCCGCTACGAAAATATAGATTAACGCGGTGCCCATCGCAGTTGAATTAGGCAATGTCGATACGGCTGTGGTGGACAGTAACAGAGCTATCGTCGTAACCAGCAAGATGCGTACTGTCGTTACTCCGAAAACCGTACCAAGCCCCGAATGCACCGATGCGAACCACGCTGCGATCGTCGGAGCCAACGCAGTACCTGCCCACGTAACTCCGATGACGATTGCCGCGAGAAACAGGTACTGCGGCATCGTCGGCGCATGATCTTCATCGACGTGAATTTCGGCCGCCGCATCCATTGCTTCGAGACGATCTTTGGGCACACGGGCCCACGCGTTGAAGCGATCGGCGAAATCGCGCGACATCAGCAGGATCGGCAGCCAAACGATGTAGATCACGTTATCGGCGATAACGGCGAGTCCGAATTGCTCTTCCGACGTTCCTAACATCTCCGCCGTTGCCGCCATATTCGCGGTACCGCCGATCCAGGAGCCGGCCAGCGCGCCATACCCCTTCCAGGCGTCCGCAGACAGCCACGTATGCACCAGCATGTATGCGACGACGGCCCCGACCATTACACCCGCAGTACCCATGAGCATCACCAGCACGCCTTTGCCCATTACGCGAACGACAGCCGGAACATTGACCTTGATCAGCATCAGCACAATAAAGGCCGGCAGGAGGTAGGCACTCAAACCCGAATACACCGGCGACGCACTCGGGATCACGCCGAAATTATTGAGAAAGACCGGTGTGGCGTAGATAAACAGCAGCGGCGGAATATACCGAAACAATTTCGCGCGAGTCGTTTGGGCCAACATGAAGAAAAACGCTGCGACGAATGCCAACACAGCGAGCACACCGATGGGTGAAGCAATCAGGGCGTCAGGACTTTCCATTTGCATCGCTTTGCGCGGCTCACGATGCCGGGAGTATAAAGCAATGCTGAGCGCCAGGCGCGCCGTAAAAGGTCAGGCAATCTGCGCCTGCAGGTCCTTGCGCGTGGCTTCATCTGTCAATGCGGCTGATTTGACAGTCAACCAGGCGGCATCCCAGTCCTTGACCTTGCTTGGGCCGAAAACGAATTTGGCGATGAACGAATCGACGTTACCCACCCGGATGACATTCTTCGGCGGTGGGGTGGGGAATTCGACCGAACCGGTGAAGACAACGACGTTGGCGACCGGGACATCCGGCACGACATTTTGCAGCGCGCGAGTGCGACCCTCATTCTGTATCAGCGGATTCAGGAAACGCCGCCGCAAGGTGCCGTCTACGTTGGTCCACTGCGCTTCGTCTTCTCCACCAAAAACGATGCCGTTGTAATGTTTGGTTTGGATGCAGAGTATGCCGCCGGCAGTCAATATTGCATGATCGATTTTTACCAGGCCGCCGTAAGCACCGGGCAGGATGAAATCATGGAGTACGTCCGGGCTGCGTGCTTCTAAAGCGCGACGGATGCGCAGTGCCCCGATTCGGCAGGTGATAATGCGCATAACATGGCTGGCGGCAGACCGGAAGATCAGCGTCAACAGCAGGGCACCCGCAATCGTGAATATGAAGGCTGCGGGACCGACATTCGTCACACCTGTTTGCATCGCAGTGTTGGCAGCCAGCGCCGGGACGACGATTAACGGCAGGCTGGTTGCGATAAGTCGGATTAGCACGATCATTGGCCCAGATTAAGACTTTTTCTGACAGAATTATCGTATCAGGTCACGTTTTGTAAAATACCTGCCCGGGGTAGGCCAGATAATAGCCGTCAAGCTGTGCCACCCGGATGTGGGTCTCGTATACGGAGCTCAGGAACTCGCCGCTGAGCACCGCTGCCTTGTCTCCGTCAGCGACCACCTCGCCGCCTTTCAGCACGACGACGCGCTCGACCTCGGGCGGAATCTCATTCAAATGGTGTGTCACGAGAACAATATTGTGGCCGCTGTTCGACAGGTTGCGAATACGCTGCAAATAGTCGAAGCTGGCCGCGAAATCGAGGCCCGCCGCGGGCTCATCCAGAATCAGGGTTTGCGGTTCGTGTACGAGCGCACGACCCAGCAGACAGCGGCGCTGTTGGCCGGTTGACATCGCGTTCAGCGACGTGTGGCCGAGAGCACCGATGCCGAGCAAATCCAGAATGTTCTGCGCTTTGGCCACTTGCTGCTTGCTGATACGTTGCGCAAGAACCCCGTGCACACCAATGCTGGAAAAAAAACCGGACACAACCACTTCGAGCGCAGTCGTTGTTGGCGTATAGCGGTCGTGCAGGTCGTGTGAGATCAATCCAATGTGTTTGCGCAGATCCCAGACGTTCCACTGGTCTCGTCCCAGAATCCTTATCCAGGAATCCTCAGCAACAACCGGATACAGTTCTCGATTAATGGTCTTCAGAAGCGTGGTCTTGCCAGACCCGTTCGGTCCGAGAATAGCGACACGTTCATGTTGTGCGATCGACAGGCTCAGATTCTGAAAGACGCGTGTGGTGCCACGCCAAATCGTTGCGTTATGGATTTCGATCAGTGGCGGTTCGGACATGACGTGGCGACCTAGATATCGCCGCTCAGATTCGACGGTTTCCAGGACTTGTATGCTTCGTACGCGGGCGGCTCACTATCATCTTTGCATTCGTCGAGCTTTTCGGCCAGCCACTGGAACCACTCGAATGCTTCCGGATTGTCGATCCGTTTCCGCAAGTCGGCCACCCAGCCCTCAAGCCGCCGCCACAGCAACACGGTGCTCGAACCAATCAGATTCTTTACGACAAGAAACGGCACGATGCGCTGAAACGTCATGACACCGATATTCTCCATTGTCGTACAGATCAACATGGCGCACTGCTCCAGATCCGGATATTGGCTTTCCAGTTCTGCCCCGCTCAGACCATCGGGCAGGTTCAGAATGTTTCGATATGCCTTGTTGAATTCGGCATTGCCAAATGACCGGAACAGCTCAATTGCCGCGAGTTCCCGGCGCTGCTGACGAAATTGGCGCATTTGCAGGATGGCGAACATCAGGCCGCCGATAACAACAAGTGCGCCGAGAATCTCGGCCATATTGGCCAGTCGCGACAAATCCGTCATTCGATTACCTCAATAAGAAAGTCGTTTGCGTGATGTTACTGAACCTGCCAGTGAACGTCAGGCGAGCTTGCGCTTCCAGCGACCGCGCCTGAAAACAATGACGCTCAGGACCGTCACCAGCGATTCCGAAACGACGATTGCGAAAAACACTCCGTTCGGACTGTGTAACAGGCTCGTTGCCAGCCAGTATGCCAATGGAATCTGCAATATCCAGAAGGACACAAAATTAATAGCCGTTGGCGTGGCTGTGTCGCCCGCGCCGTTCAGTGCCTGGGTGACGATCATTCCGACCGCGTACATCGGAATTCCGATTGCCAGGATGCGCAGACAGTTTGTGCCGTAACGTAATACCTCAGCATCGTTCGAGAACAGCGCGGCGATGACGGGCGCGAGTGCGACGAGAAGCACGCCGATCGTCGTCATGAATATTGCATTGTAGCGTACGGCGCGCCAGGTCGACTGTTCGGCTCTCTCGGGCCGTTCTGCGCCCAGATTCTGTCCGACGAGTGTCGCGGCCGCATTACCGAGACCCCAGGATGGCAGCCAGATGAACTCGAACATGCGCAGGGCGATAGTGTACGCGGCAACAGCGCTGCTGCCGTATAGCGCGACTATTCGCATGATGACAATCCAGCTCGAAGTCGAAATCAGGAATTGGCCGATGCCGCCCGAGGAGATAATCAACATGCGCAGCATCACCTTCGGAGCTATTGCCATGTTGCGCAGCCGGAAATGCAGTCTTCCGCGGCCGTCAAACAAGTACCAAAGCTGATAGAGAACGCCGATGCTGCGGCCAATGGTGGTGGCGATTGCTGCTCCGGTTACACCCATCTCCGGGAATGGTCCAAGCCCGAAAATCAGACACGGATCGAGCACAATGTTGAGGCCGTTTGCCAGCCAGAGCGAGCGCAAAGCGACTGACGCATCGCCGGCCCCGCGAAATGCCGCGTTGAGCAGGAATAAATACACAATGCTTGCCGATCCGCCCAGTAATACGGCCGCAAAACCTGTGCCAGTTTCGATCACGCCGGCAGTGGCGCCCATCAATCGCAGCATGTCGGCGGCATAGATCGCGCCCGTGATACCGATGAGCAACGAGAGTCCAGCCCCGATCCATATTGCCTGGCCCGTCACACGTGCGGCCGCTTCTCGCTCATTTGCGCCGATTCGACGCGCAACCATCGCGGTCACGCCCATTCCGAGGCCGACCGCAACGGCGTACAGCACCGTAATCAATGCTTCGGTGATGCCGACGGCCGCAATCGCGTCAGTTCCGAGGCGCGAGACGAAGGCAATATCGACGACGGCGAATACTGATTCCATCGACATCTCGAGCATCATGGGGATGGCGAGAAGCCCCAGGGCTCGCCCGATGTCGCCACGGGTATAGTCGGTATCGCTGTCACGCAGCGATTCACGTACAAACGCGGTGCCTCGCTGCCATACCGATTTCTGTTGAGTGCTAATATTCAAGAAATCGAGGATTCAGCGGTGAACAGGCATGCCCGAAGGACTCTGGCCGGTTCTTGTCATAATTGCGGTAGTCATTGTTTATACGATCGCGAAAGTCGTCCAGCATATGCGCAAGAGCGAAGAGCAGTGGCGACAGGTGGACAAGAGCAAGCTCCGTAAGTGGGAAGACGACGATTGGCCCGAAGACGATTAATGACATCAAGACAGCACTCAGCGTCAGCGTTTGATATCTCCCTTTAGCAATGACGAGAATTCTGCGGCTGTATCCTTCGCCGACTGGATCATCTGCTCCTCGGAATGATGGATCGCGTGTTGCTCCTTAAGCAATTGCATGTCACGTGCGCGAAATCGTGCAGCGACTGTGTCGACTTCGTCTTTCTCAAAGCCAAGCTTAATCAACACACGCTTTGACATCGTAAGGCTCGACGAGAACGTCTCGCGAAAAATATGCTCAATGCCGAGGTCCATCAATGCGTGTGCATGCCGCCTGTTCCGCGCCCTGGCAATAATCTTGAGATGAGGGAAGTTGCGCAGAGCGGTTTCGGCAGTAAGTATCGATGCAGCGACGTCGTCAATCGCCAATACAAGTATTTTCGCGTGTTCGGCGCCGGCTGCCCGCAGTACGTCGAGACGCGAGGCGTCGCCGTAATGAACTTTGTTTCCGTAGCGGCGCACGACGTCGAGCTGTGACGAGTCAATCTCGAGCGCGGTGAATGCAATGTTGAATATGTTCAGCATCCTCGCTGCAATCTGGCCGACGCGCCCGAATCCCGCAATGATCACGTCATTGTTTGGATTATCAGGTGTGTCGTACTCGGGATCCGCTTTGGAGCCCATTGTCTTGCCGAGAACTTCATTGATGACGTAGGCGAATGGCGTCAACAACATTGAGATTGCCACCGCCAGTATCAATTCGTCGATAATCGTCGCAGCGATGAGTTTCTCTCGCGCTGCAATGGCGAACAGGACGAAAGCGAACTCACCACCTTGCGACATGACCGCAGCCAGACTCAGCGCACTGCGTGAGCCGCAAAGTCCGAAGAGGCGCGCGAGTGGCACCAGGACCAGCGCCTTTGCGGACATCAGCAGTGCGACGATCAGCAGCACGCGCCCAGGAGATTCGAGCAACAGGCCGATGTTGACCGACATGCCGACGGCTATGAAGAACAGGCCCAGCAGCAGGCCCTTGAATGGCGCGATGTCGGCTTCCAGCTGATGGCGGTACTCGGAATCGGCGAGCAACATCCCGGCAATAAAAGCGCCCAGCACCATAGACATGCCGGCGAATTCCATCAGCAGTGCAGCCCCAATGACGACGAGCAAGGCCGTTGCCGTGAAAATCTCCGGGATATTCGATGCTGCAGCGACGTGCAGAATGGGTCGCAGCAGGATTCGTCCGCCGACGATGAGCCCGATGATCGTGACCGCCATTATGCCCATCTGGGCGAAATCGAACCCCTTGCTGCTCACACTGCCAAGAGTCGGCAAGATTGCGATCAGCGGAATCGCGGCGAGGTCCTGAAACAACAAGATCGAAAACGCGGCACGCCCATGAGATGTCGTAAGCTCCTTTTTCTCAGCCAGCATCTGCAGAACGAATGCCGTCGACGATAGTGCGAGTATCAGTCCTATAACGATCGCCGGCGTCATCTCCTGACCGAGCGACCAGGCCAGCGATGCGATGACGACGGCACTCACGATTACCTGAGCGGAGCCCAGGCCAAACACCATTTTTCGCAGCACCCATAGCCGCGAAGGCTGCAACTCGAGCCCGACAATAAACAAGAGAAAGACAACGCCCAGTTCGGCGAAATGCAGAATATGCTCGGGATCGCGAATAAGGGCGATCCCGAATGGGCCAATCAGGATGCCGGCGGCAAGGTAGCCCAGCACGGATCCGAATCCGAGCCGGCGGCTAACCGAGACCATGATGATCGCAGCCAGCAAGTAGATTACAGATTCCTGCAACAGACTCATTGGAACCCCCATTACCACGCTGATGTCATGGTGTTCGAGTCTAGTCGTATTGTCCTAATCCTTCGACCCGCCGCGCGCTTTTGATTAAACTAGACGATCCCGCGACGTGTTTCTCGCGCCCACACTATTCAAGGTCGGCCTATGTTCAAGTGCATTTTCCCCAGATGTGGCGTTATCCTGGGACTCGCCAGTCTGGCATTGTTCACTGCCGCTTGTGATTCCGGCGATTCGGGTTCGGCGGAGGCCGACAAGGCGGCAGGACGTGCAAACGTTGATGCGATGACGCGCGAGCACGCGGGTGACACGGCCGAACCCAGTGATGCGGCGAAGATCGCGCCGCGGCGTCCGGTCGTGTCGGAGCGCCTGCCCTATGCCGAAGTCAAGGACGAATTGGTCTACGGCCACTTCGTATTTCCGGCGGACATGATCGAGCCATTACCCGCAATCGTCGTCATACACGAGTGGTGGGGTCTGAACGACAACATCCGCGCCATGGCGGATCGACTCGCTGGCGAAGGTTTCATCGTTCTCGCGGTCGATCTTTTCGGCGGCAAGACGGCGACTTCGGCGGGAGTGGCCAGGCAATACATGTCGAATGTTGTCGAAAACCCCGACTCCGCGGTCGCTAACATTCGCCAGGCTATCGATTTCCTGAATAGGACGGCAGGTGCGCCACGCGTCGGATCGCTTGGCTGGTGCTTTGGCGGCGGCTGGTCGCTGAACGTCACGATGCTTTTCCCCGACGACGTGCATGCGGGCGTCATTTATTACGGACAGGTGACTGACGACGAAGACAGGCTGCATGCAATCAATGCACCGATACTTGGCATCTTCGGCGCCGAGGATAAAGGTATTTCAGTCGCTTCGGTGCGCAGATTCGAGGCGGCGCTGGAGCGGTTGCGCAAGAGTTATGAAATTCACATTTACCCGGGCGCTGATCACGCGTTCGCCAATCCAAGCGGCAAAGCCTACAACGCAGAGGCTGCTGCTGACGCCTGGCAGCGAACGCTCGAGTTCCTCAATCATCACCTGATCGACGATGACGGCGAAGAGTCCTGATCGACTGCCGATTCGCTTACCTCGTCCGGCGCAGCGCACTGTAGCTTTAAAGCCAGCGGTTGTACGATATAAGCAATAGACTGTCTCTCCTCGCTGGCACAGCGCAGGGAGATATGGGCGCTGAAAGCGTCCTCGATTCGTAACTCCCGGGTGGTCAGACTCGCTTTGTGGCCTGCCTGACAAAATCCGTCCACAGCAATTGGCGACAACTGTTTGCTCGGAATGGTAAGTTGCATTTCAAGGATCGACTTGTCTGCGAAATCGCTCCTGAGGTATGTTCGACGTGTATCCGCCGCACTGATAGATATTGATTCGGCCCGCATGTCCGGCGCACACTGCGGTTGGATCGTGAGTATGAACTCCAGTGCTTGCTGCGGCACGAGGCGAGGAACATCGGCCAGGGCCTCGAGCTTGATCACCGCTGCTTGTGCGGTGATGCGCATTTGGCCGGCCGAATCGGATTTCGCCGGATTCGCAGCCAATACTGTCGTGATAACGAGAAATAGGGATCGGCGATACATGCAACAAAGACTACGATAACGCTGTCCTAAAACAAATAGTATTTGCGGCGCGGGGACTGAGGGTAAGAAGTGATTGAGAAGACGCTGCACGTCACCTACAAAGTGGCACGCCGAATTGCGGTGGCCGTGCTGGGCAGTACGGTTCTCGCAATTGGTATCGTCATGATTATTGCACCCGGCCCTGCCCTGATCGTCATTCCGATCGGGCTTGCAATTCTTGGTATCGAATTCGCCTGGGCTCGACTGTGGCTAAAGCATTTGCGCCGAACGATCAGCAACAACTTCGGCAATGGCCGGGCAAAGCGAGCCGAACAACATCGTGAGCGTGTTTCACGCTAAAAAGAAAGGCGCCGGAGCACTGAATTCGTTGTATGAACCAGCAGGTCCCTCCGACACGGAGGTCTCCGGCGCCCCAGTCAAAACGGCAGGGGGTGCCGTTCGGGCCGTCTTGGCCCTTAATTGTCGGCTATCCTGCCGACGCCCTCTGTAACGTGTCGATCAGGTATTCGGGGGAGAGATTCCTGATCCGTGCGTCGGCAGAAGGCCTTGTCGCGGCGGGGCCGCGAGTGATTTAATCTATGGTCGATCTATCGATTTTCAAGCTCGAGTCGGCTGTCGCAACATCGGCCGCGAGTGCCGTGCTGGCGGCGACAGACACTCCGAAGAGTATGATCAGTGCGCCAAGCAGTGCCAGTAAATTTTCAACTTTCCGAGAGTTCATTGTCATTCCTTTGCGTGTGAGCGCTGCCAGAGGCAGCACATTGTGTACGAGTCTGCACTCACTAATGCATAAGTCGTGCCAAGTCATAAAATTCTTTTAAAATAACTACTTAGGTGACTACCATAAGTTACGGAATTCCGTAAATCACGAAAAACCGTGACTTTATTTACGGAATTCCGTATAAACTGACCTGATGACTCAACGCGATGACTATCAGTGGCTTTTTCGCAAAGCGCCGGCGATGGCCACCTCGATCGGCGAAGATGGTACGTACCTCGACGTTAATGACGCCTTCCTGCAGCGACTCGGCTATACACGTGACGAGATGGTCGGGCATCGACCGAGCGAGTTTGTTACGGCAGAGTCGTCGCGGCGCATCGAAAAAGAATTCCTGCCGGTTTTGCGCCGTACAGGGAAGCTGGAGAACAAACCCATCGCATTTGTGGCGAGTTCCGGTGAAATCGTCGAGTGCATGACCAATTCTCTGATCGAAAATGACCCCGACGGGAGCTTCATTCGTACGATCGCGATGTACACCGAAATTGCGGATCTGGCGCGGGCGAACTTCAAGTACAGAGAAGTGTACCGCTCGACCCCGGCCATGCTGCATACGGTGGATGGTGACGGCAAAATCGTGGCCGTAACGGACCATTGGTTGCAAAAACTCGGTTACCGACGGGATGAGGTAGTCGGTCGTCCGACCACAGACTTCTTCACAGAGTCGGAGCGAAAGCGCTACGCCGACGGTCGCTTGCGGGAGTTGATTTCACAAGGTGATTTCAACAATGAAGAACGACAGGTGCTGACCAAGGACGGTCGCGTCCTGCATCTCGTCGTGTCGGCAATATCGCACCGCGACGCAAGCGGCAAGGTAGATCAAATGCTCGTCGCGTCAAAGGACGTGACCGAGCGGAATCGTGCGGAGCGGGAACTGCGCGTAACGCTGGCGGAGAATGCGCGCTTGCGCAAGGAGCTCGAGCGAGAACGCGACTACCTGCGAGAAGAGGTCAATGTCGCGATGAACTTCGGCCGCATTGTTGGCGAGAGCACGTCGCTGCAGCAGATGTTGAAGCGCGTCGAAGCCGTCGCTGAGACCCCGGCGAGCGTACTGTTATTGGGGGAGTCCGGAGTCGGCAAGGAACTCGTCGCGCATGCGATTCACGCCCGCAGTCCTCGTGCCGACCACCCGCTCGTCAAAGTCAATTGTGCGTCAATTCCGAAGGAACTCTTCGAGAGCGAATTCTTCGGTCACGTCAAAGGGGCATTCACCGGGGCGCACCGCGATCGAATCGGTCGCTTTCAGCTCGCGGATGGAGGCACGATATTTCTCGATGAAATTGGCGAAATACCGCTGGAATTACAGGGCAAGCTGCTGCGGGTGTTGCAGGAGAGTGAGTTCGAGCGAGTGGGCGATGATGTCACAAAATCGGTCGACGTCCGTGTGGTAGCAGCGACGAATCGTGATCTCGAGAGACTGATCGTCGAAGGTGAATTCCGCGAGGATCTTTTTTATCGCCTGAGCGTGTTCCCGATTGACGTACCGCCACTGCGCGACCGGGACGAGGATGTTGTGCAACTCGCGCAACACTTTCTCGAGAAAGTTTGCAATGACTTCGGCCGTCCGGTCATGACTCTGACTCGCGCACAGGCAACCAGGTTGCACAACTATCATTGGCCCGGCAATGTAAGAGAGCTCAAGAACGTGATCGAACGGGCTGTTATTCTGTCCCCTGGTAATGTCCTGCGTCTGGATCTGTCGATGCCGCACACCGAGGAGCCGACGACGGTCTCAACGTCGGATGGAGCAAAGCAGGACGACCATTTTCTGACCGAGAAGGAAATGCGCGAATTACAGAAAAGAAATCTTATCGCTGCGCTGCAGCAAGCAAATTGGCGTGTATCCGGACCCGATGGCGCGGCAGAACTGTTGGGCGTGAAGCCGACGACACTCGCCGATCGAATTCGCAGTTTTGGATTGAAAAGGCCTGCCCGGTGATGACAGGCAGCCGCTGGTGTATGAGCCTGATAGGACTCGTCGCACACTCGATGGTCGTCATGCCGGCGACAGCGGCGCCCGAGGAAACACTGCCGGCGTCGATCGAGAGCGTATTGAAGCATCGTCAGGTACCGGACGAGAGCTTGAGCATCTTCGTTGAGGACCTCGAGAGCGGTGAGGTGTTGCTGCGCTGGCGAGATGAGGTACCGCGCAATCCCGGTTCGACGATAAAGCTACTGACAACACTTGTTGCGCTTGATGTTTTAGGTCCGACATACGTGTGGAAAACCGAAGTGTATGCGCTCGGCGATATCGTGGACGAGCGTCTCGATGGAGACTTACTAATCAAAGGCCACGGTGATCCGTTCCTTGTCACGGAGCGCGTCTGGCAGCTGTTACGCGAGATTCGGCACGCAGGAATACGAGAAATTGGCGGCGATTTGCTGATAGACGACAGCTTGTTCGATGTGGCCAGCCACGATCCTGCCGCCTTCGATAATCAGCCGCTGCGAGCATACAACGTCGCGCCGAACGCATTGTTAATGAACTTCAAGGTCGTTCGCTACTGGTTTGAGCCGAATCGTGACGCGAACGGGGTTCGCGTCTGGTTGGATCCGCCGCTGACGAATCTGAAGGTCGATAACCGACTGACGCTTGCGCCAGGTCGCTGTCGTGGCTATCAGAGAGGCATCACGGTGTCGGCTAACGCCGCGATCGATCAGATGACGTTCAGCGGCAAGTTCCCGGATGCTTGCAGACGCTATGCGATGGATCGGGCGACGCTGGGGCACAACGAGTTTGCCTATGGACTATTCACGTCCTTATGGAGGGAGTCCGGAGGTGTGTTCGATGGTGGCTGGAAAAATGCGCGGGCACCGGAAGACGTGAATCCGCTGATCGAATTCAGGTCATTGCCGCTCGCCAATGTGATTACCCGTATAAACAAGTTCAGTAACAACGTGATGGCGCGCCAGCTACTGTATACATTGTCCGCGGAGGTGCTCGGCGCACCGGGCACGGAAGAGGGCGGTCGAAGGGTCGTGGGCGACTGGCTGCAACAAAAACAGCTGGAGTTCTCGGAATTTGCTTTCGACAATGGCGCCGGCCTTTCGCGCGAGGCGCGCATGACCGCCGCGGACTTTGGTGCCATGCTCCGGTTCGCCTGGCAGCAAACCTATATGCCCGAGTACGTGGCATCGATGTCCCTGGCAGGTCTTGACGGCACGCTGACGAACCGCCTTGACGACTCTGCGCTGGAGGGCTCGGCACACCTGAAGACGGGCTCGCTCGATCACGTCACCGCGATTGCAGGCTATCTGCAATCGCGTTCCGGCCGGCGATTCGCGGTTGTCGTCCTGCAAAATCACACGGATATTCATCGTGGGCCTGGCGGTGAGGTGCAAGAGGCGCTGCTGCGATGGGTATATGAGCGGTAGGCTGTAGTAGACTTCGGGCAGTTTTTCTTGGGGAGATCGGGAATGCGATTTGCAGTTGGTGTGCTGGCGTTTTTGCCGTTGTTGGCGGTGGCAGATACCGCCTATGTTACTGATACCCTGCAGCTCGGTTTGCATCGGGCCCAGGATACGAGCGATCGGCCATTTCGTAATCTTGATAGCGGTCAGGAGATGGAAGTACTGTCGCGGACACGTTACTACGCCCATGTGCAGCTTCCGGATGGGACCCAGGGATACGTCAAAGCAGGATTTCTGGTCGACGCTAAACCTGCGAAACTCATCGTTGCAGAAACGCAGGCCGAAGTGGACAGACTTACCCGCGAGCTCGAGGAATCCCGACGGGCTTTCGCCGATCCCGCGGCTACGATCGATGCACTCAAGCAACAAGTCGCTGAACTGCAGGCCCGACTCGATGCGAGCGAGGCACATGCGACGGAACTCGGCGAAGAGAATTCCAGCCTGCGAAACCGCCAGTCACAATACAGGCACAGCATGCCACTGCAATGGGTGGCAGGGGCGGTCGGAATCTGTCTGGTAGCCGGTTTCCTGCTCGGCTTATGGTGGGTCGATTACCGCAGCCGCAAGCGTCACGGCGGCATTCGCATCTATTGATTTGCAGTTGTCCGAATTTGCGGGGCTGCCGCTAACCGTCACGTCACGCAGCTGCCGTAACATCATCGTTGCAACCGCCGCGCACCGGCAGTTTTGCCGTCGCGAATAGCTTATCGATATCAGCCTGCGCACGGACGTGTCGCGTCTGTTCGAGCTGGGCGCTGGTGATATGCGGCGCGAATAATTGCACAAAATCGAGCATATACCGGCGCAGCACGATATCTTTGCGAAAGCCTATCCAGGTCGTACTGCGCGGAAACAGGCCCTCAGCATCGACAGATGCCAGATCTTTTGGGTCGTCGCAATCGTCTGCCATGCTGGCCACAATTCCGACACCGAGCCCCATTCGCACGTACGTCTTGATCACGTCCGCATCGCGCGCGGTAAATACGACGTCCGGCTCGAGACCCTGGTCGGCAAACGCACGTTTGAGGGAGGATTGACCGCCGAAACTGAAAACATACGTTACCAGCGGAAATTCGGCGAGGTCCTGCAGGGTCAACTTGCGATCAAGCGAGGCCAGTTCATGATCTTTGGGGACAATAATCTTACGGTCCCAGTGATAACTCGGTACGAGCAATAAATCGGCAAATAGATCGTGCGATCCTGTTGCGATAGCGAAGTCGATTTCGTTCGTACGCACCATGTCTGCAATCTGCTCCGACGTTCCCTGGTGCAGATTCATGTTCACCTTTGGATAGCGTTCGCGAAACTGGCGAATGACATCCGGAAGAACATAGCGCGCCTGTGTATGGGTCGTCGCTATGGACAAGGTGCCTTCTTCCTGATCATAAAAGTCAGACGCAAGGCTGCGGATACTCTCGACCTCCTGCATGATCAAGCGTGCTCTTTCGATTACGCGTTCGCCGGCAGAGGTGATACCGCCCAGGCTTTTTCCCTTGCGCACGAAAAGCTGCATCCCGAGTTCTTCCTCGAGCAGCTTTATTTGTTTGCTCACCCCCGGCTGAGACGTGTACAGCTTTTCTGCCGCTGCAGTTATGTTCAGCCCATTATCGACGATCGCAAGCAAGTATTTCAGTTGCTGTAGTTTCATTCTGGCTGTTGCGTCGTTGCGTCTTCATATGTGACCGCTGCAAAACAGGATTGTTTCACCGGCGTCGAAAATCAGACCTACATATAACACATGGTTATGTTCCCTGATATTTTGATTTCGGTCGTAACTGAAGGGCTGATTGCGCTCGCGTGGTGAGGCCAGCGCCCGGTCGGGGGCGTACGTTGGCCGCGAATTCTGCTATACAGTGTCCTGAGATCGGAAAAAAAGGAACAAGAGATGATCTACGACAATATCCTGCAAACAGTCGGTAATACGCCGGTTGTGCGCCTCAATCGTATGGGCCCCGATCATGTTGAGCTGTTCGTCAAGGTTGAGTCGTTCAACCCGATGGCGTCCGTGAAAGATCGGCTTGCCTTCGCAATAGTCAATGATGCCGAGGAGAAAGGTACTTTGGCGGCTGGCCAGACTGTCGTCGAAGCGACGTCAGGTAACACCGGTATTGCGCTGGCCATGGTGTGCGCGGCGAAGGGACATCCATTCGTGGCGACAATGGCCGATTCCTTTTCAGTGGAGCGTCGCCAGGTCATGCGCGGTCTCGGTGCCAAAGTGATTCTGACGCCGGCAGCGGAACGCGGAACGGGCATGGTCAAGAAAGCCGAGGAGCTGGCCGAGAAATACGGCTGGTTCCTGGCCCGTCAGTTCGAGAATCCGGCGAACCCGAATTTTCATGCGAATACCACGGGCCCCGAGATTCTGATCGATTTCGCCGGCCGGCGCCTTGACTACTGGGTGACCGGCTACGGCACGGGTGGGACGATGAGTGGCGCTGGCAGGACGATAAAGGCAGCGCGTCCCGATGTGATCATTGTCGCGACCGAGCCGGCCGGTGCATCGCTGCTCGCAGGTGCCGAATGGAGCCCACACAAAATCCAGGGCTGGACGCCGGATTTCATCCCCGACGTGCTGGATCGTGAGATTTATGACCAGTTGCTGTCCGTAACCGACGAGCGGGCGATAGAAGTCTCGCGTGAGTTGGCCAGTAAAGAGGGCATCTTCACCGGCATCTCTTCGGGCGCGACACTGGCGACAGCGCTCGAGATTGCGGAAACCGCCGCCCCGGGCTCGGTCATTCTCGCCATGCTGCCTGACACCGGCGAGCGCTACCTGTCGACACCTCTGTTCGAGGGCGTGAATCAGGGTTCGGACGACGATTGGCTCGAAACGCAATGACGATCCATGCCCGCCGACAGCGGCGGGCATGGTTGTTGCCGCTGCAGATGCGCCATCATGTGCATCGAAAACGGCGTAATTGACTGAAACCTGGCGTGAAATTGGTTTCACTTGAGACATGAGTCACAGCTGCACTTACGCATAGCTGGCATCGTGGACGATCGTGGCATCAGCCGATCCAGACGGAGCCCGCGTTGTCAGCCGAACTGCACAACCTGCAAACCAGAAAGAACATCGGGAAGGCCAAGGGCCTGTTGCATTCACTGGTCCCGCGCGCTCAGTGTTTTTGCTATTACGATACGCAGCGGCAATGCCTCTGGAGCAGCGACGGTGCCGAAGATTATGAGATCGACAATTTTGTCGCGGACCTGCCCGAGGAAATTATTGTCGGATCGGAATCCGGTGCCGAAATTATTCGTCGTACACTGAAATCCGGACGCACGCTGCTGGTGCTGCCGGTGTACGACGGCAACAAACTCAGGCTTGGCTTGCTCGTCGCGGTTTTCTCACGCAACGCCGGTAAGTCTTCTTCATTCAATCCGAGAATGCTGGTCAACATCCTGCGTCCAGCGGTTGATCTTATCGGTGAGAGCCTCGTCCTGGGTCAGCAGGTACAGGACGCCGAGCATCAATTGGAGGTTCTCGAGAAAGAACTGAAGCTCGTTTACGAGGTCGACGACAAGATTCACGGAACGGCACGAAGTCACGCAGGGTTTGCACAACTTGTCGGGCAGAGTGGTCGCTTTCTCGGCATAGCGTATACCGTGCTGCTGATTCCCGGCAAACGTATCCGGGTCAGCGCAACGCATTCGAGCTGGAAGAACGTCAATCGCAAAGTCGTGGATCGTTACCTGATTGATCACATGCTGCCGAAGCTCGAAGGAAAGCGTTGGCCAGCCGTTTTCGAGATTGCCGGCATAGACGGTGCTGAAAACGCGCCGGGTAGTCATTTTCAGACCCTGCTGTGCCCACTGTATGACCGGCACGGTAATCTGGAAGGGATACTCGCTCAGCTCGGTCGGATCGATCGCGGTACATTCACGACGGCGGAGCGTCGCTTCATGGCGCACATCATGCGCAAGGTCGAGTATGTCATTGAGCAGTCGTTCGATTCGATGACCGGTTTGATGAATCGGTCAGGATTCGAAACACAGCTGCATGAATCAGCAAAATCGCTCACAGGCGCGGACGACAGGCATCAGCTGATCTATATCGACCTCGACAATCTGCAACTGGTCAACGACACGTTCGACCGACAGGCTGGTGACGCCGTTATCGTAAGATTTGCACGGCTGCTCGAAGACGGTATTTCAAGAAACGCCGTCGTGTCGCGCCTGGCAGGCGATGAGTTTTGTATTCTCCTGACAAGTGCGGATTCTGACCAGGCGATAGAATTAGCCGCCGAACTGCGACAAAAGGGACAGGCTCTTCGATACCTCGAAGGGGACAGGTCTCTGCAAGTTACGATGAGTATCGGAATAGCCGAGTTTGGTTCGATAACCGCCGATGTCGGTCAGGCGTTGACCATGGCAAGAATGGCCTGCGAGGGCGCCAAAGCCCATGGCCGCGACCGCATCGAAGTCTACGACGATCAAAACCTGAGCATGATTCGTCGCCATGACGACATGCAACTGATATCGCAGATTCAACAGGCGCTCGATGGTGACCAGTTCGAACTGCTTGCGCAGCCGATAAGCAGCCTTAAGAACAGCGCATGCCGGCCACGATTCGAAATATTGTTGCGCATGATGGGTGGTGAAGGAGAAAATGTTCCATCCAGGGCGTTCTTCTCTGCTGCTGAGCGTTACCAATTGATGCCACAGATCGATCGCTGGGTCGTGTCTGCGGTGATTGCACAACTTGCCGCGCACACGGACGTAATCGAGGAAAACGAGGCTATCTTCTCGGTCAACCTCTCGGGTCAGTCGCTTGGCGACGATCACATTCTCGAGTTCATCGACGAGGAACTCGCTGCATCGTCGCTATCGCCGGGCGCTCTGGGATTCGAGATTACCGAGTCCGCTGCGGTTTCGAATCTGATCAAGGCACAGGCCTTTATCGATGCATTGCGCGAACGCGGTTGCACGATATCTCTTGACGATTTCGGCTCAGGGCTGAGTTCTTTCGCCTATCTGAAGAATTTCAGCGTCGATACGTTGAAGATCGACGGCAACTTCATACGCGACATAACGGACAATCGTATCTCCGAGTCGATGGTAGCCGCCATAACACAAGTCGCGAAAGTGATGGAACTCGAGACTGTCGCCGAGTATGTCGAGAGTGAGGAAACGCTAGGGTTGCTGGCGAAGCTCGGCGTCGATTTCGCGCAAGGTCATGTCATCGGTAAGCCGGTTCCCATTGCTGACGCTCTGCAAGCGATGACAAAAAAGGCAGAGAGTTCGACGGCCTAGAACACACCGGCCTCGAGTCCGGCCGCCATCGTCAGCCCCAGTTCCTCGCATTCGGCCAGGCGCGTGCGGTCAAATTCTCCGGCAATCAGCACCGGATTCTGAACTTCCCTTACGGCAAGTCCTGCCAGGATCCTGCGCATACTGCTGATCGCGCCGGTGCCATCATTTCCGGCACGCACGAACAGCGCATACGGCCGCCCGTTGACCTTGTCGATGCACTCATAATAGATGCGATCGAGAAAATACTTCATGGCGCCGCTCATGTAACCGAAATTCTCGGGCGTGCCAAGAATGAAGGCATCGGCCCAAAGCATATCCGTCGCGTCGGCGTCGAGCGCCGGTTTCGCGCGCACCTCGATACCATCGACATCCGGCCTCGTTGCACCGCGAATGACGGCATCCGCCATCTCGGACGTGGTTCCCGATTGTGTGTGATAGACGATGAGTAAATGATTCGACGCCATAGTCTGTATACTTCCCCGACCGTCGCGAGGTCGCGGGCAACGCCGCAAACAGGGGTTAATTGACAATGAACTTGGCACTATCAAATACCAGGCTGGCTTCACTTGCAATCATTTGCGCTTCGTTTTGCCTGGTGTCGACTGCGTCACTGGCGGCGCCCAGGGAAGCATCGGCACGGCAGAAGGCTGCCTGGGAGAACGAGTGGACCGAAAAAGTCGGCGTTACCCTGGAGTACAGTTTTGATTCAAGTGGTCCGGATGCCTGGGACTCGAGCGAACATCCGCTGGTTTTCGTTACCACGGAGGGTCCGGGTTACGGCGGGCTGCTGAGCGGTGTTACGTTGCCGGGTCTCGCAATCATCGACGCCGATACTCGCGAGGTCATTACGAGCCAGAACTACGATGTATTGTCGTGGGGCTGGAAAAACGTCTTCGAGCCGCATGGGGTCGGCGTGTCGCCGGACGGTCAGTGGATCTACTTGCCGACGGGCGAGGGTTCGTTCGGTTCCATGGGTGCGGCTGCCGGACGATTTCTGGTAATCAACGCCAGAACCCTGAAAATCGACAAGGTCATCAAACTTCAGGGACAGGCGCATCATGCAAAATCCTTCGTGACGCCGTCGGGGGAGCAACGGGTGATCCTGTATGGCTGGTCGCAACCCATGTTTGTGCTCGATCCGGCCGATGACAATCGAGCGGTCGGAAGTGTGTCTCATCAGGAACAGGGCAGTGAGGGCTATTTGTATTTTGCATCGCCGAACGGTGACCAGATCATAGGTACCGGCCGCTATCGCAGTTTCGACATGCGCAAACATCTGACCGATAACCCGGTCTGGATCATCGACCCCGAGTCGTGGACAGTAAAAACGTGGATCAAGGTGCATGACAGTGCACCCGTATGGGTGAATTTCACGTCGGATCAAAAATCTGCGTACATCACGGGCGCGCGCAACAGCATCGTGATGAAACTGGATATGGAGACCAGGAAAGTCGTCACCGAGCAACGAGCCGGTGTCGATGGTCCGTATGGAAACCATTTCGGTTGGGACGATCGCTACATCTACACGATCGGCAAGGGTGAAGAATCGCACAATCGCGGCAAGATGCTGGGCATGGTCGATGCGGCGACGATGGATGTTCCCGGGTCCAGAGCAATGAACCAGTTTTATACGGGTTGTATTCGCGGTGATCACGGTACCTTGCACCCGGATCCCGAAGCCAATGAGCTATGGATCAGCTGCAACGCGAGTTTCGAAGTGGTTGTCTTTGATCTCGACCTGCGGGAAGTGACTGCGCGAATTCCGTTGCCCAACGGCGGCAGCACGCACTCCGGTGCCTTCGTATCCTACCCGAATGGCTGGCAGGAGCCGGGAGAAACCTTGTCGGATATGAACGGTCTACACGGAAGTGCGCTGGACCTGAAACGCAAGCTCATCGCCGGTGAGTTTTGAGAGGGCATTTGATGAAGGCTGTTGACTACCTGAAAAAACGCACGCGCTTCGCAGTACCGCTGCTCCTACTGTCGCTTTCCCCGCCGTTACTTGGCGATGAAGCCTTGCTTGCCGAGGGTGCCAGGGTATTTGACGAAGTCGCCGGTGTAGGCTGCAAGACCTGTCATGGCGAGTACGCTGAAGGTGACCTTGGGGTGGGCCCCTACATTCGGGGCGCTACAGAGGGCGCTATCCGCGCCGCAATCGACGCGACTCCGGAGATGGTAGTCGTGAAAAACGCCATCACCGCGGACGAGATATCTGCCATCTCCGCCTATGTTTCTTATCTTGGAACGATGCAGGTGGCTCGAACCCTCGCAAAACGTGGTCGCTTCATTCCTTCCCAAATCAGTATTCGTCCCGGCACCAGTGTGCAGTTGGTGATCCAGAATTCGGGAATTCGGCCGTACACGTTCAGGAGCGACAACATGGGAGTCGACGACCTGACCATAGCGCCACGCAGCTCCGGCTCGATTGAATGGCAGACACCTGAGACCGAGGGCGAGCATTCACTGTATTGCATGGACTGCAAGCTGAAGAATCAGTTCTACACATTACACGTCGATTCGGGCGCGGATGAGTTTCGTGCCACCACACCAGCGGCCAGCGCTACCGCAGAAGACTCGATGTAACAAGCTTCGGGTTACCGCAGATTCCCCATCTCGTCCACTGTAATGTCGCACGAGCCTGACGCGTCATAGTCTTCAAAAATTGCTGGTCCTGATAGACTCGCAGTCATGAGCGTGAGTCAGATAGCGACTATTGAAGCGTCGATCGATGCGCTACCGACGGATCTTGCAGATATCGCTTCACGGTGGTTTGAACGGATTTCGGCACTGCAGCAGACGGACCGCCTTGAGGAAAAGGTGATTGCGCAGCTTGCAAGGGTCGTCGCCTGCAGCGACTTCGCCGCCAACACGCTGCTGCGCGAGTGGCAGTGGTTTGTCGAGAATCAAGATCGCATCGATGAAGTCCCCGATCCGGATGAAGTCGAGGCTTTCACATCCCGGATGCAGCAAGCGGATGTTGAAATCGACGCTGCCAAGGAGCAACTGCGGCGCTTTCGTCATCGCTTCCTGTTGCGCATCCTTTGGCGGGAAATCAGCGGCAGTGCGACGCTCGATCAGACGGTAGCCGGGCTTTCCCATCTCGCTGATCGGCAACTGGATGCGGCGGCAGAAATCGCGTCGCGACTGCTGCTTGACCGTTATGGCGTCGTCCGCGATGCGCATGGGGAACCGGTTTCGATCGTCATTCTGGGCATGGGCAAGCTGGGTGGTAACGAGCTCAATTTTTCTTCCGACATCGATCTGATCTTTCTGTTTCCATCCGCAGGGGAAAGCGACGGCGCGAAATGCCTGAGCGCTCAGGAATACTTCACGCGTATGTCGCGCCACATCATCGCATTGCTCGATGAAGTTACCGCTGACGGCTTCGCTTTTCGTATCGACACGCGTTTGCGGCCGTTTGGCGAAAGTGGGCCGCCGGTTGTTGGATTCGCGGCGCTGGAGTCATACCTCTTGCAGCATGGTCGTGACTGGGAAAGGTATGCGTATGTGAAGGCCCGTGTCGTCGGGCCGCAGCCACCGCGCCCGGTCGCGGATGCATTGCGGAAAGACCTCATCGGACCCTTCGTTTACCGGCGTTATCTCGATTTCGGCGTATTTGAGTCGCTCCGCAAGATGCACGGCTTGATCGCTGCCGAGGTGCAGCGACGTGAAATGGCGGACAACATCAAGCTGGGCCCGGGTGGAATTCGGGAAATCGAGTTCATCGTGCAGTCCCTGCAACTGGTGCGTGGCGGCAGCCGGCCCGAGTTGCAGGAGCACGGACTGTTGCAGGTTCTGCCGAAGCTTGTCGGGCGTGACGGAATGAAGCCGTCAGATGCCGATGAGCTGCGCGGGGCGTACATCTTCTTGCGCCGCCTCGAGAACTTCATTCAGGCGATTCGCGACCAGCAACTGCACGATCTGCCGACCAGCGAAATCGACCGTGCTCGACTTTGCCTGGCGATGCGATATTCGGACTGGGGCGCACTGCTCGAGGCGCTCGATGCTCATCGTGGCAACGTAACGCGACAATTCGAAGCAATTGCGTTCCGCGGTCATGACGCTACGGCGAACGATGGTCTGCGACAGCGCCTTGCCGAACTCTGGGAACGTAATGCCGATGCCGCGGAGTGGGCGCAACTGCTCACCGCTGACGGTTTCACGAATGCGCAGGACATTGCGGAGTGTGCCGTGGCATTTTCGACGGCTCCCGCCACCGCCCAGCTCGGGTCGATCGCACGGCGGCGATTGCGACAGTTCATGCCGAACCTGCTGCTGCTGATCCGGGACTGCAAGGAGCCGCTGGTAGCCTTGCGACGCATAGTTGGTGTTATAGAAAAAATTCTGCGACGAAGCGCGTACCTGGCGTTGCTGAATGAAAACGAAATGGTGATGGAACGGCTGGTCCGACTGTGCGAGCGTAGTTCCTATATCGCCGAGCAGCTTGCAAGGTATCCGGTACTACTCGATGAACTGCTCGAACCGCGGGTCGATTCGACGCCAATTCTGAAAGCAGAATTCGATGCGGAACTCGAACACCGCGTCGCACACGTCAGCGCAGACGACAGTGAGACGCAGATGACGATACTGGGTGAATTCCAGCGCGCAAGCATGTTTCGCGTTGCGGTCGCCGATTTCACCGGCAACCTGCCAATCATGAAGGTTAGCGATAGCCTGACGTTTCTGGCCGAAACAGTCCTGGGGTATGCGCTGGGAATTGCGTGGTCCGATATGACGGACAAGCACGGCGTGCCCGAATACATCGTGGACGGCGAGCGGCACGAGGCAGGCTTTGGAATCATCGGCTACGGCAAGCTCGGCGGCCTCGAGCTGTCTTACGGCTCCGATCTGGATCTCGTTTTTCTGCACGACTCGTGCGGCACGCAACAACGAACGAGCGGCGAACGGCAACTTGAAAACTCGACCTTCTTTACGCGCCTGGTCCGTCGCCTCGTATTGTTTCTGACGTCACAGACGGGTTCCGGCATGCTCTATGAACTGGACATGCGCCTGCGGCCAGACGGCCAGTCCGGCGTGATGGTCAGCAGCCTCGAGGCGTTCGAGCGCTATCAGGAAGACAATGCCTGGACCTGGGAGCACCAGGCTTTGCTGCGCGCCCGGCCGGTTGCAGGCAGCGCCCGTATTGCCAGGGAGTTCGAACGAATTCGTGCCGAAACATTGTCGTACAGAGTGCGCAGGGAGACGCTGGTCAACGACGTAATCGATATGCGTCGGCGCATGCGTGCGAAGCTGGACAAGAGTGACACGCTGTTGTTTGACCTGAAACAGGGCGCTGGCGGTATTGCCGACATTGAATTCATTGTGCAGTTCCTCGTACTGGCAAACGCCGGCCAGCACCCGGGCCTGTTCTTCTACTCTGACAACATCCGACAACTCGAGGCATTGGCGACGGCCGGGTACCTGAGTGCGGCAACGTCGTCGCGGCTGCAGCAGATCTACAAGAGCTATCGCCTCAGTCAGCATCACCTGGTCCTCGACGAAAAAAAGCCGCTGCTCCCACAGGGGGAGTTCACTG